>JBDSRF010000151.1:0-9273 GCA_039929445.1 Arachnia sp. | reverse complement strand
CAGGGCCTCGTGATGAACGCCAGCATCGCCACCAACATCGGCCTCGGCAGCCTGAAGGCGCTCAGCAGGGGCGGGGTCATGCAGCCCCGCCGGGAACGGGCGCTGGCCCGCCGGCAGGCCGAGGAGCTGCAGATCCGCGCCACCTCGGTGACGCAGGACGTGGCGGAGCTCTCCGGCGGCAATCAGCAGAAGGTGGTGCTCGCCAAGTACCTGGCCCGGAAGCCACGGGTGCTGCTGCTGGACGAGCCCACCCGGGGCATCGACGTCGGCACCAAGTCCGAGATCTACCAGCTCATCCGCCGGTTGACCGCCGACGGGGTCGCCGTGGTGGTGGTCTCCAGTGAGATCTCCGAACTCCTGGGGCTCGCGGACGACGTCGCCGTCCTGCACGAGGGGCGCCTGACCGGCATAGTCGCCGCCGCCGCCACCGATCAGCAGACCATCCTCCACCTCTGTTACGGGAGACTTGACGCATGACCGCCACCACGACGGCAGGGCCGCAGCGCGCCCCGCACAGACGCTCCGCCCTGCCTGCGCGCCTCGCCTCCTACGGGACCCTGCTGGGCCTGTTGGTGCTGATCATCCTGTTCACCGTCCTGGACCAGAAGGGCATCTTCCTCACGGTCGGGAACTTCACCAACATCCTCGAGCAGATCGCGGTGCTGGCCATGGTGGCGGCAGTGCAGAGCGTGGTCATGGTGGTGGGCGACTTCGACCTGTCGGTGGGCGCCCTCGCCAGCCTCGTGGGGGTGCTCGTCGCGCAGTTGCTGGCGGGCGGGATGCCCGTGGCGCCTGCCATCGCGGTGGGACTGCTGGCCGGGCTGGTGGCCGGCGCCATCAACGGATTCCTGGTGGCCCACCTCGGGCTGTCCGCGTTCATCGCGACGCTGGCGGCCATGACGTCCTTCACAGGCCTGGCCTTGTTGCTGTCCAATGGCAGCACCATCTTCGGCCTGCCGGATGCGTTCGTGGCTATCGGGCAGGGGCGACTGGGGTCCGTTCCCATGCCTGTGGTCATCGCCGTGGTGCTGTCCCTGGTGGTGTGGTTCGTGCTCTCGCGCACCGTGTTGGGGAGGCAGTGGTACGCCGTCGGAGGCAACCCGGAGGCGGCACGACTCTCGGGTGTCAACATCCGGGCCGTCCGGTTCAGCGCGTTCCTCGTCTCCGGCGTCGGCTCGGCCCTGGCAGGCGTTGTGCTGACCGCTCGCCTGGCATCTGCCCACCCGACGGCGGGTGACCCCCTGATGCTGTCCTCCATCGCGGCCGTCTTCCTGGGCGTGACCCTGTCGCGCGTGGGGCAGCCCACCATTGGCGGCACCGTCGTCGGCCTCGGCATCGTCGGGGTGCTCGGCAACGGCCTGAATCTGCTGCAGGTCAACAGCTACGTGCAGCAGGTACTCACCGGCGTCATCATCGTGCTGGCCGTCAGCCTGTCGCAGATTGTCCGGCGGCGACGCTGATGTCCCTCGTCGCCGGGCTGGACCTGGGCACGTCCAGCGCAAAGCTGGTGGTGGTGGACCTCGACGGCACCCTCGTGGCGGAGGCGTCCGAGCCCTACCCGACGCGCACCTCAGCGGGCGGGGTGGTGGAGCAGGACCCGGAGGACTGGTGGAGCGCTGCCTGCGCCGTGCTGAGCCGCTGCGGGGTGGCCGCCGACATTGCGGCCGTCGGCCTCACGGGCCAGATGCAGGACCTGATCCCCGTCGCCCACGGCCATGCCCTCCGCGCCGCCATGCTGTACTCCGACATCCGTGCGAGCGCCCAGCACCGACGCCTGACCCGTGCCATCCCCGACTGGGAACGGCGCACCGGCAACCACCAGGACACCTCCACGGTGCCGGCCAAGATCGCGTGGCTGGCCGATCACGAGCCGGGCGCACTGCTCGATGCGGAGCACCTGCTGATGGGCCCTGCCGGCTTCGTGGCGTGGCGCGCGGGTGCGGCCGCGGCGTGCGACGTGACCACGGCCTCCGCGACGGGACTCCTCGACGTGGGTGCCCGCGACTGGTTCGCCGATGCCGTCACCGCGGCTGGCGCCCGGCAGGGGCAACTCCCACGGCTCGTGGGATTCGTCACCGGCGACGCCATGGTCGGCGAGGTCAGCCCCGCTGCCGGCACGGAGCTGGGGCTGAGGCCCGGAACCCCGCTGGTGCTGGCCATGGGTGATGCCGGCTCCACCACCGACGGGCTCGTCGGGTCCGAACCGGGCGACGCCTACCTCTACCTGGGCACCACCGGGTGGCTCGCCGGCATCACCCCCGCGCTCGACCTGGAGCCGTCGCCCATCCACTCCCTCGTCATGCCCGGCTGGTCGGAGCGGCTCCGGATCGGTGCCGTGCAGTCCGCAGGGTCAGCGTCAGCGTGGGCGCTGACCACCCTGCTGCCCGGCCGGAGTTTCGCGGAGGCCGAGGAGATCGCAGCCCTCCGGCTCGAACGCGTCCGTGACCGGCCGCTCGGCCTGCCCGGTCTGACGGGGGAGAGGACGCCCGTGCGCGACGGCGACCTGCGCGGCGCGTTCATCGGCGTGGAGGAATCCACCACCGATGCGGACCTGTACCTGGCCGTCCTGACTGGCGTCGCCATGGGGCTGCGTCACGCCGCCGATGCCATGGGCATCCGGCAGGATCGCATCCCGCTCGTCGGTGGCGCCTCCGGCAGCGGGATCTGGCGGCAGTTGCTGGCAGATGTCTTCGGGGCCACCATCGTCACGGGGCATGCGGAGGCTCCGGGTGCCCACTCCGCCGCCTGTGCCGCCGCGGACGCCGTGGGTTTGGAGCACAGGATGAAGCCCGTCTTCGACCACGGGATCCACACCGAGACGACCCCGTCAGCTGTCCACGGGGAGTATCAGGCGCTCCTGCCGATCCATCGGGGCCTCTACGATGCCCTCAAGCCCACTTTCAGCCGGCTCGCGCACGTCCGCTCCGGCCGCGACATCACCTGAGGAAGGCACCACCCATGAAGACGAGAAGGTTCTGGAGCACCATCGCCGTGGCAGCGGCAACCAGCCTCGCCCTGATGTCCTGCGGCAGCGACGCCGGCACGGACCCCGCCGATCCCGCCACCTCCGCCGTCGGTGAGGCCAAGGCCGTCAGCGTGCAGGTGCTGACCCCCTACCTCGCCAACGCTGCCACCAAGGAGGTCATTGACCTGTTCCAGGCCGACGGCGAGAAGCGCGGCTGGGACGTCAGTGTCGTCGACACCGCCGGAGACATGAACAAGCTCAACAGCGCCTTCCAGGACGCCGCCGCCCAGAAGCCGGACGCCATCGTGCTGGGCACGGGTGACCCGACGCAGATCTCGCTGGGCCTCAAGGCCGCCGCCGACGCCGGGGTTCCCGTCTTCGCCATCGACGCGGGTGCCGCCGACGGCATCGTCGCCAACGTCACCAGTGACAACGCCGACCTCGGGAAGCAGTCAGCCCAGGCTCTCATCGACGCCATGGGCGGCAAGGGTGCAGTCGTCATGCTCACCCACGACCCGCACCCGGGCGTGCGTGCCCGTGCCGTGGGGGCGAAGAAGACGTTCGAGGATGCCGGCATCACGGTGCTGGAGGCCAAGCACGTCGAGGTCCCCGGACCGGTCGAGAACGCACGCGCCTCCGTGCAGGACATCATGTCCGCCCGCGCGGACGAGGTGACGGGTATCTGGGGCGGCTGGGACGAGCCCGCGCTGGGCGCCGTTCAGGCGCTGGAGGCGGCCGGCATCACCAACGTCCCCGTCGTGGGTGTCGACGGCCAGGACTTCGCGTTGGCCGAGATCGAGAAGGGCGGACCCTTCGTTTCCACCGTCAAGCAGGACTGGCCCGCCATCGCTACCAAGGTCGCCGACCTCGTGGAGGCGAAGGTTGTCAACAGCCAGGACCCGGAGACCAACAACTTCGAGTTGCCCGGCAGCCTGATCACCGGATCCTGAGGTTGCAGGCGGTCGGCGACGCTGGAGGGGGCCCGCCGCGGCCGGGAGTCGGCGGCGATAGGATGACGCACGCCGTCAGAGGGGTTTTGTCGGCCGGAGCGAAGGTGAAGGTCTGATGAATCCAGTCTCGGGACCCGGCGCACACGGGCTGACGACCGGGGGCCGGGCCGGGGTCCCGGCCGAGCAGCGGGGGCTGACGAGGTCTCCCCTGCGTGAAACCACTGAACTCCTCAGCGACCAGGTGGCCGATCGGATCGAGCAGGATGTCCTCCTCGGGAGGGTGCGGGCAGGGGAGTACCTGCCGAGTGAGAGCGACCTGTGCGAGATCTTCGGCGTGAGCCGCAGCGTGGTGCGGGCGGCACTGAGGAGTCTGTCTGCCCGGGACCTCATCGACGTGCGGGCCGGCCAGCGGACGCGCGTCAGCCCACCCACCGACGAAACGTTGTCCCGCACCGTTCTCGGACGCCTCGCCCGGTCAGAGCACTCGCTCCATGACGTGATGGAGGGCAGGGCCCTCGTGGAGCAGGCGCTGGTGCCGCTCGCGGCGTCGCGCAGCCGCCCTGAGCAGCGGGAACGTGTCCGGACGGCGTTCGCCGATTTCGAGAAGGCTGTCGACGCAGCCGACTGGGACGGTGCTCACGCAGCGGATCTCGACTTCCACAGAGCGCTCCTGGACGCGGTGAATCAGGAGGCGCTGAACATCATGCTCCGTCCCCTGCACATGGTGATGTTTGTCTGTGCGAGGCCGGCCGCCGTGGAGTCGGCCGACGCCTACGACGTCCCCGGACATCGCGCGATCGCCGATGCGCTCACGGCGCAGGACGAGGAACGACTCCGGGATGCGGTCGTTCGGCACTTCCGGTACGTGGACTCTGACGAGTACCGCGACTACGGCGCCCAGCCCTTCCGGGACGCCCCCATGACGCGGCTTCTCGTGGAGAATCGGCAGGCCGGCGTGGGGGATCTCATCCCCCCGATGGAGGCGTAGCCGCGCAGGCGCCCTCAGGTGAGGATGTGGTGAACGACAGCCGCCTGCTCGACGGCGTCCCAGTCAAGGCTGACTCCCAGGCCTGCACGCTGGTTGGCGCGCACTTGTCCCGCTCCGTCGATGCGGATGGGGGAGGACACCCCGAGTTCGTACGGGTCGCGGGGAACGGCGATCTCGAAGAACTCGCTGGTGGTGAAGCCGAGGGCCGCGTGGAGGTTCGCGGCCTCAATGAGACTGTGGCCCCAACTCTGGAGTTCCACTGGGAGGTCGAACATCCTCGCGATCGCACTGAGGCTGCGGGCTGCCGTGATTCCACCTGCCACGGTGGTGTCGAATCGCACGGCATCCCAGGCGGAGCTCCGGGCTCCCGCCATGACGCCCCTCGGGTCGATGACCCTGTTGCCGGAGTTGAGGACGGGGGTGAGGCAGCGCTGCCGCAGGGACGCGTAGCCCTCGACGTCGGTGTCGGGGAGCGGGGCCTCGAACCACCGCCACTCGTAGGTGTCGAGGATGCGCGCCATCCGGGCCGCCTCGACGCGTGAATAGGACTGTTCCACGTCCAGCATCAGGGCCAGGCCAGTCCCGGCCAGGGCCTCGGACACGTCCTTCACCAGCTCGACGTCCTTCCCGTACTCACACCAGGTGTGCAGCTTGAATGCCGTGTAGCCGGCCCGTCGCAGCTCGTCGATGGATTGCAGATAGTTCTCGGCTGATCCCAGGAACGGCATGGAGGCGTAGCCGCGCATTGGGCGGTCCACCCCGCCCAGCAACTGGTACAGGGGCATCCCTGCGCGCTGCCCCAGGACGTCCCACAAGGCAATGTCGAGTGCCGAGAGCGCTCCGTACTGCGGGGTGAGGGGCATCTCGTGGCTCATGCGCAGCAGCGCTGCGGGCTCCAGTGTCTCGTCGCGCAGCAGTCCCGACCCGAGCACGCGGGCCGCTTCCAACTGACTGAGGTCAGCGCATCCGGAGGAGTACGAGGCGGTCGCACCGTGACCGACGAGGCCCTGGGAGGTTTCGACCCGCACGAAGGTGGTGGTGCTGACGGCGCCCCCCACCTGGCCTGACCATTCGGTGGATGCTCCCGACACCGGAACGGCGGCAATCTGGATTCGGGCTGGACAATCTGTTGACGTCGGTGTCATATCCTGTAACCTATCATACAGGTGCCTGCCTATCGAGGGATGGAGCGACATGCGCATCAGTGACATTGAAGTCATCGGAATGAGAGTCCCGGTGGAGGGGCGACGACAGGAATGGGGCGAGGATGCCGTAGTGGTTCGTGTGCACACAGACGAGGGTCTGGTGGGCATCGGTGAGTCGGACACATCGCCGGAAGTGCTGAAGGCCTACGTTGATGCGCCGTACTCGCACTCATCGTGCATGGGCCTCAAGGAAGTGCTTTTGGGGAAGGATCCCGACCCCATCGGGGACCTCTGGCAGGAGATGTATGCCGGCACCACCTACCTGGGCAGGCGTGGCGCCGCCATCCATGCCATCAGCGCCATCGACATCGCCCTGTGGGACATTGCGGGCCAGGCCCGTGGCGTACCCGTCTGCGAACTGCTCGGTCCTCGGATGCACTCGGACCTCCCTGCCTATGGCACCTTCATCCCCACGGCCGACCCCGACGCCTCGGCTGCCACCGCGCTCGGCCTCAAGGACCAGGGATTGGTGGGCGCCAAGATCGGGGGAGCCGCGTTCGGGTACGACCTGGACGCCGACCTCGCCCATCTTGAAGCCATGCGCGCGGCCGTCGGTCCCGACTTCCAGCTCATGGTGGACCTCGTCGGTCGATGGGGAACCGCCCGTCGTGCCGAGACAGCACTCCGGCTGTATCGCGACATCGGCCTCGAGTGGGCCGAGGAACCGGTGCCAGCCGACGACTTCGGCGGGTACGCGGAACTCTCCCGCGACTCCGGAACCACGATCGCCGGCGGCGAAGCGCTGGAAACCCGCTTTGAGTTCGCCACGTTCATGGATGTCGCACGCCCGGACGTTGTCCAGCCCGACATCACGCGCTGTGGCGGCATCTCGGAGATCATGCGCATCGCCGACCTGGCTGTCGAGCGGCAGATCCGGCTCGTTCCCCATGGGTTCAGCACCGGAATCCTGAATGCCGCCACGGCCCACTTCCTCGTCTCGCGACCGGAGGCGCATCTCGTCGAGATGTCCGCCAGCGATTCCCCCCTGTTCACCGACCTGGTAAAGGACCCCGTCCGTGCCGACCACGGTCGCGTCTCCCCGCCCACCGGGGCGGGCCTTGGCGTCGTACTCAACGATGACGTCCTCGACAACTACCGAATCTTCTAAAGAAAAGAGCCAGCGCATGTCGACAAAGTTGTCGAATGGAAAAACGAAAGGCGTCGACGTTCCCCTGATCGTCGTGAGTCTTGTCCTGATCTTCGGCCTGGTGATCTACCTTGCCCTTGACCCGGAGCGGGCCAAGCGCGTCGCCAACGTGGTCTTCACTGCTGGGAGCGAGTTCTTCGGCTCCTACACGTTGCTGTTCGCCTTCTTCGGCCTCCTGCTCCTTCTGGGCCTGGCGTTCAGCAAGTACGGCTCGATCCGCCTCGGAAAGGGCGACCCCGAGTACTCAACGTACAGCTGGGTGGCCATGATGCTGTCCGCGGGGCTGGGGTCGGCCACCATGGTGTGGGCGTTCACGGAGTGGGTGTACTACTACACGACGCCCGCCCTGGGTATCGAGCCGGAATCGGCAACGGCGTATGAGTGGGCGCTGCCGTACAACTTCTTCCACTGGGGGTTCAGCGCCTGGGGTCTCTACTGCCTCGTGGCGCTGCCCGTTGCCTACCATTTCCACGTCCGGCGGAACAAGGGCCTCAGCCTGAGCGCAACCTTCCTGAGCGTCACGGGACTGGGTCGACACAAGTGGATCGGCAAGATCATCGACTTCGTGTTCATCTTCACGGTGTTCGGTGCGTTGAGCATCACCCTGGGTCTGACCATTCCGCTGATCGGCCGCTCCGTTGCCACCGCCATGGGGTTCCAGACGAGTTTCTGGCTCGAACTGGCAATCGTGATCTTCGTCTCCGTCCTCTTCTCCCTGAGCTCCTTCATCGGTATCTCCAAGGGCATGAAGCGGCTGAGTGGCGCCGCCACCAACCTCGCCATCGCCTTCGCTGCGGTGGTCCTCGTGCTCGGCCCGACGATGTTCATCATCAAGAACTCCGTGAACGGGCTCGGGTTGATGCTGCAGAACTTCGTGCGGATGAGCCTGTGGACCGATCCCATCAACAACTCGGGCTTCCCCGAGAGTTGGACGGTCTTCTACTGGCTCTACTGGCTCACGTACACGCCCTTCATGGCGCTGTTCGTGACGCGGGTCTCCCGCGGCCGTTCCATCCGGGCACTCATCGCCAACATGGTGGGCAGCGGCAGCATCGGCCTTATGGTCTTCTTCGGCGTCCTCCAGAGCTTCAGCATCAATGCGAACATGACGGGCAAGGTCGACGCCCCCGCGGTGCTGGCCGCGCAGGGCCAGGACGGGCTCGTCATCACGATGTTGCAGCAGCTTCCGATCAGTTCGGTGTTCATCATCGCCTTCGCCCTGATGTCCGTGCTCTTCCTGGCGACCACGCTGGACTCCGCGTCCTTCACACTCGCCTCAACGGTCACGCCGGGTCTGCGTGAGGGGGAGGACCCCTCCCCGTTCCTGCGGCTGTTCTGGTGCATCATGCTGGCCGCCGTGCCGTTGACGATGTCATTCATCAAGGCGGATCTGAACACGATCAAGACGAGCGCGATCATCACGGCCATCCCGCTCAGCTTCATCGTCATCGTGCTCGTGATTGGAATGCTGCGGTGGATGAAGATCGACTACGGTCCGGTTCCCCGTGAACTCGTCGGCTCCACCTGGCCGGAGAGCCAGGCCGAGGTGGAGGCGGACGAGGCGGCGGTGCCCATCGATTGATCCCTCCGAGTCGTCGGCGACAGGCGGCGCCCGGACAACGCGCGTGAGTCAGGGTCAGCCCATCCCAGCGTCTGCTGGGATGGGCTGCTCACATCCAGGGGTCAGTGCCGCGACGCGAAGCGGACCGCCCCGGGGCCTGTGAGGTCGGTCGCGGCGACGCGCCTACCTGACACCGCCATCAGCAGGGTGAGTGCGGTGGCGTGGACCTCCGGGCCGGTGCCATGGGCGAAGTCCGCGTCGGTGGTGACGAGGCGCCAGCCCGCTGCGGACTGCTTGCTGCCACCGAGAGCAGTGCTGGTGCGCAGCTGGTGGGAGAGGGCCTCGACCACCTGCGCGACGGGAGGGGTGTGGGTGATCCCCAGGGGCCTGCGGATGTCCTCGCCGTGGACGAAGACTTCCACCAGACGTGTCGCCAGCGGCGCCGGCGGGGTGTTGG
>JBDSRF010000150.1:0-2043 GCA_039929445.1 Arachnia sp. | reverse complement strand
GTCCTGGCACGACGGGAGATGGGTTTGGTCATGGCCATCATCCTTGTTCTCCTCCCGTTGGGGATCATCAATCCCAACCTGTTGAGCCTCTCCAACATCCAGGACCTGGGCGTGACCACCACTCTCTACGGCGTCGCTTGCCTCGGGCAGATGGTGGTGATGCTGACACGCAACATTGACCTGTCGCAGGGCTCTGTCATCGGATTGTCCGCCTATGTGGCGGCGTCCACCATGAGCGGCCTCCCGAATGCGCCGGCGGTCCTCGGCATTCTTATTGCGATCGGGGTAGGCCTGCTCTGTGGGGCGTTCAACGGTGTTGTTGTGGCCTACGGTCGTGTTCCCTCCATCGTCGTGACGCTCGGCACTTTGGCAATCTTTCGGGGGATCGATGCCATTCTCTCCAGTGGCCGGCAGATCTCCTCGGGGATGGTGCCACCACAATGGTTGGCCTGGACGAACGCCAGCCTTCTGGGCGTCTCCGTCCTCATCTGGATGGGTCTGGCGCTCTTCGCCGTCTTTGCGCTCTTTCTGCGCAACACCCGTTTCGGCCGCGACATCTACGCCACCGGATCCAACCCGGCGGGGGCTGACCTGATCGGGATCAAGACCGAGGCCCGGACGTTCGCCGCCTTTGCGATCTCCGGCGTCATGGCGGGCTTCGCGGGTGCCATGTGGGCGTCCCATTACGCAACTGTGGACGGGCAGTTGGCCTACGGCCTTGAGCTCACTTTCATCGCGTCGGTCGTTGTCGGTGGAGTGGCACTTCGAGGTGGCGCGGGGACTGTGGCAGGAGTGCTGCTGGGCACGATTGGACTCATCATCATCCAGAACGCCATCACCGTGGCGAGGATCAATCCCTCCTACCTGCAGGCCTTCTTCGGCGGCGCCATTCTCCTCACGGTGCTGGTCGACACGATCCTGAGCAGACGGAGCGCCAAGCGCATGAGAGGGGCTCGAACATGAAGACCACACTCGTTTCGCTCACGAAGTCATGGGAGTTCGTCCTCCTGGTTCTGGTCGTGGTGGTGGGGACAGTGGCGGCTGTCACCGTTCCCGGCCTGACACAGCCGTTCAGCATCTCGACTGCGATGGCGACGTTCGCCCCGGTCGCGTTGATGTCGCTTCCGCTCGCCCTTCTCGTGATTGTCCGCGACATTGACATCTCCGTGGCCAGCATCGCGGCCCTGTCGTCGGTGGCGGGCGGACTGGCCCTTCAGGCTGGCGCGGCGGTCACGACGGTGGTCGTCGTTGCCGCGATCACCGGCGTCCTCTGTGGGGCTGTCAACGGCTTCTTCGTCGCTGTGCTTGGCCTTCCTTCCCTGCTTGTGACACTGGGGACGCTGGCACTGTTTCGCGGCCTCTGTTACGTCCTGCTGGGGGGCACGCCCATCTCACCGCTGCCCGACTTCTTCACCGCCCTGGGCAACAACAATGTCCCCGGTCTCATCATTCCCCTGGCGATCGTGCCGTTCCTGGTGCTCGCCGTCGTGTTCGCCGTGGTGCTGCATCGAAGCACCGTGGGCCGGCGCATCTACGCAATAGGGGGTAATCCCGACACGGCCCACTACAACGGCGTGCATGTGACACGGATTCGGTTTCTGCTTTTCGTAGTGTCCGGACTCGTCTCTGCCTTCGCGGGAATGATTCTCATCGGGCTCACCAGCCAGATTGCTCCGGACGGTGGGCTCGGACTGGAACTCGATGTGGTGACCGTGGTCTTCCTCGCCGGTGTCAGCTTTCTCGGCGGCAAGGGTCGGATCACCGGTGTTGTGCTCGCGAGTCTCCTGATCATGATTCTGCGCAAGTCCCTGCAACTTCTCAACGTCAGTGGATACACCCAGGGAATCGCCATTGGCGGTGTGCTCATTCTGTCGTTGTTGGTGACCAACCTCTCGCAGCGCTTCTTTGGTTTCCTGCGGGAGCGGCGGAAGTCGCCGCTGGGAGTGGGGAGGGCCACGTGACACCGGGGTCGCCCGACCAGAAACACAGCTCTCAGAGACCTCCAAATGCATCATCCAGTCGGCAGTTGCGCAGTAGTGGTGC
>JBDSRF010000149.1:0-5347 GCA_039929445.1 Arachnia sp. | reverse complement strand
CGAAAAGACCGGTCGTATCGACGTGACCGGCACGCTCGCCAGCAACGGACTCCAGTACAACGCCCAGACCCAGATCACCACGCAGGGCGGGACCATCGACGCGTCCGGCGCCACGGTCACTGTGACTGGCGCGGACTCCGCCTGGCTGGTGTGGTCAGCCGCCACGGATTACCAACTCTCCTACCCGGCGTACCGCACCGGCGAGACGAGCGGGCAGCTGAAATCCCGCGTCACCTCCGTCGTCGATGCTGCCGCCGCCAAGGGCTTCGACGCCCTCCAGGCGGCACATGAAACCGACTACAAAGAACTGTTCGACAGGGTGAAGCTCGACCTGAACGGGGCGACCCTCACCTCCACCACGGACGCGGCTCGATCGGCCTACAACGGTACGACCGCGCAGGACCGCACCCTGGAGACCCTCTACTACCAGTACGGTCGCTACCTGTTGATCAGCTCCTCGCGGGAGGGATCCCTGCCGGCCAACCTCCAGGGAGTGTGGAACAACCGGAACGATCCTCCGTGGAGCTCTGACTACCACACCAACATCAACCTGCAGATGAACTACTGGCCGGCTCTGTCGGCCAACCTCGGGGAGACGACGTCTCCCTACCTGGACTACATCAAGGATCTTTCGGCAGCAGGCACGGATTCAGCAAGCAACGTGCTTGGGTTCGACAAGGGCTGGATGGTCATGAACGAGACCACGCCGTTCGGCTTCACCGGTGTCTTCGACTGGTCCACCGCCTTCTGGTTCCCGGAGGCCAACGCGTGGCTTGCGCAGGCCTTCTACTGGGAGTGGTTGTACAACCGCGACGTCGACTTCCTGCGGGACGAGGCGTGGCCCGTGCTCAAGGGCGCTGCCGACTTCTGGGAGCAGTACCTGCAGGTTGATCCGCGCGACGGCACCCTGGTGGCGAACCCCTCGTACTCGCCGGAGCAGGGTCCGTTCACGGCCGGCGCAGCCATGAGCCAGCAGGTGGCGGCAGAGGTCTTCGAGTCGACGATTGCTGCAGCCGAGGTCCTCGGCAAGCAAGGGGACGTCACAGACATCTCCGCAGCGCTGTCGAAGATGGATCGTGGCCTGCACGTCGGCGACGACGGCCTCATGAAGGAGTGGAAGACCGACGGCATCACGGGCGAGTCGGGGCACCGCCACGTGTCCCACCTGTACTCGCTGTTCCCGGGGCGGGCCATTTCGCCCACGGACACCCCCGAGTTGGCGACGGCGGCCGAGGCAAGTCTTCGTGACCGCGGCGACGGAGGCACCGGCTGGTCGATGGCATGGAAGGTCAACTTCTGGGCCCAACTGCTCGACGGTGATCACTCCCACCAGATGCTGCGCAACCTGATTCGCAACTCCACGTATGCCAACCTGTGGGACGCGCACCCGCCGTTCCAGATCGACGGCAACTTCGGCGGGACCTCGGGCGTCAACGAGATGCTCGTCCAGAACGACGCCGACCGCGTCAGCGTTCTCCCGGCACTTCCCTCCGCGTGGGCCTCACAGGGCTCCTTCGACGGGATCCGCGCGTGGAACAACGTCACGGTGGGTGCAACGTGGGCCTCCGGTAACGCCACGGAGATCCGGATCGACACCGCCAGTGACGGCCCCATCAACATCCATTCGGCCATGGCGGATGCTGGCGTCAAAGTGGTGGACGAGGACGGCGCCGCCGTCACCGCCACCACGTCCGGCGGTGTCATCACCTTCGAGGGCGCTGTCGGTGGCCGGTACACGCTCGCCCCTGTCTCTTCGCTGGAGTACGTCGATGTCGCGACGTCCATGGACTACTCCAGCGACACCGTCGTCACCATGGACGTCACCGGTGCACCGGAGATGAGCAGGGTTGACGTCGAGGTGCCCGAAGGCTGGCAGGTTGCGCCGAGCTCCCAGTGGGTCGCGGCGGGAGACAGCCGGATCACTTTCACGCTGCGCGCCCCCAACACCGGAAGCACCGGAACAATCAACGCCAGTCTGGTCCACCCGTCGGGTGTGATCTCGTCCCCGGTCAGCATCGCCCTGGTGAACCCGGCAGCCATTTCCCACACGGAGCTCTCCGTTGCGGGATGGGACTCGCTGGAGCCCACGGGGGAGGGCGCCCCCAACGGCTGGGCAAGCATGGCCGTTGACGGCAACGAGGGCACCTTCTGGCACACCCAGTGGAGCGGTGGCGTCGCTCCGTTCCCGCACTACATCATCGTCGACCTCGGCAAGGAGCGGGAACTCGGCAGCTTCACCTATGTGCCGAGGATCCTGGACGGCAACCCCCGCAATGGCCAGATCGGCAAGTACAAGCTGGAGGTCGCCTCAGGTGGCACCTTCGTGCCACCCACGCAGGACCAGCTCAACGACCTGTCCTACCTCGAGCCAGTGGATGCAACATGGACCAGCGTCGCCTCGGGCGAGTGGCCCGTGGCCGTGCCGCAACGCCACACCGTCTCGTTCGGCGAGTCAGTGACGGGGCGCTATGTGAAGCTGACGGCGACCTCTGGTTACAGCACCGGTGGTTCGTTCACGCACGCGGCCGAGTTGGTCTTCCAGGGTACCTCCGTGGCGGCTCCTGGCCCGCTGGCTGATGAACCCGCGGCGGCGCGCATCGCCGTGGAACCGTCGAAGGCGTCACCCGGAGACACGGTGGTCCTCACCGGGGGCGGGTTTGCCCCCGGCGAGACTGTCGACATCCACGTGGGAGATGCCGCGACCGTGCAGACGGTCGCAGATGCCAACGGCTTCATCCGTGCCGACATCGACGTCCCGGCCGAGGCTGTCACCTCGGTGGTGGTCAGAGTCGAGGGCATGGATGCCTCGGCCACGGTGGAGATCATCGTGACGGGAGGGACCGTGACCCCCACGGCCACCGCGACGGCAAGCCCGAGCGCGACTTCCACAGCCAGCGCGACGGCAAGCCCGACCGTGACCCCCACGGCGACGCTCGCGCCGACAAGGACGGCAACGCCGAGCGTGACGCCGTCGGTGAAGCCGAGTGCGACCACCCAGCCACCCGCCCCCGGGGACCTCTACACAACGCCGGGGTTCCACCACGTGAATGGCCGTCACTGGTACACCTCATGCGAGAAGTACTCGCAGACGACCCGGTGCCGTACGCAGATCTGGTCGACGCAGGTCATGGCCAGGGGAGGTGCCTTCGTGTCGGAGACGGGATGGCACTTCAACAACCTGACCTACCTGCCCTCGTCGCGCAGCCTGTGGCGGAACAACCCCCTGGGCAACACCGGGTCGTGGGTCGATCAGGCCGGTCGGAACTGGATGACCGAATGCGACACTCCCCGCACAGGTCGCAATGGGTGCCGCACGTGGATCCTCACGGACATCGTCGTGAGCACAGCCAAGGCCGGCGGTGGCTACACCTACCGTCTGTCACCGCAGTTCGTGTTCAACAACCTGGTGCTCTTCAACTGAGAGAAGCCACCATCACAGTTGAATGAACGGGGGTCCGGCGGCACGCCGGGCCCCCGTTCTTTGCACCATCTCTCTGTGGTGATTCGAAGGATGTGCCCAGGTTGGAAGGGTCCCGATGGGGCCGGACCCGATCATTTCGGATGATCAACACCACTAATCTGATGTCAGATGACGGCCGGCGGCCGTTAGTGTTCGCAACAACTTTCACCGTGATCATCGAGGATCCCCCATGCACCTGCGCCGTCTGTTCTCCATCCTCTTGTCCCTGGGGTTGGTGGTTCCCCTGATGGGCACGTTCCAGTTCCAGGCCGCCTCCGCGGCACCGCCCGTCCCCGCGCAGTCGGGTGACGGGGTCGACCCCGATCTCACGTTGCGTGACCTCGCCACCCCCGGTGATGGTGGCTGGCTCCGGTACCGCATTGCTGCCCAGACGCAGCTGAACAACGGTGACATCATTGCCGTCTACGACGGCCGCCCCACCATGAACGACCTGCCCAGCAACATCACGCTGCTCATGCGGCGATCCACGGATGGTGGTACGACGTGGGGTCCGCAGACGATCATCCGGCAGGAGGCCGCGCCCAACGGCTTCGGCGATCCCTCGGTGCTGGTGGACCGTGAGACGGGCAAGGTGTTCGTCTTCTACGCCGCCTCGATCAACGCAGGGTTCGCCAGTTCCACCACCGGCCAGAACGCCAACGACCCGAACGTGCTGCACGCCGACTACTCCGTCTCGGATGACAATGGCGCCACATGGACCCACCGTCGCATCACCTCCGACATCAAACAGGGGAGGGCGTGGGGCGGCATGTTCGCGGCCTCCGGCGAGGGCATACAGCTGCGTCACGGAGCGCACGCCGGCCGTCTCATCCAGCAGTACACGGTTCGCATCGGAGGTCAGAACTACGCCGTCAGCGTCTTCTCCGACGACGGTGGTGCTTCGTGGCAGACCTCCGCCCCCGTCGGACCCGGTGCCGACGAGAACAAGACCGTGGAGCTCAGCAACGGTGATGTGATGCTCAACTCCCGTGCCGCTCCTTACCGACGCGTGGCCACCTCCACCGACGGCGGAGCCACCTACACGGCCTTCTCCCAGGACACCGAACTGCCCGATCCTGCCAATAACGGCTCCATCATCCGTGCGTTCCCCGATGCCCCCGCATCCGACCCGAAGTCCAAGGTCCTGCTGTTCTCCAACACGGCCAACCAGAACGTTCGCCGCAACCTCACCGTCAGGATGAGCTGCGATGACGGGCAGACGTGGCCTGTCAGCAAGGTCGTGCAGTCGGGCGCTACCGGGTACTCCACTCTCACGGCACTGGCCGACGGCAATGGTGAGCGCGGCGGAAGGTACGGACTTTTCTACGAGCGCGATGGCTATCGCCACCTCTCCTTCACCAGCTTTGACCTCGACTGGCTCGGCGGGGTCTGCGGATCACTCGCAGTGGCGCCGGCCAGTGCGTACCCGGGTGGCGTGAGCACCGCGACCTCCGTGACGATCACAAACCAGTCGGGTACTGCGCTTGCCGCGGGCGCCATCAGGGTCGCAGCCGACCAGCGGTTCACCAGCCCCGAGGTCGCCGTTCCGGCCATTGCTGCTGGGGCGTCCACCGTTGTCACCGTCCCCGTCACGGCGACCGCCACGGCGGACGTCCGCACCCACGACGTCTTCTTCACCTACACAAACCCGGCGGGAACGTCGTCGACGACCGCCCGTCTGTCGGCCACCAAGGGAGCATCGCCCGTCGTGGCGGACCCCGAGCTCACCCTCCGGCCGGTGCTGGACGCCATGTACCCGGGAGGGGACATCGGTGTCATCGGTGACCGCATCCAGCCGTGGGTGGAGGTCATCAACACGGGCAACGTCACGCTGACCCAAATTGCCTTCACCGCCCCCAACGGCGCCACCTCCTGCAACTACTCCTC
>JBDSRF010000148.1:0-7150 GCA_039929445.1 Arachnia sp. | reverse complement strand
TCGGCTTCGAGCGCGCCGCCATGCTCGAGCGCTCCAACATCGCCGCCGACAGGATCGCCGCGTTCGCCCTGGCCACCGCGGATCCCGAGGGCAACCTCGCCGAACTCGTCGAGAAGCCCGACGACGCCACCATGGAGCGTCTCGGCGACAGCGCAGTGCTCTCCATGAACTGCTGGCTCTGCTCGCCCGCCATCTTCGAGGCGGCCAGGGCCATCCCGTTGTCCGCCCGCGGAGAGTACGAGATCACCGATGCCGTCCGCGCCGCCATCGACGGCGGTGACCCCTACCGTGTGGTCCGCGCCGACGTGGGGGTGCTCGACATGTCCAACCGCGGCGACATTGCCTCCGTGATGGACGCCCTCGGAGACGTGGCGGTGCGTCTGTGACCCGCTGGTTCGTTCCCGGCCGGCTCGAGGTGTTCGGCAAGCACACCGACTACGCGGGAGGGAACTCCCTGCTCGCCGCCGTCGACCGCGGTGTCACCATCGACCTCACCGACGCTGACGCCCACACCACCGCCAGCACCACCGCCAGCCCCGGCGACGTGGTGCTGCGTGCCGGTGAGACCCCGGAACTCCCCTCCGGGCACTGGGGCGGTTACGTGTCGGCCGTGCTGGACCGCCTCCGCCTGAACTTCGGCGAGATCAGGCCGGCCCGTCTGCACATCGACTCCGACCTCCCCCTGGCCAGCGGCATGTCGTCGTCATCCGCCCTGGTGGTGGCCCTGGCGTTGAGCCTCATCGAGCACAACGGTCTGCGGGACACCCCCCAGTGGCGGGACAACATCCACGACGACATCGACCTGGCCGGCTACATGGCGTGCTTCGAGAACGGTATGACGTTCGGCACGCTCGAGGGTGTGCGGGGCGTGGGCACGTTCGGCGGCTCGGAGGACCACACGGCGATGCTGTGCTGCAAGGCCGACCACCTCACCCAGTTCCGGTTCTGCCCCATCGTGGAGGGCGAGTCGGTGCCCGTGCCCGGCGACCTGTCGTTCGTGGTGGCGGTCTCCGGCCTGCTGGCGGAGAAGACGGGTGCGGCGCTCGCCTCGTACAACCAGGCATCCATCCGCACCCGGGAGATCGTCTCCGCCTGGAACGACGCCACCGGCCGCACGGATGTCACCATCGCCGATGCCCTGGCCTCCGACGAGGATGCCACCGAGGGGCTCCGCGCCGTGGTGGGGCACTCCCCCGAGCTGACGTCGAGGTTGCGGGCGTTCCTCACGGAGTCCGAGGAGCTCATCCCGTCCGCGACGGCGGCCCTGCGCACCGGGGACCTGGCGACCTTCGGCCACCTGTCCGACCTGTCGCAGAAGAACGCGGACGTGGCGTTGGGCAACCAGGTGCCCGAGACCAACCGCCTCCAGGCGCTGGCCCGGGAGCTGGGCGCCGACGGCGCATCCAGTTTCGGTGCCGGGTTCGGGGGGTCGGTGTGGGCCCTGACGAGGACATCCGATGCCGAGGCGTTCGGCGCCGACTGGCTCGCCCGCTACACGCGCGAGTACCCGAGGGTGGAGGGCCGGGCCAGCGTGCTCGTCACCCGCCCCGGCGGGCCGGCGCGCCAACTCTGACACCGCCGCTGGGTCGCCCCTTCAGGGGGCGGCTCAGAGGTGCATGTCCTCGTAGCTGCGTGGATCCTCGATGGGCTCCAGATGCCCCGTCACACGCAGGTCGGGAAATTCCGCGTTGATCTCGTCGATGAGATCCTCCATGGCATCGTGACCCTCCTGCACCGTCCATGCCCCGGGCACCAGCATGTGCATCTCCATGAACTGCCTCGCCCCCGACTCCCGGGTCCGCACCGCGTGGAAGTCGATGCCCTCACCCGCATGGGAGGCGAGGATCTCCCGGAGGCGCGCGTTGTCCTGCTGCGGCAGGGAAATGTCCATGAGACCGTCCGTGGACTCCTTGACGAGCCGGTACCCGGTCCACAGGATGTTGATCCCCACGCCGATGGCCACCACCGGGTCCAGCCAGTTCCAGCCCGTCAGCCAGACCAGGGACACGCCCACCACGACACCCACCGAGGTCCACAGATCGGTCATGAGGTGTTGCCCATCCGCCTTCAGCGTGATGGACCGGTACTGGCGGGCGGCACGGAGCAGGACGACGGCCACCACCCCGTTCACGGCGGCGGCCACCAGCGAGATCAGCAGGCCGAGCCCCACCTCCGTGAGGCCCTGCGGGGCCAGCAGCCTCTGGACGGCGAAGACGATGATGATGGCGGCCGCCAGGAAGATCATGATGCCCTCCACCGCGGCGGAGAAGTACTCCGCCTTGGAGTGGCCGAAATGGTGGTTCTTGTCGGCGGGCTTGGCTGCCACCTTCAGTGCGACGAGCGCCACCACGGCGGCCACAAGGTTCACCACCGACTCGGCTGCATCGGAGAGCAGACCGACGGACCCCGTCACCCACCAGGCGCCCGTCTTGAGGGCGATGGTGACCAGGGCCGCGGCGACCGCGAGCCATCCAAAGATGCTGAGGTCGCGGCGAGGCGATGCGTTGTCCACGCCACCATGGTGACAGGGTTGCGAGCAGCCGCAACACCGGAACCGTAGACTCTTGGACCATGCCCCCCTCGTCCTGGCTCCACAATCCGCTGACCGGCCATGCACGGCGCCAGCCAAGGGTTGCCTGCGTGCTCTCAGGCGGCGGGTCACGCGCCAGTTTCCAGTTGGGTGCGCTGGACTACCTCTACAGCCACGACCCAGGTTTCACCCCCAGCATCTTCGTGGGGGCCTCCGCTGGCGCGATTCTGGCGTCCGGGCTCGCCCAGTACCGGGACCGCGAGGACCAGCACCGGTTCGCCCAGCAACTGACCGGCATCTGGCGCGGGCTCCGTGACCCCGCCCAGATGTTCACGCCCCGCCCCTGGCTCGTCCGCGCCCAGAGCGAGGCGCCCGGCTGGCTGAACTTCATGAATCCCCCATCCCCGACCCACGTCGCGCCGCCGCGGTCCTTTCCGAAGCTGCCCTTCCTGCACTCGAACCCCACGTCCCCGGCATCCCCGCCCGTCCCGTCGAGGACGAGCCCCGGGCCGCTGGAGATGGCTCTCACCCCCGACGAGGAGATCACCCCCGAGTGGTCGCTCGGAACCCTGACCCAGCTGTTCAGCAACATCGGCAAGCTCCCACGCATCGGCGGCGACCTGCTGGCCATTCACCGCGGGATGGAGCGGACCAAGTCGCTGTACCGTCCTGGCCCCATGCTGCTGGAGCTGCTGGACCCCGAGGTGTTCGATCCCCAGCGGGTGCGGGACGCGGGCACGACGCTGCGCATCGGCATGGTGGCCCTGGAGTCCGGCGCGTTGCGGTTCCTGCGCGAGGACGGGGCGCTCGTCGACCGGGAGGACCAACTCTTCGACAAGGGGCCGCATTCGCTGGCCACGGGTGTGCTGGCATCCAGCTCGATCCCGGGAGTCTTCCGCCCCGTCCCGCTGGGCGCGGAAACCTACGTCGACGGTGGTGTCCGGGACAACCTGCCGGCGGAGATGGCCATCCAGCACCTGGCCGCCGACAAGACGTATCTCATCAGCTCCAAGGGTGTGGGGGTGCCCGCGCGACAGTCCATGCGCGACGCCGACCTTTTCGCCATCGTGATGCGCTCCACCGAGATCCTCATCGACGAGGCCGGCAGGGACGAACTGGAGTACGCGGCCACCACCGACGCCCTCGTCATCCAGCCCGAGCTCGACGTCCACGACGCCATGTCCGTGGATCCGGCTCTGATCGCCGTGAACATGGATTACGGCTGGCTGCGCGCCGCTGAGCTGGTCCTCGAACAGGGCGGGGACCAGACGGCCCGCCATCGCCGCATCATTGGCCTGCGGGTCCGTTGCGTGCGCCTCGAGCAGCAGTGGAGGGCCTCAGCGGGGGGTTCCTCCGCGTTGGTGGAGACACTGCGACACGCCAAGGCGGAAATACGCCAGGTGCTGGAGGAGTGCGATCCTCGTGCGTTGCCGGAGGGCAGCGAGCACTGGTGGTCAACGTTCGAGTCCCCTGCGGACACACCCGGGGCCGAGCCGCCGTGGCTGCCCCTGGACGACGCCACGCCCTGAGACCGCTCCACAATGCACGAAACCCACCCGGAGAGGGTGGGCCGTTGGCATCCCCAACGGGATTCGAACCCGTGTTGCCGCCGTGAAAGGGCGGAGTCCTAGGCCACTAGACGATGGGGACCTGTTGTTTGCGCTCCGCCAGCATAGTGCACCGTGGTCGTCGGGACGCAAACCCGCACCTGGCCTGCATCGCGTGCCCACTTCGGCAGTGCAGAAGCGGCCAGCGCCCGGGGGGGAGGACACTGGCCGCTCGTTTCGTGGGTTCGGCGTCAGCCGAACGTGTTGATGTGCGGGTGGTCCTTGTGGTTGGCGGTGTCACCGCCACGGTTCGCCATTTTGCGCCAGCCCTCGTTGTCGCGGCCCACGCTCCAGATCTGCTGGTCGAAGATGATGTAGTTGATGTTGAACCGCTTGGCGTTGGCACGCATGTACCTGGCGATCTCCCAGCCCAGCGCGCTATTGCTCTTGTAGCCGGGGATCATCACGTCGACAGCACGGCCGGCCGGGTGGTCAGGGGTGACGTCGCGTCGCCAGCCGTACATCGTGGTGATGGCCGGGTAGTTCGCCCAGATGTGGCGCACGATGTTCTTGACGTTGGCGTTCGTCTGGTCGAGGCCGCTGGAGTAGCCCTTGTTGAGGCTGCCGCCCCCACCGGAGCTGCCGCCGGGAGTCGTGGAGGGCACCGAGGCGCCGAGGTACTTCGCCGTCACCCACCGCACGGCACCGTTGCGCACGATCTGGGCGCGACCGGACGTAACGGTCCCCGTGACCGCCACGGCGGAACCGCGCGCGATCTCGCCGGTGAACGCCGTCCCCGTGGCTGCGTGCCAGACGTTGAGGTTGGCGGTGGCGTACTGCGTGGTGGTCTTGGGGGGCTTCGGCACGCTGGGCGCCGTGGTCGAACCCGAGACCCTTGTGACGTAGGAGTTGTTGACCCAGCGGACGTTGCCCTGCCACACGACCTGCGCGAGACCGTTGGTCACCACGCCCGTGACGTCGAGGATGGTGCCGCTGGGCACGTCCCCGACGGAGACGAAGTTGCGGTCCCCGGTGGTGCGGATCATGAGCGCCGCGGTGGCCCGGACCTTGCCCGTCGTGGCGGGCAGCGACTGGCTGGGCGCGCCGGCGCTGGCGGAGAGGTAGGAGGTGGCGGCCCACAGCGTCCTGCCGTTGTGCTGCACCTGGCTGTAGGCGCCGCTGATCGTCCCCGTCAGGCCCAGCTTGGTGCCTGTGGTGACCACCTGCGAGACAGCGTCGGAGAGGCTCGGCCCGGACCGGAGGTTCAGCACGGCGATGGCGAAGACGTTACCGGTCGGCTGCGATGTCGACGGCTTCTCCACGACCACGGAACTGGAGGTCAGGTACGCCGTGGCGACGTAGGCGGTGGTGCCACCGTGGGTGACGGCCGTCCAACCGTTGCTGCTGCTGACCGCCTGCACCCTCTCCCCCCGGTAGAGGATGCCCACACGTGCCGCGCTCGTGGAGGCGCCGGACCGCACGTTCACGGCCGTCGTGGCGGTCATCTGGGCGTTGCTCGCGTCAGCGAGGGGCCCCAGGGCGATGGAGCCCACCGATTGGACAAGGCCGGCCACAGCCACGGCGACCACTGTGCCGCGCAGGCCCTTAAGGAGGGGGTTCACGTCGTCCTGTTTCCCTTCGTACTTCGATTGTCGCGGGAGGAGACAGTGCGCTTCCTCGAGGTCCTTCGTGGACCTCCGCCCTGTCACCCGCAGCCCGGACAGTAGGGAGCCGTCTCCGGAACGAACAACTCGAGATTAAGAAAACTCAGGCTGTGGCAAGCCGACACGCCGATGGACCGAGAGAAATGACATCGTTGTCATTCACGGGATATATGGCTCAAACAGGAGCTTGGCTACGCCTTTGGACAAAAAACACGTGTTCGGCCAGAATATTACGTTCTTGAGAACATCCTGAGAGACTCACGGCATGAATCCTGGCCCTTCACCTCAAGTGCCACTTCAGGTTCAACCTTTGGTCGGGTCCCCGCCCAGGACGTGCGTGGACGTCATGTCGCTGCGCCACGACCGGGCCAGCCCCATCGTGCCGGGCGGAAGCCAGCCGGACTTCAGGTCGGCGCTGGAGACCACTTCCCCTCCCACCACGTCCTGCAGGCGCATCAGCTCCGCAGGGTTGGCGGCCACGGCCACCACCGGCATCCGCGTCATGCGCCGGTTGGCCTTCAGGGAGGCCAGCACATCCTCGTGGAACGCACTCGCCGCGATGACGAGGGGACGCCCCGCCGACGCATTGGACAGGGGGCCCAACAGCTCCCGCATCGTGTCCACATCATCACCCACCATCAGGACGGCCGCATCCGCCAGATCCGCGACGGTGCCGTCGGTGGCGAAGTCGGGGTCCAGGTGACCGAACGACATCCGCACCCCCTGCGCAGCCGCTCGCGGTGCCACGGGGGCGCCGGGCCTGGCCATGGCATCGATGGAGGACTGCGTGACGTAACCCGGCACCACGGCATCGACACGGGGATGCCCCCGAAGCGGCGCCGACGCCAACTCCTCGTCGCCACGCCGGCGGCGACGCGCATCCAGCCACACCGCCAGTACGAGCAGCGGACCACCGATGCCCACCGCCAGGACCACACCCACCCAGTCACCCATGCCCCAAGCCTGCCACCGGCAACGAAGGCCACGTTGCACTACACTTGCCACGCGAGATTCATTCTGCGCGCCTGTAGCTCAGTTGGTAGAGCAGGGGCCTTTTAAGCCTCGGGTCCTGGGTTCGAGCCCCAGTGGGCGCACCGGCCGTCGTTGACGACCAACAGTTCACGCTCGAAGAGGGTGGTCTGCGGCTGATTTCACATCACCGCGAAAGACCGCTAGAGTTTCCTCGCTGGCCCAGCCAGCAAGGTCAAGAAATTGGCCCCGTAGCGCAGTTGGTTAGCGCGCCGCCCTGTCACGGCGGAGGTCGCGGGTTCGAGTCCCGTCGGGGTCGCTGGTGCGACGCAGAAGCGTGAGCCACCGTTTGGCCAGGTAGCTCAGCTGGTAGCAGCGTTCGCCTGAAAAGTGAAAGGTCGCCGGTTCGATCCCGGCCCTGGCCACCATCATCCCCGCCC
>JBDSRF010000147.1:0-18322 GCA_039929445.1 Arachnia sp. | reverse complement strand
CAACGGTCGGCTGTGGACAACCCGACCGCCCCGCTGGTTCCCAGGAGCCAGAGTTGTGGAGTCCGGCGCCCCGCCCCCACAGCGTCTTTCAGAGGGCGCGGCCCCGCAGGATCCGGGCGGCCGGGCGGCGCAGCGTCGCCAGGTCCTGGCGGGGGTCCTCCGAATAGACGACGAAGTCGGCGCTGGCGCCGGCGCTCACGACGTCCCCACCGAGCCACCCGCGCGCACGCCAGCTGGCGGCACCGAGCGCGAACTCGGGACCGCCCAGCTTCGCCAGCTCATCGATCTCGTCGATGACGCGTCCGTGGGCGACGACGGTCCCCGCGTCCGTACCCGCGTACACCTGCACCCCTGCCTCGATGGCCCTGCCGATGGTCTCGTGGCGTCGGGCGTGCAGATCCAGCATGTGGGCGGCGTAGCGGGGGAACTTGGCTGCGCCGGTGGCGGCGTAGCCCGGGAAGTTGTCCAGGTTGATCAGGGTGGGGACCAGCGCGGTGCCCCGGTCGGCCATGCTGGCGATCACGTCGTCGGCCAGCCCTGTGCCGTGTTCGATGCAGTCGATGCCGGCCTCCACGAGTTCCGCCACAGACTGCTCGCCGAAGCAGTGCGCCGTGACGCGGGCGCCCTCCTCGTGGGCGGCGGCGATGGCCTCGCGGGCCACGTCGGCGGGCCAGAGTGGGTCCAGGTCCCCCACGGAGCGGTCGATCCAGTCGCCCACCAGCTTCACCCAGCCGTCGCCGGAGCGTGCCTCGTGGCGCACCTGCTCGACCAGTCCGTCCGGCTCCACCTCCGCCGCCAGGTGGCGGATGTAGCGCTTGGGGCGGGCGATGTGGCGGCCTGCGCGGAGCAGTCGCGGCAACTCGGACTGGTCGTGCACCCAGCGCGTGTCGGAGGGGGAGCCGGCGTCGCGGATCAGCATCACGCCGACGGCAAGGTCGGCCTGCGCCTGCGCCCGGGAGGTGTCCTCGTCGACGGCGCCGTCGGGACCCAGCCCGATGTGGCAGTGCGCATCGACCAGCCCCGGCAGGACCCAGCAGGGGTCGGAGATGGTGACTGCGCCCGTGACGGGCCCGTCGACCACGATCCCGTTCGCCACCCACAGGTCGCGCGGCTCGGTCTCGGGCAACACCACGGCGTGGGGGAAGTGGTAGCTCTCGGATGCGGTCTGCGGTGCGGCACTCATGGGACCGAGACTATCCAGCCGCAGCCGTGTCGACGGCGGCGGCCGTGCCCAGCCGGGCACTTTCGTTCCTCAACCCGCGTCGCAGGCACCCATTCAGGCGCCCGGCCGGGCGACTGGGGAACGAAAGTCGCGGACGAGCCGGTTACTTGTTCTGGTCGAACATCTTCTGCAGGTCGGCGGGCAACTGGAAGTCGTCCATCGACTGCGGGACGTCGGGCTGGGCCGGCAGGCCGAGTGCCCTCTGGGTCTCCTGCTGCTTGCGCTTGGCAGGGTTCCCGGAGACCTTGTGGCCCTTCTTGGGCGCCTTCTTCGCGGGCGCCCGCTTGGGTCCGCGGGCACCGGGAAGCGCACCGGGCATTCCGGGGGGCATGCCCGCGGGCATCCCGCCGCCCATGCCACCCATGGAGCCGGCCATCTTCTCCATCATCTTGCGCGCCTCGACGAATCGGTTCACGAGCTGGTTCACGTCGGAGACCTCCACCCCGGCACCCTTGGCGATGCGGGCTCGGCGGGATCCGTTGAGGATGGCGACGTCGTCGCGCTCCTTCATGGTCATCGAGTTGATGATGGCCTCGATGCGGTCGATCTCCCGCTCGTCGATGTCCTCGATGGCGTTCTTGAACTGTCCGGCACCCGGCAGCATGCCGAGGATCTTGCTGAGGGGGCCCATCTTGCGCAGCTGCTGCATCTGGGACAGGAAGTCCTGCAGGCCGAACTTGTTCTTGCCCATCAGCTTCTCGGCCGCGGCGCGCGACTGGTCGGCGTCGAAGGTCTTCTCAGCCTGCTCGATGAGGGTCAGGACGTCGCCCATGCCGAGGATGCGGCTGGCCATGCGGTCCGGGTGGAAGACGTCGAAGTCCTTGAGCGTCTCACCGTTGGAGGCGAACAGGATCGGCTTGCCGATGACCTTGGCGATGGACAGGGCGGCGCCACCGCGGGCGTCACCGTCCAGCTTGGTGAGGACGACGCCGTCGAAGCCGATGCCCTCATCGAAGGCCTTGGCCGTGTTGACGGCGTCCTGGCCGATCATGGCGTCGACGACGAACAGGACCTCGTCGGGGTTGACGGCCGCCTTGATGTCGGCGGCCTGCTGCATCAGTTCCGCATCGACGCCCAACCGGCCGGCGGTGTCGACGATGACGACGTCGTACAGGCGGCGCCGTGCGTGCTCAATGGCGTCGCGGGCCACCTTGACCGGATCACCCACCCCGTTGCCGGGCTCCGGGGCGAAGACGTGCACGCCGGCGCGCTCGCCGACGATCTGGAGCTGGCCCACGGCGTTGGGGCGCTGGAGGTCGGCCGCCACCAGTAGCGGGGCGTGCTTCTCCTCGCGCAGCCAGCGGGCAAGTTTGCCGGCCAGCGTGGTCTTGCCTGCCCCCTGGAGGCCGGCGAGCATGATCACCGTCGGCGGGCGCTTGCTGTAGCGGATGGTGCGGGTCTCGCCGCCCAGAATCTCGACGAGTTCATCGTCGACGATCTTGATGATCTGCTGCGTCGGGTTCAGGGCCTTTGACAGCTCCAAACCGAGGCAGCGTTCCTTGACGTTACCGATGAAGCCCTTGACGACGCTGAGGTTCACGTCGGCCTCGAGCAGCGCGATACGGATCTCCCGCATCGTGGCGTCGATGTCGGCCTCGGTCAGGCGCCCTTTGGACCGGAGCCCCTTGAAGACGTCGGCGAGGCGATCTTGCAGCGTGTCGAACACTTCAGTCCTTCATCAAATCGTTGGCGCCATGCGGCATGGCTGTACCGGGCAAGGATAGACGAATCGTCATTCCCCGAGGATTCCGGCGACGAAGCCCTCCGGGTCGAAGGGTGCGAGGTCATCCACGCCCTCCCCCAGCCCGATCAGTTTCACGGGGACACCCAGCTCGCGCTGCACGGCCACCACAATGCCGCCCTTGGCGGATCCGTCGAGCTTGGTGAGGACGATGCCGGTGACGTTGACCACCTCCGAGAAGACGCGAGCCTGCATCATGCCGTTCTGCCCGGTGGTGGCGTCCAGCACCAGCAGCACCTCGTTGACGGCGGCCTTCTTCTCGATGACGCGCTTGACCTTGCCGAGCTCGTCCATGAGGCCCGTCTTGGTGTGCAGGCGGCCGGCCGTGTCGATGATCACCACGTCGGTGCCGTGCTCGGCGCCGGCTGCGACGGCCTCGAACGCCACGGAGGCCGGGTCCCCGCCCTCCGGCCCACGTACCGTCGAAACTCCGACGCGCTCGCCCCACGTGGTGAGTTGCTCCGCGGCGGCGGCGCGGAACGTGTCGGCAGCGCCCAGCAGGACCGTCCGACCATCGGCCACCAGCACGCGGGCCAGCTTGCCGACGGTGGTGGTCTTGCCGGTGCCGTTGACCCCCACCACCATGACGACGGCGGGTTTGCCCTCCTCGGAGTCGAGGTTGAGCGAGCGGTCCATCGTCGGGTCCACGAGGCGCAACAGTTCGGAGCGCAGGACGCGGCGTGCCGTGCCCGGGTCGGCGACGCCGTCGATGGAGAGCTCCTTGCGGAGGGCGTCCGTCAGCTCGGTCGTGGGTCCGACGCCGAGGTCGGAGGCGATGAGGGTGGCCTCGAAGTCGTCCCAGGTGTCGGCGTCGATGCGGTCGACGCTGAGGAGGTCGGCCAACGCGCGGGCCAGGACGTTGTTGCTCGACGACAGGCGACGGCGCAGCCGGGTGAACCGCGACTGCGGCGACTCCGGCCGGTCAAGCGTCGGCGCCGGCTGAACCTCCTCGACGAGTTCAGCGTCCACCACGACGGTGTCGTCGGAGGGCTGGGCCGACGGCTCCGCCTCCAACTCGTCGGGACGCTCGGGCGCGCCGATCTGCTTGCGGTTGACGTAGGTGATGATGCTGGCCGTGATGACGGCAGCGCCGATCAAGCCCAGGATGACCCAAAAAATCCAGTCCACGGCGTCATCCTAGCGAGGATGACGCGGGACCCACCCCTTCCGGTGTGGCGGGGGCTGTCGAGACACAGCCTACTTTGAACAAACGCGCTCGTATTCTGAATACAGGCTCAGCGGCGTGTCATGCACTCGAAACCACCTATCTGTGCAGCGCCCCGCTGGGGGCTCTGGATGAGGATCGCTGCCGATGCCATTCACCGGTTGAGAACTTGGCTTTTGAGCTGCTCGACTGGAACCGATGCGGAGTCGAACCGCAATCTTGGGGCGAGGCCGAGTTGGCGCACCATTTGGCTCGGACTCATGCTCAAACTACTTCGGCTGCTGCTCCGGCTGTTGCAATATATGGAATCCAACTGGCGTGTACATGTCACACTTTTTCCATGTCGATGTCGTCGCGCGCTGCTCGCAGGGACTTGATGCCTCATTTCTTGGGGATAGTGGTGGCGATAGTGGGTGTCCTTGCATGCGCGGCACCCGCACTACTCCTGATCCCAGGGCTTGGTGTTTCGCCTGTGGTGGCGGTTTGGGCGGGGGTATACGGCTACGTCGGAAATGCGTCAGGTCGATGGCCATGGTGGGTCATGGGGCAGTGGTTGTCCCTGTGTGCAGTCTTTGTGGTGACATTGCTCATCTTGGAATTGGGTCTTCCGACGCTGTGGGTGGCGCCATGGGCCGCCAGGCTGACGACTGCGGCATGGATGGTGCCGGTCGGTCTAGTGGCTGGTCATCGCAAGTCTTGGGCGACCAAACGCTCCGACGAAACACGTATCTAGCCATTGGCTTCACCACACGTCGCCCCTATAGGACACCGCTCCACGTCCGAGTGCGAGCCACGTGTGGGGTGTTGCAACCTACTTTGAACACTTCCGCCGAATCGGGCCTTTTGTTCAATGTGCTGAGCGTGGGAGTGTTCAATCTTCACTGCGTCTCGGCGGGGGCCGACGCGGACCAGTTGGACCCAGTCGAGTGTGGTGATGTCACCACAACAATAGTGGCCCTACTACTGTTCTTTGCCCAGTACCTAGGGTAGCTTGGTAGTCATGGCTGGCGTGGATCCACAAATGCTCAAGGGCATCCTGGGCGTGCTCATCCTGAGCCTGCTCGCGGCGAGGGACGACTACGGGTACGCGTTGGTTCTCCGCCTGCGCGAGGCAGGACTGGATGACATCGCGGAGGGCACGGTGTACCCGGCGTTGACGCGCTGCGAACGGTCATCGTGGCTCCGGTCCTACTACGTGCCGTCGCCCAGCGGACCCTCACGCAAGTATTACCAGGTCACCAGCGACGGAATGGCCGAACTCACCCGAGCGCTGCAGTCCTGGACCCATCTTTCTCGCCTGGTCAACGACCTGTCTTCGAAGGAGCTCCGCAATGAACCTTGACATCAATTTCACCGTCGGCCGTCTGGCCATCATGGTGGTCATGTTCCTCAGCGGGGCGGCCGGCCTCACCCTGAAGCACTGGACGTCCGGCTTCGGATTGCGTGGCGGCATGCGCACAACGTTCTATCTGACCCGCTACGACGCGGCGCTGGAGTTCTACGGCATCGCCTCTCGGGAACGACGGGAACGAGTCAGCGAGCTGCGCGCCAACCTGGCAGACTCCGCGCGTGAAGTGGGGCTCGCGAGGGCTCTGGCGGGACTTGGCCCGCCGCAGGCACTGGCCGCAGAAACCTCCGCCGGCCGTTACGCCCCGTCGTGGCTACGCGGAGTGGTGTGGACAGCGGCAGCTGGTCTGATCTGGGGCTGCGCGGCGGTGCTGAGCGCTGTTGCGTTCCTGGACGGCTTCGGATCCGTGGCCTCTCCAGGAGCGTTCGCGTCCTGGACTGCGTGGGGCTGGACCCTGACGGCGACAGCCCACGAGACAGCGCGTCACGTGAGCTCCGAACTCGTCCTGTCCCTGCTGTGGCTTCCCGTGCTCCTGATTCCATTCCTCGTCGGCGCCCGGGTATGGCGCGTCTGGACCGGGCAGCGCCACCCGGCCGGATTTTCTGTTTGACGAACCGAGAAAATGGGACAGCTACTCCGACGAGAGCCGCTGGCTCACGACGGTGGAGATGCCGTCGCCCCGCATGGTGACGCCGTACAGCGAGTCGGCGATCTCCATGGTGCGCTTCTGGTGCGTGATGACGAGCAGCTGGGAGTTTGCCCGCAGCTCCTCGTAGATGGTCAGCAGGCGCCCGAGGTTGGCGTCGTCGAGGGCCGCCTCCACCTCGTCGAGGATGTAGAACGGGCTGGGGCGGGCGATGAACAGCGACACCAGGAAGGCCACGGCCACCAGCGAGCGCTCGCCACCGGAGAGCAGCGACAGCCGCTTCACCTGCTTGCCGGCCGGGCGCGCCTCCACGTCGACGCCGGTGGTCAGCCAGTCCCCCGGCTCCGTGAGCACCAGTCGCCCGTCCCCGCCGGGGAACAGGCGTGAGAAGACGTCCACGAAGGTGGTCTCCACATCCTTGTACGCCGCCTCGAACACCTCCTTGACGCGCTTGTCGACCTCGTCGATGAGTTCGAGGAGGTCGGCGCGGGTCCGCTTCAGGTCGTCGAGCTGTTCCGCCAGGAACCCGTGCCGCGCCTTCATTGCGTCGAACTCCTCCAGTGCCAGCGGATTCACCCGGCCCAGCACGGTGAGGTTGCGCTCGGCACGGCGGAGCCGGGTGGTCTGTTCGGCACGGTCGTAGGGGACGGGCTCAGGCGTCTCGTCGTCCTCGCCCAGGGCGCTGCCATCGGGGCGGGTGATCACGGGGACGCGCTGGTCCGGTCCGTATTCGGCCACCAGAGGGTCCGGCTCCATGCCCAGCTCCGCGAGCGCCTTCTCCTCGAGCGCCTCGATGCGCATCCGGTGCTCGATGCGGGTCATCTCGTCTCGGTGGGCGCCGCGGACGAGCTCCTCCAGACTCGCGGCGGCGGCGCGGGAGTCGTGTCGGGCCCGGACTGTGGCTGCCTCCGCCTCGCGCCGGGCGGCGTCGCCGGCGTCACGCTCCCGCGACGCCAACCCCCGGGCATCGTCCACGAGTCCGGCCAACCGTGTGGCGGCCTCGTGCACCGTGGTGGCCACCTCGGCCTCCCGACGCAGCTGTTCCGCCTTGGCCCGCGCCTTGGCGCGCGACGACCGCTCCGCCTGCGCGGCCCGCAGCAACCCGTCGGCGCGGCCCGCCAACGCCTTGGCCTGCTCCTCGAGCGTGCGCAGCGCCAGCCGCGCCTCCATCTCCGCCTGCCGTGCGCGGCGGGCCTCCATGGCCTTGTCGTCCCGGTCTGCGGGGTCAGGCTCCGTGACCTCCTCGGAGCTGGCAGCTTCCAGTCGCGCCTGCAGCGCCGCCAGTCTGCCCTCGTCGGCCACGCGGGCCTGCGCGGCCGCGGTCATGGCCTCGGCCAGCCGCTCGGCCTCGCGCAGGGCCGTGGCCTGCGCCTGGCGCAGCTGCCCCAGCCGGTCCTGCGCGGCAGCCAGTTCCGCGTCGGAGGCGTGCAGCCGCGCGAGCGCGTCGGCGGCGTCGCGTTTCGAGGCCGCCAGTTCGCCGGTGGCCTTCTCGATGGCGAAGCGTGTCCGGTCCTTCTCCAGTCCCTGCCGCTCGAGCGCGTCCTCCGCCTCCGCCAACTGTGCCGAGAGCTCCAGCAGCGACGGCGTGGCCGCGGACCCGCCCTCCACGAGCCAGGCGGAGACCACGTCGCCGCCGCGGGTGACTGCCATGGTCCCGGGGAAGGCCTCGACGTGTCTGTGTGCCTCGTGGAGATCCTCGACGGCGACGACCTGCCCCAGCAGTGCGCCCAGCACACCGGCCAGGTCCTGGGGGTGTTCCACCAGTGCGAGCAGCGACCCGTCCACCGGCTCGGTTGGCGCCGCACCGGTGACGGCCAGCGAGGCCCGGCCCATGTCCTGGCCGGCCATGTGTTCCACGGCGGCGACGGCGTTGTGAAGGCCTTCGACCACCACGGATTCCGCGGCCGCCTGCAATGCGGCGGAGACGGCGCGCTCCCAGCCGGGTTCCACGTCGATGGCGTCGGTGAGCCGGCCCCGCACCCCCGGGCCGCCCGCGGCCACGAGGTCGGCGGAGGCGTCCTTGCGCTCCGTCATGAGCCGCAGGGCTTCGATCCTCGCGTCCAGCCCAGCCCTGTCGCGGGCCAGTGTCGCCTCGGAGGCGCGCAACTGCGCCAGCTGCTCCTGGTGCTGCTCGACCCGGGCGGTCGCAGCCTCGTGTGCCTCGTCGAGATCGGACTCTGATGCGCCGAGACCGGACAGGGAGGACTCCATGCCGCCGAAGGTGGTGGCAGCCTCGCCCGCCCGTTGGGTGGCCTCGTCCCGACGGCGCTGCAGCCGCCCCACCTCCTCCTGCGATGCCTGCAGCCGGGACTGGAGCGCCTGGACCTGGCCGGTGAGGCGGGCGAGCCCCTCCCGCCGGTCGGCGACGGCCCGCAGAGCGGTGGCGTGGGCGGCGTCGGCCGCGGCATGCTGCTGCTCCGCCGCGTTGCGACGCAGGGTGGCATCGGTCAGCGTTGCCTGGGCGGCGTCGATGCTCTGCCCCAGTTCGGACTCCCGCTCCCGGATACTGGTGGCCTCCCGTTCCAGCTGCTCGGGGTCGCGGCCGCCCGTGATGTCGAGTTGTGGCTGGTTGGCACCGGCGCGCATGCGTTCCGCCGAGATGGAGATGATCGTGGACACCCGTTCACGAAGGCTGGCCACCGCGTACCAGGTCTCCTGGGCAGCGTCGAAAGCCGCACCGGCCTGGCGCAGGGCCATCTCGGTGGCATCCTCGGCCTGCGTGGCGGCCCCGACCTGACGCTCGGCCCGCTCCTTGGCGGCCAGGACGGCGGCCTCGTCGGCCAGGTCCGCGGCGAGCGCGGCGCGGGCCGAGCCGAGGTCGTCGGCCAACAGTCGGGCCTTCGCGTCCCGCAACTCGGCCTGGATCACGGCCGCCTTGCGCGCCGTGTCCGCCTGCCGGCCGAGCGGCTTCAGCTGCCGGGACAGCTCGCCGATGAGGTCGGAGAGTCGCTCAAGGTTGGCCTTGGTGCCTTCCAGTTTCCGCAGCGCCTTCTCCTTGCGCTTGCGGTGCTTCAGGACCCCGGCAGCCTCCTCGATGAACCCGCGGCGGCTTTCAGGGGTGGCCTGGAGGATGGCGTCGAGCTGTCCCTGACCGACGATGACGTGCATCTCACGGCCGATGCCGGAGTCGCTGAGGAGTTCCTGGACGTCGAGGAGGCGCGCGGGTGCGCCGTTGATGGAGTAGTCGCTGCCACCGCTGCGGAACATGGTGCGGGTGATGGTCACCTCGGAGTACTCGATGGGCAGGGCCCCGTCCGAGTTGTCGATGGTCAGCTCCACCTCGGCGCGGCCCAGCGGCGCCCGCTTTGTGGTGCCGGCGAAGATGACGTCTTCCATCTTTCCGCCGCGCAGCGACTTGGCGCCCTGCTCCCCCATCACCCAGCTCAGGGCATCCACCACGTTGGACTTGCCGGAGCCGTTGGGGCCCACCACGCAGGTGATGCCCGGCTCGAACGTGAGCGTGGTGGCGGAGGCGAACGACTTGAAGCCGCGAAGGGTCAGCTGTTTGAGGTACATCTCACGCCTCGGCCTCGCGGTCGAGTTCGACGTCCTCCGGATGATTCAGTTCCTCGTCAAGACGAACCTCGCGCACTGCGCGGAAGGTCCAGAACTTGTTCACCAGGAATGTGATGGGGATGGTGCAGACGATCATGATGAGCTGGGCCCAGTACTTCTTGGTGCGCAGCCCCGTGGAGTTGTCGAGCACGGAGTCGGGCAGGCTGATGAGCGATCCGGGGTGCATGAGCGCGGTCATGATGAGCAGGCCGACTGCTTGCGCGATGAGCCCGACTGTCAGGAAGGGGAAGTACTCGCGAAACCAGTTCGCGGACTTGTTGGACCTGAACGTCCAGTGCCGGTTGAGCTGGAAGTTGAACAGGTTGGCCACGAAGAACGCGATTGTCGACGTCACGTGGTACCAGCGGACGTTGAACTCCGTCCAGGGCAGACCCCACCAGATGGCGTTGCCCGCATCCATGCCGGCGCTGGGCCACACCAGGGGCAGCAGCTTCCCCGCGACGACGAAGACGAAGAAATTGACGAAAACACCGACGCCGCCGACCACGCCGAAGCGGAACAGTTGCCAGATGGAGTTGCTGTACCGCGAGTACTTCGTCTTCACCCAGTCCATCAGCGTTGTCCCACCTTTCTCGGCAGACGCTGACACCTGGGGCACAGGAAGCTGCTGCGGTTCGCGAACTGGCGACGCACCATGGGCGTCGCGCAGCGATGACACGGTAGACCTTCACGGCCGTACGCGTCCAAGGTGCGGGAGAAGTAGCCGGATTCGCCGTTCACATTGACGTAGAGAGCGTCGAACGACGTCCCTCCCTGCGCCAGCGCCTCGGCCATCACGTCCCGGGCGTGGTGAAGCACCTCGTGGGCGCGCCGGGGGGTGAGACGTTGCGTGGGGTGGTCGAAGTGCAGCTTGGAGCGCCACAGCGACTCGTCGGCGTAGATGTTGCCGATGCCGGAGACGAGCCGCTGGTCCAGCAGGGCCCTCTTCACCGTGGTGCGTTTGGTCCGCATCCGCTCGCCCACCGCGTCCTCGTCGTAGGCGTCGTCGAACGGGTCGAGTGCAATGTGGGGCACGGGACAGTCGGCAGCGTCCGGTTCCCAGTGAAGCCCGCCGAACATCCTCTGGTCCACGAAGCGAAGCTGCTGCCCGTTGTCGAGGTCGAGGATCACGCGTGTGTTGCGGACCAGTTCGTCCTGCGGGTCGTTGAAGCGGAACTGACCGCTCATGCCGAGATGCACCACCAGTGCGTCCCCGTCGAGCGCAAACCACAGGTACTTGCCGCGGCGTCGCACAGCGTCCACCGTGGCTCCCTCCAGGTGGCCACGCATGCCTTCCGCACCGCCAGGGTGTGACCGGACGGGACGGGGGTGAAGGATCCGCACCCGGTCAATGCGCCTGCTGGTGAGGTGTTGTGCCAGTCCTCGGCGCACCACCTCGACTTCGGGCAGTTCAGGCATTCGACGACTCGGTCAGCACACGGTGCGCCTGCGTGGCGGCGCGCTGCTCCGCAGTTTTCTTGCTGGGGGCGGTACCGGAGGACACGGACTTGCCGTCGACCACGACGACGGCAGTGAAGACGCGCTGGTGGTCCGGTCCCGTACCGGTGATCTCGTAGGCGGGTGCACCCCAGCCGTGGTGGGCGCACAGTTCCTGCAGCGCAGTCTTGAAGTCGGTGTAGCTGCCTTCTTCCTCCGACCGGGTGATCAGGGGGTCGAAGACGCCGTGCACGAATTTGTCGGAGGTCTCGCTGCCACCGGACATGTGGACGGCCCCGATGAGAGCCTCCATCGTGTCGGCCAGGATGGAGGTCTTGCGGTCACCACCGGTGGCCACCTCACCCTTGCCCAACTTGACGTGCTCGCCCAGCCCCAGGTCACGGGCCACCTGTGCGAGCGCATGCGAACTCACCACCGAGGCGCGGAGCTTGGCCATCTGGCCCTCCGCGAGCAGGGGGTAGGTCCGGAAGATGAACTCGGTCACCACGATCTGGAGGACGGCGTCGCCGAGGAACTCCAGCCGCTCATTGCTCTCGATGCGCCCGTTCTCGTATGCCCAGGAACGGTGCGTGAAAGCCAACTCGAAAAGCTGGGCGTCAACATGGACGCCCAGCTCATCAAGTTTCTCCACCAGCCTGCTCACCCGCGGTGCGGGGTCGAGACTTGGGTACTCAGACTTCGAGGACCTGGCGACGTGCCGCCCTGGGGCCGTACTGGCCACAGCTCGGGCACGCAGTGTGCTGCAGGTGCGGTTCGCGGCAAGCCGGGTTCACGCAGACGACCGTGGGGACGACAGTCGTCTTCCACTGGGCCCGACGCGACCGGGTGTTGCTGCGCGACATCTTCCGCTTCGGAACGGCCACGATCTTCTCCTGTCAAACAAGGACTGTTGAATTCCACATTTTTACTCTTCGACGTCCATACCCACCAGCTTCGACCACCGCGGGTCGACAGCCAGATCGTGCTCGTGATCGGGATCATCGTTGAGGTTGGCGCCACATTCGGGGCACAAACCGAGACAATCCTCACGGCACAAGGGCGTGAACGGCAAATCCATCACCACGGCGTCACGGAGAACGGGTTCCAGGTCGATTGACTCGTCTTCGACGAGCCTTTCTTCCTCATCCACTTCCCTACCGGGGTGGAAGAAGAGTTCCTGGAGATCGAAGGACATGTCGTCCTCGATCCCCGTCAGGCAACGTGCACATTCACCCTGCAGCTGCACGGTGGCTGTGCCCGTGACGAGTACTCCTTCGACAACGGCCTCCAGACGGAGGTCGAGCTCGATGTCGGAGCCCTCGGGCACTTCAATCACTTCAAGGCGAAGATCGGCGGGTGCTGGGACCGTACGCTCAACCTCACGCATCGTCCCCGCGCGCCTGCTCAGCTCTCGTGTGTCAAACACCAGAGGAGAGTGGCGATCGGGATGTCGATCCATGGGAGTCATGCTCACAATCTCCCTTCGTACCCGTCAATCACAACCACGTCATGACCGACGTCGAACTCTACCCGGTGCGCGGGATCCTACCCAAATCGGCTCAGTGGGGCGGAGGTTGGCGGCGCTCCCTGATGGCGCGGGCGACGTTGTCGGGGACGTAGCGGTCCACGTTGCCCCCCAGTTTCATCACTTCCCGCAGGATGGTGCTGGACAGGGTCACATGCTCCGCTGCAGCGGGCAGCAGCACCGTCTCCAGACCTGTCAGACCCCGGTTCATGTGTGCCATCTGCAGCTCGAAGTCGAAGTCGGCGCCGAAGCGCAGCCCCTTGATGACGGTGGTGATGCCGTTGTCGCGGCAGAAGTCGACGAGCAAACCCTCGATGGGGGCCACGTCGACGCCGTCCATGCCCTCGAGGGCGCCCCGGACCAGGTCGATGCGCTCGTCACCGAACAGGTACTGCTTCTGGTTGTTGCGACCCACCCCGACCAGCACGTTGCCGAACAACTCGCGGGCGCGACGGATGATGTCGATGTGCCCGACGGTGATGGGGTCGAACGAGCCGGGGCACAGCACTGGGGTCATGGTTGCTCCTGGTCGGTGGCCCCGAAGTGGAGCGTTGTCTCACCGTAGCGACGATCCCATGAGCGGGTGAACACCGCCGGCCATTGGGGCGCCGCAGAGCGGCTGGAGCGCTCAATGACCACCAGGGCCTGCGACGCCAGCAGGTCCCCCGCCACCAGTTCACCGAGCAGTTTCTCGAGCGCGGCGCCGGGCACGTCGTAGGGGGGATCCACGAGGACGAGGTCGACGGCTCCCTCGTGACGGGCCACGGCATGTTCTGCCTTCCCTGCGACGACGTGGACGCGCAGACCGGCCCGGCCGGCGTTGTCGCGGATGATGCCAGCGGTGTGCGTGTCGACGCACGTAACGGGTGCGGCGCCGCGGCTCGCGGCCTCAAGGCCCAGGGCACCGCTGCCCGCGAAGAGGTCCAGAACGGCGACGCCGGCAAGCTGGTCCCCGGAGGCCTCGTCCGCGGTCCCGAACCAGGAGGCCAGCGCCGAGAACAGCGCCTCCTTGACCCAGTCGGTGGTGGGGCGGGTGTGGGTTCCCTTGGGTGCCGTGAGGCGACGCCCCTTGGCGCTCCCTGCGATGATCCGGCTCATGCCCCGACCCTAGTGCCCGCGTCCGGCACCCCCCGCAGGCTCCGCACGATGCTGCGGCCCATGGCCAAGGCCACGATCACCCAGGCCACCACGGCCACCCACAGCCACCGGGACCCGATCCACTCGACCACCGGCAGCCTGTCCGCTCGGCCCAGGTAGATCCCGGCCACGGCATACATCCCCAGCGGGAAAATCATGCTCCACAACGTCGGCTCGTAGCGCAACGGCACCTTGTGGACGAAGTGGCGCCACACGCCCACAGCAACGAGGACGGGGATGAGCCAGGTCGCGAAGGCCCAGAACACCACGGACGCTCCGGCAACGAGGCCGCGGGTGGCGTCCACCATGGGCGCCGAATCCATCTCGACGATCCGCGCCCCCGCCACGACGGTGATGGCGACCGCCCCCATCGACACCCAGTAGGGCGGGTCGAACTCGGCGGGGACCAACTCGTACAGCATGATCCGCAGCGTCACGATCATGCCGGAGGCGGCATACAGGAACACCCCCACGGACCAGGAGAGTACGGCCAGGATGGCAAGGTACTGCCGCCCTTCCCCCGCCCACACCTCCAGCGTGGCGGCCAGTACGGCCACGGACTGACTCGCCACCACCCAGATGAACCAGGTGCCGTTGGCCAGCGCCACCACGGGGCGGTGCTGCTGCCCCAGCACAGCACTCCAGGGGATGACGTAGCCCAGCACGATCCAGACGACCACCGACAGCGCCAGCAGGCCGGCGGCCACCTCGAACCAGCCCGCCGCGGCCACCCGTGCCCCCAGCACGTTGGTGCCGGCCACGAAGGTGAAGAAACCGAACGCGCGTTTGGGGTCGTGGAAGTCCGACGCCATGGCGTGCCGGAAGGCCACGAAGCGCCACACGTTCAGCGCGCAGAGGGTGACGTGGGCGACGGCGCACACCACGAAGAATGCGAGCGACAGAAGTTCGGCGCCCACCAGTTTCAGGCCCAGAGAGACGATGCCGCTGGCCATCACGAGTGCGAAATAGCCGGGTGTCAGCTTCTCCACCAGGGCTGGGATGCGGCGAATCATGCGGGCGGGCACCGTCGCGTCACCCCTTCTCGAGCCATTCCCCGGCCGCGACCAGTTCGGCCTGCGTCATGAGGTCCGCCAGAAGGGGGTCGTTGGCGGCCCGGCGGTCGGCCAGCACCCGATCGGCCAGGTCCTTGGTGGCGCGGATGAGATCCGCGTCCTCCAGTACCCGCAGCAGTTTCAGCGAGGACCCGCCGGACTGGGCTGCACCCAGCACGTCGCCCTCCTTGCGCAGTTCCAGGTCCCGTTCCGCCAACTCGAACCCGTCATTGCTCTGGACCAGTGCCCGGATGCGCAGCTGCGCGTCCTCCTGGCCCTCCCCCGGGGCGGCCAGGAGCAGGCACAGCCCCTCGTGGACGCCACGGCCGATACGGCCACGGAGTTGGTGCAGTTGCGTGATGCCGAACCGGTCGGCGTCCATGACCACCATCACCGATGCGTTCGGCACGTCCACCCCCACTTCGATCACGGTGGTGGCCACCAGCACATCGAGCCGACCGGCGGCGAAGTTGGCCATGGCCTCGTCCCGCTCCGCCACGCTCTGCTTGCCGTGGGCCATTCCAAGCCGCAGACCCGCCAGCGGACCCGCCGCAAGGCGCGGCAGGAGCTCGGTGACCGCCGTCATGTCCCCGGCCGCGTCGACGTCCCCCTCGGCCTGTTTGGCGCTGATGGCCGGGCAGACGATGAATGCCTGCCTTCCCTTGGCCACGTCCTCCCGGATCCGCTGCCACGCACGCTCCACCCAGTGCGGGTTGTTGAAGGTGTCGACGAAGACGGTCGAGACGGCGGCACGTTGCGCAGGCCGCTCGCGAAGCTCGGAAACCTCCAGGTCCCCGAACACTGTCATGGCCACGGAGCGGGGAATGGGGGTGGCCGTCATGACCAACGTGTGCGGCTGCTGCTCGGACTTCGCGGCGAGCGCGGCGCGCTGCTCGACGCCGAAGCGGTGCTGTTCGTCGATGACCACGAGGCCGAGGTCGAAGAACTCCACGGGATCCGACAGGAGGGCGTGCGTGCCGATGATGATGCCGGCATCGCCCGTGGTGATCTGGTTGAGTGCCTGCCTTTTCGCCGCGGCCGGCAGGCTGCCGGTGAGGAGGGTGACGGCGGTGGCGTGCTCATGGGCGCCGAGCCGCTGCCCGTCCCCCAGGTCGCCCAACATGCCGGTGACGGTCGCGAAGTGTTGTTTGGCGAGGACCTCGGTGGGGGCCAGCAGGACGGCCTGGCCACCGGAGTCCACCACCGTGAGCATGGCACGCAGGGCCACGATGGTCTTGCCTGAACCCACCTCCCCCTGCAGCAACCGGTGCATGGGGCGGGGGCGGGCCAGCTCCTCAAAAATGGTCTCCCCGACGGCGACCTGCCCGTTTGTCAGCTCGAACGGCAGTCGGCGGTCGAACTCGGCCAGCAGCCGATCCGGGAGGCGGGGGCGGGCGGTGGCCTGCAACCCCTCGAAGGTGCGGCGCCTCTGTGCCATGGCCAACTGCATGCCGAAAGCCTCGTCGAAGCGGAGGCGGTCCCGTCCGCTCTCGGCCCGTGCGACGTCGACGGGTTCATGCACCTCGGTGAGCGCCTGGGGCAGGGGCAGGACACCGGCCTGGTCGACCACCCAGGGGGGAAGCGTGTCGCCGAGGGACCGGATGGACGGCAGGAGCATCTCGACGGTCTCGGCGATCACCCATGTGGGCAGTTTCGCTGTGGCGGGGTATAGGCCCACCAGGGTTGCGCGCTGGACGGCCCGCTGCATGGACTGGCGCTTCTGGTCCTTCTTGCCCGTGATGCGTCCCTGCTCGTCGATCATCACGAAGTCCGGATGCGTCAACTGCAGGGAGTCGTTGAACACCCCCACCTTCCCGATGAAAATACCGCGCGTCCCGGGCTCCAGCAGGCCGCTCCACCAGGAGGCCATGAACGGCTTGGGCGCAAAGAGTGTGACGGTGAGGTACCCGGATCCATCGGTGATCAGGGACTCCACACGCTGCCGGGCGCCCTGGCGGATCCTCGTGGACTGCACCTTGGCCACCACGGCCACCTCGTCGCCCACCTGCAGCGACGCGAAATCACTCATCTGGGTCCCGGCCAGGTAGCGCCGGGGGGTGTGGCGGATGACGTCACCGACGGTGTTGAGGCCCAGCTTGGCGAACTGGGCGGCCGTCTTCTCCCCCACGGCGTCGCGCAGCCGTCGGTTCAGCTCGCGGTGAATGGGTGTGCGCCAAGTGGCCATGCGCAGCAGCCTACAAGCGGGGGCGGACATGAAAGATGGCCCGCAGGAGAACCCACGGGCCAACATTCACGGACGTGCTGTGCGTCAGCGAGAGACCTTGCCGGCCTTCAGGCAGGAGGTGCACACGTTGAGGCGCTTGGCGGTTCCCGCAACAGTCGCACGCACGCGCTGGATGTTCGGGTTCCAGCGGCGGTTCGTCTTCTTCTTCGACCAGGGCACGTTGTGTCCGAAGCCGGGTCGCTTGGCGCAAACATCACATACGGCGGCCACTGGAATCTCCTCGGTGCTTGATCCGACGCTGTGTGCGTCAGGTTAAAAGTCAGTCATGCCCCTCGACTGGCGTCGTGGGCAACCTGGAAAGAATAACCCATGCCTCCCACCTCCGGCAAAAGGGACATCGCGGCACAATCAACCACGCACCCCGGAGCGGCACTTCGGCGGCCACGGGTAACCGGAAACCCCCATCCAGCCTAGGCTGCGCACGTCGTCTTTAATCAACGCTGAAGAGAGTGACGTCCATAACCCATCCCCCGCAGAGCCGCCGCACGCGGTTGCTCGCCCTGTTCGCCTCGGCGACGCTCATCCTTGGCCTGTCGCCAATGTTGCAGGCCTCGGCCGCAGACCCCGTGAACCTCGGACTCAACAAGACCGTGACCGCATCCGGTCAGGAAGTCCCGGGCCAGTGGGGCCCCGAGAAGGCCTTCGACGGAAACGCCGGCCCGGAGGGCAGCGCTGTCCCCGGCCCCGTCCACAACGCCATTGACGCCTCGCGATGGTCCTCCCCGGTCTCCGACAACACCTGGATCCAGGTGGACCTCGGCAACACCGCGAGCATCACCGGGATCAGGACCCACTGGGGAAACACCTACTCCAACAAGTCCAACCTCGAGGGCTCGGCAAACGGCACGACGTGGACGCCTCTCACCACCGGCGCTGTTGCTGGCCCCGCCACGAAGGGCGCGTGGACGACCTGGACCAGCCCCGCCAGCGGTGTGCGATATGTGAAGCTCAGCACCAGCGGCGGACGCAACCAGCCGTACGGGATCGGGATCTGGGAGATCGAGGTCATGGGAACCCTGGATGCGCCGCCTATGGAGCCCGCCTTCGTGGACGTCATCCCGAAGCCCGCCAAGGCCGTCGCCACCGACGCCGGCACCTTCCAGTTGACCGGCACCACGCCCATCGTGGACGTCACCCCGAAGCCCGCCAAGGCCATCGCCACCGACGCCGGCACCTTCCAGTTGACCGGCACCACGCCCATCGTGGCCACCGGCACCGTCGTCGCCGCCGCCACCATGCTGCGCACCTC
>JBDSRF010000146.1:0-9095 GCA_039929445.1 Arachnia sp. | reverse complement strand
TGCCACACCGACCTGCACTACCGCGAGGGCGGCATCAACGACGAGTTTCCGTTCCTGCTCGGTCACGAGGCGGCCGGGATCGTGGAGTCCGTCGGTGACGGCGTCGACGCCGTGGCGCCCGGGGACTTCGTGATCCTCAACTGGCGTGCGGTCTGCGGTACGTGCCGGAGCTGTCTGCGCGGGCGCCCGTGGTACTGCTTCAACACGTTCAACGCCACGCAGAAGATGACACTGGCGGACGGGACCGCCCTCACACCCGCGTTGGGCATCGGCTCGTTCGCCGACAAGACGCTCGTGCACTCGGGACAGTGCACCAAGGTGGATCCCGAGGCGCGCCCGGCCGCCGTCGGGCTGCTCGGCTGTGGCGTGATGGCGGGCCTCGGCGCGGCCATCAACACGGGTCACGTCACCCGCGGCCAGAGCGTTGCCATCATCGGCTGCGGCGGCGTGGGTGCTGCAGCCATCGCCGGCGCGGCGCTTGCCGGTGCGAGCTGCATCATCGCCGTCGACCTCGAGGACCGCAAGCTGGAATGGGCCCGCGGCCTGGGGGCCACCCACACCATCAACTCGTCCGAGGGTGACGTGGTGGAGGGGATCCGTGAACTCACCGGCGGGTTCGGTGCCGACGTGGTCATCGACGCCGTCGGTATCCCGCTGACGTGGAAGCAGGCCTTCTACGCCCGCGACCTGGCCGGGACGCTGGTCCTCGTGGGCGTGCCGCACCCGGATGCCAAGGTGCCCGACATCCCACTGCTGGATGTCTTCGGCCACGGTGGCTCCCTCAAATCCAGCTGGTACGGCGACTGCCTGCCGTCCCGGGACTTTCCCATGCTGGTTGACCTGTACCGACAGGGCCGACTCGACCTCGACGCGTTCGTGAGCGAGGAGATCGGTCTCGACGATGTGGAAGGAGCGTTCACGAAGATGCGCCAGGGAGACGTTCTGCGATCGGTGGTGGTCTGGTGAACGCCATCACGCATGCAGTGACCAGGGGAACCTTCAGCCTCGACGGCCAGACCTTCGAAGTCGACAACAACGTGTGGATCGTGGGCGACGACAAGGAAGTGGTGGTCATCGACGCGCCGCACGACGTCGACACGATCCTCGCCGCCGTGGACGGGCGCTCCGTCAGGGCCATCATCTGCACCCACGCCCACGACGATCACGTCCGTGTGGCCCCGGAACTCTCGGACAGGACAGGGGCGCCGATCTGGCTCCATCCGGACGACGAGCCCGTGTGGTACCTCACGCATCCCGAGCGCCACTGGGACAAGGACCTCGCCGAGGGGCAGCAGATCAACGTCGGCGGGATCGACCTGTGGGTCCTCCACACACCGGGCCATTCGCCGGGGGCCGTGTGCCTGTACGCGGCTGACCTCGGCACCCTGTTCTCGGGGGACACCCTCTTCAAGGGCGGTCCGGGCGCGACGGGGCGGTCGTTCAGCGACGAGGACCAGATCCTGGACTCGATCCGCCGCAAGCTGTTCGCCCTGCCGGAGGAGACCGTGGTCCACACCGGGCACGGCGACTCGACGACCATCGGCGCGGAGGCCGACGCACTGGGGCGCTGATGCACTCGCGGAGTCACGCAGCAGTCGGTTGTTCTGCACCCTGAGAGCCGCCCAGTAGGAACGTCGGGCGGTGTATCGAAGGGGCCCTTGACGTGTGGGAGGCCCTTCGATACGCCCTGCGACTTCGTCGCGGGGCTACTCAGGGAACAAATTTGGGGAAGGCACTGACCTCGACGTCCAGTGCCAGCGTGTGGGACCCGCCCGCGGGCACGGTCACGGCGCTGCGCTGGACGTTGCCCACCTCCACGCACACCATCTGCGTCCACTCCTCCGCGGCCCAGCCCGTCAGCGACTCGGCGCCGCGGGGACCCGGATTCCACACGATGGTGTTGGCGGCGTCCGTCGGGCGCAGTGTGATGACCCGGTCGTCATCGGTGATGGTGACGTTGCCGGGGGCATCGTAGATGCGGTCGGTGTGCCCGGGGATCCGCAGCACGTCCTCCGCGTCATGCCACGTGGCCCCGTCGGTGTAGTCGCGGTACCGGCTGCCGGCCAGTCCGTCGATGACCACATCGGTGATCTCCGACACGGCGAAGTAGCAGTGGAAGGCCTCGTCGAGGACGAAGGATGTGCTGGGTGAGCCCGCGGTGAAGGACAGGTGGAGTCTCTCGCCGAAGCGGACCTCGTGGCGGAACCAGATGTCGGACGGGTAGTCCCCGGCACCCGGCAGGTGGGCCACGTCGGCGCCGGAGAGTTCCCAGACCAGGGTGGTCATGTCATCCGTCGTCGTGCCCTCCACGAGCCTCCACGGCACCCACCTCACCAGACCGTGGGGTCGCGGAACATGGACGTCGTCGCGTCCCTTCCCGAACCACGGCGCGCAGATGGGGATGCCGCCGTGAATCTCGTCGTCGACACCCACCAACGCCTCGCGGCTCAGGAAGAGGACGTCGCGCTGCCCCCGGGGCTTCCAACTGGTCACGGTGGCACCGAGGTCCAGCGCGGTGCCCCGACAGGTCGAGTTCACTGTGGTGCGCAGTCCGGCGGCGGCGAGTTCTTCGGCAGTTGGCATGGGGCCAAGGTATCGGGTGGGGGTCGAACGGGGAGGGCGTGGGCGCCACGGCGGTATGAGTAGCATGACCCCATGGCAGAAGAAGCGGTGGCAGCACCCGAGCGCGAAGTCCTGACCTGGTCCGAACTGGGCGAGGTGACAGACCACCTGGCCCACCAGGTGAAGCAGTCCGGCTTCCGCCCCGACGTGATCATCGCCATTGCACGGGGAGGGCTGGTCCTGGCCGGGAGCCTCACCTATGCGCTCGACGTGAAACTGGTGGATGCCATCAACGTGGAGTTCTACGTGGACGTCAACGAGACGCGACCCGACCCCATCCTCCTGGCGCCCATGCTCGACAGCGCCTCCATCGCGGAGCAGCGGATCCTCATCGTTGACGACGTCGCGGACTCCGGCCGGACACTCGCGCTCGTCATCAAGCTGTTACGGGGCTTCGGCGCCGATGTGCGCAGCGCCGTGGCCTACCACAAGCCCCGCAGCATCGTGGTCCCGGACTTCTCATGGCGCCACACCGAGGCGTGGATCACGTTCCCGTGGTCGGCCAACCCGCCCATCATGCGCAGGGGTGTCCATGGCTGAGATCCGCAAGCACCAACCGGACTCCGGCGACGGACTGGGCGATCTGGTGCGTCGCGCGCTGGGGGAGAGCATTCGACCGACCACGCCCGGCAAGCCACTGGCACCGGGTGATCCCGGGCCGGGCGACGGGGGCGCCGCCGATGAGGAAGCACCCCGCCCTGACACGCTGCCGCACTGGGACACGGATGGGCCCACCTTCACGTTCTGAGCGGGCACGTTAGGATCAGCGGTATGACTCTTGACTGGACTGAACAGGACTCCCGCGCCGTCGATGTCGCGCGCATTCTCGCCGTCGACGCCGTGGAAAAGGTCGGCAACGGACACCCCGGAACGCCGGTCTCGCTGGCACCACTGGCCTACCTGCTGTACCAGAAGGTCATGAACCTTGACCCCACGGACGACATGTGGCTGGGCCGCGACCGTTTCGTTCTGTCCGCCGGGCACGCGTCGCTGACGCAGTACACCCAGCTCTTCCTTGCTGGCTGCGACATGGAACTGGACGACATCAAGTCCTTGCGCACCTGGGGCTCCAAGACCCCCGGCCACCCCGAGTTCCACCACACCAAGTTCGTCGAGTGCACCACGGGCCCTCTGGGCGCCGGCATCTCGAACGCCGTCGGCATGGCCATGGCCGCCCGCAAGGAGCGTGGACTCTACGACCCGGAGGCCAAGGCGGGCGAGTCCCCGTTCGACCACACCATCTACTGCATCGCCGGCGATGGCTGCATGCAGGAGGGCATCTCCAGTGAGGCGTCCTCGCTGGCCGCCACCCAGGACCTCGGCAACCTGATCCTCTTCTACGACGACAACCGCATCACCATCGAGGGCGGGACCAACATCTCGTTCACCGAGGACGTCTCCGCCCGCTACGCCGCCTACGGCTGGCACGTGCAGCACGTCGACTGGACCAACGGCGGCACGAAGTACGTGGAGGACATGGGTGCCCTCAACGCCGCCATCGAGGAGGCCCGGAGCGTCACAGACAAGCCGTCGTTCATCCGTTTGACCACGGTGATCGGCTGGCCGCTGCCGAACAAGGCGGGCGACCACTCGGTGCACGGCTCCAAGATCGGCGCCGACGAGATCTCCGCGCTCAAGAAGGAACTCGACTTCCCGGACGAGCCGTTCACCTTCGACGAGTCCATCGTCGAGCGCACCCGCGCCAACGTGTCCGAGCGTGGCCGGGCCGCCCGTGAGGCCTGGGACGCGAAGTTCGCGGCGTGGCAGCAGGCCAACCCCGAGGGCAACGCCCTCCTAGAGCGGGTGCGGGCCAGCAAGCTCCCCGAGGACCTGAGCCTGCCCGTGTTCTCGGACGCGAAGATGTCCACGCGCAAGGCCTCCGGTGAGGTCCTCAGCGCCCTCGCGTCACAGCTGCCGGAGCTGTGGGGCGGCTCCGCCGACCTCGCGGGCTCCAACAACACCACCATGAAAGGCGAGCCCAGCTTCCTGCCCGAGTCGCGGCAGACCCCCGACTGGCAGGGCAACCAGTACGGCCGCACGCTGCACTTCGGTATCCGTGAGCACGCCATGGGCGGCATCGTCAACGGCATCACCCTCTCCGGCCTGACACGCGCCTACGGCGGCACGTTCCTGGTCTTCTCCGACTACATGCGCCCCGCGGTGCGGCTGGCCGCCATCATGGGCATCCGCAGCACCTTCGTGTGGACGCACGACTCAGTCGGCGTCGGCGAGGACGGCCCCACCCACCAGCCCGTCGAGCACCTGGCCGCGCTGCGCGCCATCCCGAACCTGGACGTGGTGCGTCCGGCGGACGCCAACGAGACGTCGGTGGCCTGGGGAGAGATCCTGCGCCGCAACGACAACCCCGCCGGCCTGATCCTGTCCCGACAGGACCTCCGCAACGTTGACCGTGGCGAGGAATTCGCCTCCGCCGACGGCGTGGCCAACGGCGCGTACGTGCTGCGTGAGGCCTCTGCTGACGTGGCGCTCATCATCGTCGCCACCGGCTCCGAGGTGGAGGTGGCGCTCGACGCGCAGGACAAACTGGAGGCCGAGGGCATCTCCACCCGCGTGGTGTCCATGCCGTGCCAGGAGTGGTTCGACAAGATGGACCCCGAGTACACGGAGTCCGTGCTCCCCGCGGCGGTGAGGGCCCGCGTCAGCGTTGAAGCCGGCATCTCCATGGGCTGGGCGAAGTACGTGGGCACCGCAGGTGCGTCGGTGTCGCTGGAGCACTTCGGTGCCTCCGCCTCCGGGGCCAAGTGCTTCGAGGAGTTCGGTTTCACCGGCAACCATGTCGCCGAGGTGGCGAAGTCGTTGCTCTGACAGCAGGAAAGTGAGCGAGGGGTCCGCTTCGGCGGGCCCCTCGTTTGCCTTCCCGTCTGACGTGGCGTCCCCTCCGGGTACCGTGGTGGGCATGGGTTTGCGAGAGATTCTTGATCTGTTGACATCACGTGACGGCCGCGTCGTCCTGGAGCTGGACCTGGCGCGCGGACTGGTGGAGGTCAGGCCGCGAAACCCGCTGGCCACCCTCCAGATTCTGAACGCCACGGGCATGGCCACGCTGCGGGACCACCTGTCCAAGGCGGCACGTGACGACCGCGTCGCAGGGCTGATCGTGCACGCCGTCGAGTGCGGCCAGCCGATGCCGGTGATGGAGGAGGTGGGTGGGCTCATCGAGGAGTTCGGTCACCACAAACCGACGGTGGCGTGGGCAGAGTCCTACGGCGAGCTCGGCAACAGCCTGTCCGCGTTCATGCTGGCCACGGCGGCCCACAGGGTGTGGGTGCAACCCTCCGGCGACGTCGGCATCGGCGGGGCCGAGGTCACCATCGTCCTTGCCAAGGGCATGCTGGAGAAGGCTGGCATCACGCCGCAGTTCGGGAAGCGTTGGGAGTACAAGACCGCGGCGGACCAGTTCGCTGCCGATGACGTCACCGACGCCAATAGGGAGATGATGACACGGCTGGGCCAGTCCCTCGTCGAGGACGCCGTGGCCACCATCGCCCGCCGTCGCGGAGTCGACGTCGACCGCGTGTGGGAAGGCGTCAACAACTCGCCGTTGACCCCGGAGAAGGCGCTGGAGCTGGGTCTCGTGGACCGCATCGGCTACCGCGACGAGGTGTACGCCGAAGCCCTGGATGAGTGGCACGGCGAACCCGATGACCTGCGCTTCGTGCACCGCTGGTCGCCCCGGCCTGACATCGCCAAGGTGTTGCGGCGCAACTCCGGCGGCAAGGTGGCCGTCGTGTCGGTGCGCGGGTCCATCGTCACGGGCCGCGGCGCACCCAACCCGCTGGGCGGGGAGAGCGTCGGCTCCGACGTCGTGGACGAGCAACTCCGCGCCGTCCTGCGCGATGACGACATCCGGGCCGTGGTCCTGGACATCAACAGCCCCGGCGGCTCCGCCGTGGCCTCCGACTTCATGCGCCGCTCGGTGCTGCGCGTGCGCGAATCCGGTCGCCCAGTGGTGGCGCGCATGGGCTCGGTTGCGGCCTCCGGTGGGTACTACGCCGCCATGGGTGCCGACGAGATCGTCGCCCAGGCCTCCACCCTCACCGGTTCCATCGGCGTCCTGGCCGGCAAGTTCGTCACGGCCGGGCTGTACGAGAAGCTCGGCCTCAAACGTGAGGCCATTCGCATCGGCGCCCGCGCCGGCATGCTGTCCTCCACCACAGCGTTCAGCGAGGAGGACTGGGCCAAGCTCGACGAGAGCCTGGACCGGATCTACGACACGTTCACGTCGCTGGCCGCCCACGACCGGGGAATGGAGGTCGACGAGCTCAGGGCCCTGGCGAAGGGGCGGGTCTGGACCGGTTCCGACGCCGCCGCCAACGGCCTCGTGGACCACATCGGTGGCTGGCGCCTGGCGTGGGAGCGGGCGTGCATCCTGGCCGGCCTGGATCCTGCCGTCGCCACCCTCACCCGGCTGTCCCACCTCGGACCGCTGGAACGGCTGCTGCCGGTCACGTCCAGCGAGTCACGTTCCACCACGTCCCTGACACCAGCCGTCGGCGCAGACGACCTGCTGATGCGGGCCGCCACCTGGCTGGGGCTGCCTGTCCAGGGTGCGCTCAGCCTGCCCTGGCGCATCGACGTGGGCTGAGCTCAGGACTTCTGCAGGGTGAGGAACTCGCGGTCCAGGTCCTTCGGGATGAGCGCGGCGTAGGCGGATCCTGCCAGCAGGATCACGCCACCGATGGCGAACGCGGCCTGGAAGGACCAGACGTCCAGCACGGCGCCGGCCACCAGGGGGCCGAAGATGGAGCCTAGGTCCGTGACCATGGAGAAGGCGGCCACCGGCAGCCCACCCCGGCCCTGCGTGGCGTCCCCGACGGCGGCCGTGGGGGCCGTGCCCTGCATCGCGGCGCCCATCCCGTACACGCACAACACCAAAACCAGCACCCAGATGTTGTTGGAGAATGGCATGGCGATCGCAGCGATGCCGCACACGATGCCGGAGGCGATCATCACGGGGCGGCGGCCGATGCGGTCCGTGGCATTGCCGGCGGGAAGCAGCACGGCGGTCTGCGCGACGGCGGCAATCGCGAAGGCGATGCCCGTCCAGTACGTCTCCAGCAGCAGGGCCTCCGTCACGAACAGGGGGATGAAGGCGTTGCGCACACCGAGTGACTGCCAGCCCTGGCCCAGCGCCACCATGCAGGCGGCCTGGTAGCGGATGTCCCGGAGTACTTCGCGGAACCGTCGGGGAGTGCGTTTGTGCGCGGACGTGGGCACGACCGCCCGTGCGGGCAGCATGGTCACGGTGAAACCGGCGCACACCACCAGCATTGCGGCGTAGAAGTAGAAGGGCGCCTCCAGCGAGATGCCGCTGAGGAGGCCGCCCAGCGCCGGGCCGGTCATGTTGCCCAGCAGGAATCCGCCCTGGTACAGCCCGGAGGCGCGCCCGCGGAGGTGCTCCGGGGCGGTCGACAGCAGCAGGTTGATGGCGGAGATCGTGAACGTGGCGGATCCAATCCCTCCCAGCCCCCTGGCGATCAGCAGGAACTCCAGGCTGGGTGCCAGCGCGGTGGCGACGGTGGAAACGGCCACGATCAGCACGCCGATCGTGATGGCATTGCGTTCCCCCAACCGGCGCCCGATCCGAGGGGCGAACGGACTGGTCACCAAGCGCGCGGCGGCAAACAGGCTGACCACCAGGCCCAGCTGGAAGTTGCTGGCGTTGAAGGTCTTGGCAAAGGGGGTCAGGACAGGGATCACGACGCCGAAGCCGATGGCCACCAGCAGGGCAGTGCCGGAAAGAACCCACGTGGTCCGGGGCAGCCCGCTGGCATTCAACCTGTTCTTCAGTGACAAGGAAGAATCCTTCTGGGGGCGACGTGTCGGGTGGGGCAACTGTTGATCCTATCCGGCCACGAACAAGCGGTTTTGGGACGATCCGGGGGCTTTACGTACGATTGGGGCCGTGGTCACGCATTTTGGCCACTGACGAGAGGCCAGGAATTGACCGCGAAGAAGACGACCACACGCCGTCGCCGTACGTGGGTGCCTGCCGGCATCCTCGGTTTGTTGGTGCTGTTGGGTGGCGCATGGGCCGGGGCGTACGTCGCTGCCGGCGACCAGGTGCCCGCCAATGCCACGGTGGAAGGTGTGGCCATCGGCGGCCTCAGCCCCGCAGCCGCGGAGCAGAAGCTCAGGGAGGAACTGGACCCGAAGTACGCGGCGGCCATCACCGTCGGAGTCCCGGAGACCGATGTCAGCGTCACTCTTGACCCACTCAAGAGTGGTCTCGCGCTCGACTACGCCAAGGCCGTGAAGTCGGCCGGCGGTGGCGCAAGCTGGAATCCTGCCGACATCTGGCGCACGTTCGCGGGTGGCTCCGAGGTGGAACTCCCGAAGCTCGTGGACCAGTCTGCGCTCGCTGTCGTCCTCGACGCTGATGCCGACGCCTTCGCCACGGACCCCACCGACGCGACGCTCGCCTACAAGGACGGCGCCATCGCCCGCACCGA
>JBDSRF010000145.1:0-10651 GCA_039929445.1 Arachnia sp. | reverse complement strand
CCTCGACGGGCGTCGCGCCTCCATGGACTGGTTGCGGTAGTCCGGTCCCACGGAGTCGTAGGGCGCCACGGCGGCGCGGAGGACCTCGTTGACGTCTTCCCCGGGCTGGAGGCCGCGCGCCGCAGCGACGACCGCCTCGATGGCGCTGCGGGTCCCGTCATGGGCCATGGCCGTGGCGGCCCGGATGACGGCTTCGGGGTTGGACCCCGGCGTCAGGGCCGCGGCGACGGCTCCGGCGAAGACGCCCGCCGCCTCCCGGCCGTACGACAGTTGGTGGGCGCCTGCCATGTCGATGGCCTCGGCGTAGGCGGCCGAGGGGTCGCCGGCGTTGACCACACCGACGGGGGCCATGTACATGGCGGCACCGCAGTTGACGATGTTGCCCACCCCCGCCTCGCGTGGATCGACGTGTCCGTAGTGCAGCCGCTGGACCAGGTACTTCTCGGCGAGGAACACCCGCTGCAGGGGGATGGTCTCGCGTTCCAGCTCGGGGATCCACACCACCTTGCCGATCATGAGCGGGACGAGACCATCGGCCATGGCGTAGGCGTCCAGGTGTGTGCGTCGCTGCGCGTAGACGTCGATGAGCAGGTTCGTCATCAAGGTGTCGTCCGTGATGTGGCCGTCGCCCTTGTGGTACGGGGCGATGGGGCGCGCCGTTGCCCAGTTCTTGTTGTAGGGGCCGACGATGCCGCTCACCGGTCCACCGTGGCGTTCCCGGATCTGCTCCGGCGTCCATCCCTCAGTGGCGCCACCCAGGGCGTCGGCCACCGCCACCCCCACGACGACGGCCTGGGCACGGGTCAGAAACTCTTCGTTCACGTTGATCCTCTCTCCTTCCCCACTGTGACCCACATCATGGTGGGGAGCGAGTTCCCCCGCTCCCCACCAGTGAAGTGTCAACGGTTGATCTGTGACCACCCGTCCGTCAGGTCCTTGCTGAGCCCCGCGGCGTCCGTCTGCCCGGCCAGGAAGGTCTGGAATGCGGGTGTCGCCACCGTTTCCTTCCACTGCGTGTAGTTGGGCACCTTCATGAACGGTGCCGCCTCCAGGAAGTCACCGGACTTGAGGATCTGCGTCCAGCCGTCCTTGCCGCCCGTTTCCTTGGCGATGATGTCGCGCGCAGCCTTGGAAGCGGGGATGAGGGCATCGGCCATGTTGAGCTCGGCCATGTTGTCGGCTTTGGTGAAGTAGTTCACGAACGCGGCCGACTGCTCGACGCTCTTGGAATCGATGTTGACAGACAGGGTCTGCGGGTTCGCGGACTGGGCGGCCGATTTGGTGCCCTCCAGTGCCGGGAGCACAGCCCACTCAAAACCTTCAGGGGCGTCCTTGGCGATGTTGGCCGCCTGGTAGGAGCCCTGGACGGTCATGGCGTACTTGCCGGCGTAGAAGCCGGCCAGGACGTCGCCGCCGGACTGGGTGAGCGTCGAGGGATCGAGGGATTTGTCCTCGGTCTTCATGGCCATGATCTCGTTGGGGAGCTTCAGTTCGCCCTCGCCGATGACAACGTTGGCCGAGTCGCCCTCTCCGTCGAAGTACACCCCGCCGTTGCCCAACCCAAGGGACATCATGGTGGCGGTGGGGGACTTCAGGCCCCAACCGAGACCGAACTGGCCGGCGGCCGTCGCCTGCTTGGCCATGGCACGGAAGTCCGCCCACTTCAGGGTGTCACCCGTCGGCATGGTCACGCCGGCGGCCTCCAGCAGTTTGGTGTTGGCGAACACCATGTAGGACTGCAACTCGGTGGGCATCGCGATGATCTGGTCCTTCACGGTGACCGAGTCCCAGACCCCCTGGTTGACGTCCGCCTTGGTCTCCTCCGGAAGGTAGGGCGTCAGGTCCGCGAGGTAGCCATCGAGTGCGAACGGGATGATCGAGGCGGCTTCGTAGTGGATGATGTCGGGTGCTGCCCCGCCGGCGAACTGCGTGACCAGTTTGTCGTAGACCCCGTCCCATCCGGCTGGCACGATCGTCACCTGCACCATCGGGTTCTCGCTGTTCCACTTCTTCACGACCGCCGCGGTGGCCGCGATGGCGCCGGGCTGGTCGGACAGTGACTGGAACGTGAGGTCCACCTTTTCCGCAGGAGGTGCGGCTGAGGACAAGGCCTCCCCCGGTGAGGGCTCCGGGGTGGCTTCGCCCCCCGTGGAGGTGCAGGCGGTGAGGGCCAGTGCGCCCACCCCCACGAGCGCCAGCAACTGTGATGTGCGCTTGAACATGTTGTTTCCTTTCGTTGGTCGGGCGTCAGCCCTTGACTGCTCCGGCGAGCAGCCCTCCGGCGAGTTTGCGTTGCATGAATCCGAAGAAGACGAGGCTGGGAATGGCGGCCATGACTGCGCCGGCCGCCAACGGCCCCAGCGCCACCTTGCCTTCACCACCCACGAACATCTTGAGCGTGACGGGCAGTGTGTAGTTGTCGGGTGTCTGGATGAGCACGAGCGCGAAGAAGAACTCGTTCCAGGCTGACACGAACGCGAACATGGCCGTGGCCACGATCCCGGGCATCAGCAGAGGGAAGACGATCTCCCGCAGCACCTTGAAGCGACTTGCGCCGTCCATGGCTCCCGCCTCTTCCAGGTCCTTGGGGATGGCGGCCACGTAGCCCTGGAGCATCCACAGGGCGAAGGGCATCGTGTAGGTGGTGTAGACGAGGATCAGACCCAGCAAGGAGTCCACGAGGTTCAGGTTTTTCAGGATGATGAACAGCGGGATGATGATGAGGATCACCGGGAAGACCTGGCTGGTGAGGATCCACCCCACGCCCAGGGTGCGGAGCTTGCCCTTGAACCGGGCCAGCGCGTAGGCCGCCGGGATGGAGACGACGATGACCAGGATGGTTGTCGTCAGGGCGACGATGGTGGAGTTCAGCCCCGAGCGCAGCAGGCCCTGCTTGGCGAGGGCCTCCGGGAAGTTCGCCAGATGCCAGTCGGTCGGGATGAGGTTGACGCGCAGCGAGTTGAGCTCGGCCGAGGACTTGAATGCGGCGGAGATCAGCCACAGGAGTGGGAACCCGAGGAAGATCAGGTAGGCCAGTAGCAGGAGGTACTGCCCGGGTTTCGTGAAACGTCCCATCAGTCCTTGTCCTTCCTGAATTGGGACCACAGATAGAAGCTCATGAGTATGAGCACAAAGACCACCAGCACCAGACCCATCGCCGCGGCGTAGCCCAGATGCTTGCTCTTGAACGCCTCGATGTAGGTGAACAGCATGGGCAGCATGGTCTTGCCGCCAGGCCCGCCTTCGGTCATGACGTAGACGAGACCGAACGAGTTGAAGTTCCAGATGAAGTTCAGGCTGGTGATGGCAGCGATGATGGGCCGCAGGCTGGGCACCGAGATCTTCCAGAACCGATGCCAGGAATTGGCCCCGTCCACCTGCGCCGCTTCGTGCAGTTCCATGGGGACCTGTTGGAGTCCGGCCAGCAAGGTGATGGTGGTCTGCGGCATACCCACCCAGACGCCGACCACGATCACCGCGGGCAGTGCGGTGTCGAAGTTGGCCAGCCAGTCGGTGTTGGTGGGACCGCCGAACGTGCTCACAATGGCGTTCAACGGCCCGGTCTGGCGATAGATCAGCTTCCACATGATCGCGACCACCACCGGTGGCATCGCCCAGGGGACCAGGGCCAGCACCCGGGTGAATCCTTTGAGACGGAGGTCGGCGTTGAGCAGCAGCGCCAACCCGGTGCCCGCGACCAGTTGCAGCACCGTCACGGAGACCGACCAGACAAGCCCAATACGGAACGACTCCCAGAACATGGTGTCGCCGATGAGACGGGCGAAGTTGCCGAAGCCGATGAAGTTGGACTCGACGTTCCTGCGCAGCGTCGCGTCAGTGAAGGCCAGCACGATGCCGTTGATGAGGGGGAAGACGCTGAAGATGAGGATGGGGAGGGTTGCGGGAATGACGAGTGCGATGGCTTCGCGCCGCTCGGTTCTGGCGATGGTGGTCATCTTCTGGGGCTTGACGGCGCGTGGTCGCACAGCGGTGTCAGTCACTGGGTCCTCCTTTCTGCAGGATGGCGCTGGATGCGCGAACGGTGAGTGAGGGATCGACCATCAGCCGACTCACGGGGGCGTCGGGGTGGGCGATGCGGTGCACGAGGAGTTCTGCTGCCCGAGTGGCGCGCTCCGCGGATCCGAGGTTCACGGACGTCAAGGGGGGGTTGAAGGCCGCCGCGAGGTAGGTGTCGTCCATGCCCACGAGGGCGACGTCGCGGCCCACCTGCAATCCGGCGTCGAGGAGGGCATGGGTGGCCCCGATGGCCAGCAGGTCGTTGGCAGCTATCAGGGCGTCGAACGGCTGGGAGCCGGCGGCCACACCCTGCAACATCCGGCCCAGCGCGCCGCGAGCCGCCTCGACGGTGAAGTCGCCGGCGTCCACGAGGAGCCGTTCCGCTTCGGGGACGCCGTGACCCTCCATCGCGGCCATGTATGCCGCGTGCCTGGCCATGCCGGGTGTGGTTTCCCGCGGACCGTTGATGAATCCGATGCGCCGTCGGCCCGTGGACCGGAGGTGGTCCACGGCCATCGCGACGCCGTCGGCCGAGTTCGCGCGAACCGAATCGATGGCCAGGTCCTGCGGGATCGATCCGACAACGGCGATGGGGTACCTGGAGGCGCGCAGGGCAGCGAGGACGTCCTCGTTCACCTGGATGGGGCTGATGACCAGACCGTCCGCGAAACCACGGTCCATGCTCCGGATCACGTCCAGGATGCCTGCGGGTTCCAGCCCCGTGGAGGAGACGAGCAGCCGGTAGCCGAGCGGGCGGGTGGTCTGCTCGACGGCCCGCATCATCTCGACGTAGACGGGGTTGCCGATGTCGGCCACCGCGAAGAGGAGTTGGAAGGTGGCACCCATCTTGAGTGCCCGGGCGTTGGCGTCGGGTACGTAGCCGAGGTCTTTGGCGGCCTGCTGGACGGCACGCACCGTCCCGGGGCTGGCGACCAGTCCGTTGATGGCGCGGGAGGCGCTGGCGATGGACACACCGGCCCGCTGAGCGACCTGCGTCAACGTTGCTCGTGTCGTCATCGACTGGGCTCCGATTCCTTCGTTGGAAACGTTTACATTCTGTCCCACCAGCATGCTGGACCTGCCATCCGCTGTCAAGGGGTTTCGAGAACTGGGGTCGACCCGACACGCCTCACTCGCTGTGTGCCGTGGACGTGGGTGTCGCAGCGACGACTCCATGCGGCGTGTCCGGATTGATGGCACGGCATGAAAGAATTGCGTCAGCATACGATTCGGTGAGGGTGATGGCATGACGACGGTGTTGATCTACCTCCTCGTGGTCTTCGCCGCCGGGCTGCTGGCCATCGGCATCCGCCTCCCCCCGTTGGTGGGATTCCTGGCGGCCGGGTTCGTGCTGAACGGACTCGGTGTGCCCGAGATCGGCGGTCTCGACTTCGTCGCCGAACTCGGCGTCACGCTCATGCTGTTCGCCATCGGGCTGAAATTGAATGTTCGCACCCTGTTCGGCAGGGAGGTGTGGCTCACAGCCACGGCCCACATGGCGGGATCCGTCGTGGTGGGGTCCGCGTTCCTCGGACTGCTGGCACTGATCGGTGCACTGGCGGTCGACAGCCTCCCCATCCTCGCCGTCCTGGCGTTCGCCCTGTCGTTCTCCAGCACGGTGTTCGTCGTCAAGATCCTGCAGGACCGGGGCGACGAGCAGGCCCTCTACGGGCGTATCGCCATCGGTGTGCTGATCATGCAGGACATCGCCGCCGTGGTGTTCCTCTCAGTGTCCCGGGGCACTCCCCCGAGCCCGCTGGCGCTGGGGCTGATCGTGCTCGTTCCCCTCCTTTGGTGGTTCTTCAAACGCTTCCACAGGCTGGGCCGTGCGGAGATGCAGGCGCTGTTCGGCATCTTCATGGCGCTGGTGCCGGGGTTCGCGCTCTTTGAGTACGTCGGGCTGGAGGGGACCCTCGGAGCACTGGTGATGGGCATGGTGCTGGCGTCGCATCCCGGGGCGGACCAGCTGTCCCACAGCCTGTTCACGCTGAAGGAACTCCTGCTCATCGGGTTCTTCGTCAACATCGGTTTCACGGGGCTCCCGGACACCCAGAACATCATCATCGGCATGCTGCTGCTCCTCCTGTTGCCGCTGCAGGGGCTCGGGTACTGGTTGCTGCTGTGGGCCCAGGGAATGCGCCACCGCACGAGCCTGCTGGCGGCCCTCCTGCTGTCCAACTACTCGGAGTTCGGGCTCATCGTGGCCGCCACGGGTGTCACGGCCGGGTGGCTGCCGACGCACTGGCTCGTCAGCATTGCCATCGCTGTGGCCGGCAGCTTTGTCATCTCCGCCATCGCGAACCCGCGCCGGACCTCGGCGCTGTCGCAGTTCGCCAGCCGGATCCCGCCGCGCCCACCCGAGAAGCTGCACCACCACGACCGGCCCATCCCCATCGGCGACGCCCGCGCCCTGGTGCTGGGCATGGGCAGGGTGGGACGCGCCACCTACGACCAGCTCGTCGAGGAGTACAGCGTCAACACCCTGGGCGTGGAGCACGACTCCGACCGGGTCGCGCACCTGCTGCAAAAGGGCGTGTCCGTGATCGAGGGCGACGCCACCGACACCGATTTCTGGGATCGGGTGGTCCGCAACGGGAAGATCGAGGTCATCGTGCTGGCGATGCCGTCGCAGCTCGCCAACATCGACGCCCTCCAGGAGCTGCGGCAGCGGAAGTTCACGGGGACGGTCGCGGCCGTGGCGCTCTACGTCGACGACGTCGAGGAACTCTACGAGCGCGGCATCGACGTGGTGGTCCACATGTACGGCGGTGCCGGCCGCGACCTGGCTGACCAGAGCATGGAAGCCCGCCGCGAGCAGAGCCACTGAACCGCGACGTCGCCGCCGTCAGGAGGTGACGTCGGCCGTCGTGAAACGTCCCCACGCCAGCGCCCCCAAGATGGCCACCCAGCCCAGTTGCACGAGCATTCCGCTGCCCAGCACGGACCAGTCCACCTCCAGGCGGAGGAACTCGGCGAAGTCGAACCAGTGGTGGGTCAGCAGGTACGGGTGAATGGATGCCAACTGGGGGAGCGTGTCGAGCACCGACGACACCACGGCCACCACGGTGGTGGCTGCCATGGCCCCGACGGGGACCTCCGTGAGGGTAGAGAAGAACAGCCCCACCGCCACGAGTCCCGTCAGCGACAGCGCCACATAGATGGCGACCCCCAGCATGCGTGCCATGCCGTCGGCCAGGCCCACGGTGGATCCGGACAACAGGGTCATGTCCCTGAGCCCGAAGAACGCCCCGCCCGAGGCGAGAGCGACCACGGCGATCAGCAGCACGGCCGCAAAGGCGAAGGCCAGCGACGTCAATGCCTTGGACGCCAACAACCGGCTGCGGTTCACGGGCAGGGTGAGGAGGTAGCGGAGCGTGCCGGTCTGGGCCTCGCCGGCCACGGCGTCGCCGGCCGTGATCCCGATGGTCAGGGGGAGCAGGAACGGCAGGCACAGGAACAGGGCCGCGATGACGAGGAACAGGCCGTTGCCCGTGACCCGCCCGACGAAACCCGGTCCCTGGCCGGCCATGCCGGAGTTCCGGGCGACGAACAGGACGATTGCCAGCATCAGGGGCACCAGTGCGAGCATCACGAGCAGCGCGAGGGTGCGCGGCCGGCCGAACAGGATCCGCATGTCGCTGAGCAGTTGCCGCCCGAATGAGCCCCTAACGCGCGACATCGAAGCCCTCCCCCGTCAGTTCCACGAACAGCTGTTCCAGGCTTCGACGGCGCACGTCCAGCCCCACGAGGTCCACCCCGGCGGTGACGAGCGCCACGGACACACGCTCGGGGGCCGTGGCCCCCAGTTGCGCCTGCAACTCGACGCCGTCCACGCGGACGTCGGCCAACCCGAGGGTCTCCAGCACGGAGGCGGCGTCGGCGACGTGGTCAGGGGTGGTGGTGACGACGACGCGGACGTCGTCGTCGGATTCCAGTTCACCACGCTCGGCCTGGGCCAGCAGCTTGCCGCGGCCCATGATCCCGATGTGGGTGCACACCTGTTCGATCTCGGACAGCAGGTGCGAGGAGACCATCACGGTGGTGCCCTCGGCGGACAGTTCCCGGATCAGGTGACGCACCTCACGGGTTCCCTGCGGGTCGAGGCCGTTGGTGGGCTCGTCGAGGACGAGGAGTTCCCGGGGGCGTAGCAGGGCGGCGGCCAGGCCGAGGCGCTGCTTCATGCCCAGCGAGTACTGGCGGTAGGGCTTGCCCGACGCGGCGGTGAGCCCTACCCGCTCCAACGATTCGTCGATGCGTGTGCGGGAGGTGGCGGGGGGTGCCGTGGCGTCGCAGGAGTCGAGGCGGACCAGGTTGGCCCGCCCGCTGAGGTAGGGGTGGAAGGCGGGTCCCTCCACGAGCGCGCCCACGCGTGGGAGCACGCCACCGACATCCTTCGGCATGGGCTGGTCAAGGAGCCACGCGGCACCGGCGGTTGGCCTCACCAGGCCCAGCAGCATCCTGATGGTGGTGGTCTTTCCCGACCCGTTGGGGCCGAGGAATCCGTACACGGCGCCACGGGGAACAACGAGGTCGATTCCGTCCACGGCCACCTGGCCGGAACGGAATCGCTTCGTGAGTCCCTCGGTGCGGATTGCAGCGGCGCTCACGCCATCGCGCGGAGGGTCTCGGCGGGTACGGCGCCGACGAGGACGCGCCCGTCGTTGGTCACCAGGATGTTGAGAAGGGTGGTGCTCAGCAGGCGCCCCTCGGGGACCTTGGTGGTGAGCTGGTCGTACAGCGCGCCCGGGTCGAGGGTCATCCCGCCGGAGTGCTCCGGCATGAATTCCTTCAGCATCTTCTGGGACTGCTCGGAGCCGATGATGCGCTCACCGGAGGGCATGGCGGAGGGGTCCTTGGCCAGCATTGCTGCCACGTCCACGTTCTTGAACTCCACAACACTCTCCCAGCCGGTGCCGGTCACAACGGGCATCTCGTGGGTGGCGTCGGAACCCTTGACGGCTCCGTCCTTCTGCGGCAGCGGCACGACGACGTTGCGCTCGGTGGTGCCGGCGGGGGCGGTGAAGCCGAAGACGGATTCACTGGGCATGCCGAACTTGACGTCCGTGAAGGACACCTCGAGGGCGGGAGCGGTCTTGTCGAGGGAGCTCCACGTCTGCACGCGCAGCGGGATCTTGGTCTGACCGTCGATGGAGAGAACCACGCGGGACACGAGGCTCTTGTCCGTCTTGGGGGTGACGATGAGCTGGTAGACCTCGCGACCGGCGACCGTGCTCTGCGAGTCGACGCGGACGCTCGAGTACTTGCCGACCTCCGCCAAGGCCTCCGTCGCAGCTTCCTGCGGGGTCGGCAGTTCGGCCTGCTTCTTGAGCGCCTCGGCGCGGGCCTCTTCGCCCATCGCCTTCAGGCGCACCAGGTCGGCGTCGCTGAACGAGTAGTGCACCGCCTCGTCGGCGGAGCTGGAGTACGTCCACATCTGGGGGCCGTCGGTGACCACCGAGTACTCGGACATCGTCCCGAGCAGGGCCACGCGGGAGCGCTCCTGGCCGTCGGTCCAGACGCGGAGCGTTGAGCTGCCGCCCAGCAGGGAGATGGGGTCCGCCCCGGTGGCGCCGGTGAACAGCATGTCGGGGAGTCCGAGGCGGGCGGTGTGCACCACCGTTCCGGACATGGCCTGCGGCTTGGCGTCGAGGACCTGTGTGACCAGCTGCTCGGCGGAGACGTCGGGCAGGTTGTTGGCGTCGCCGGAGGCGAACAACGGCTGGGCCAGAACGGACAGCGCGACGGCGCTCGTCACGGCGATGGGGACGACCCAGGGTGTGCGGAAGAAGGAGCGACGAGCGGGCGCTGTGGTGGTCATGCCGATCACGGTACCCGCGCCCTCCTGTGAGGGGACTGAGAGAGCAGGACGCGCACCGCCTGCGCTGGCAGGATGGGGGCGTGCGAGTTCTTGTGGTGGATGACGAGCGTGGTCTCACGCGCACGCTCCAGCGCGGCCTGGCCGCCGAGGGGTTCGCCGTCGACGTGGCCCACGACGGCGAGTCAGGCCTCACCCTGGCCACGCACGGCGACTTCGATGCCATCGTCCTCGACATCATGCTGCCCCGCCGCAACGGCTACGACGTCGTCGCCGAACTGCGGAAGCGGGAGGTGTGGACGCCCGTGATCATGCTGAGCGCCAAGGATGGCGAGTACGACGTGGCGGATGCCCTCGACCTCGGAGCCGACGACTACCTCACCAAACCGTTCTCGTTCGTCGTGCTGGTGGCCCGGTTGCGGGCCCTGGTCAGGCGGCCTGCCGAGTCCCGGCCCGCCGTCCTGAGCGTGGGGGAGGTGGAGTTCAACCCCGCCACCCGGGTGGTCACCCGTGCCGGGGAGACGGTGGACCTCACCACCCGTGAGGCGGCGCTGCTGGAGTACCTCATGCGCCACGCCAGCCGGGTGGTGGGCAAGCTGGAGCTGCTCGACCACGTCTGGGACGGCGACGGGGAGGACCTCAACGTGGTGGAGGTGTACGTGGGTTACCTGCGTCGCAAGCTGGGACGCGACGTGGTGACGACGGTGCGCGGCGCCGGCTACCGCGTGGTGGGATGACCTCCCGGCCGCGGCGCTGGGGCGGGCTGTCCCTGCGCCTCCGCCTCACGCTGGTGACCGCGGGCCTGCTCTGCCTGGGGCT
>JBDSRF010000144.1:0-4342 GCA_039929445.1 Arachnia sp. | reverse complement strand
GAGATGTCCATGTCGATGAGGGAGTGCTTCGACAGCGCCGTCAGCATGTGGTCGTAGAACCCGACACCCGTGGAGATGTTGGAGGTGCCCGTGCCGTCGAGGTCGATGGTGACCGTGATGGTGGATTCGCTCGTCGAGCGCTGGGCGGTGGCGGTGCGGGTCATGCCGTCTCTCCTTGAAGAACTGGATCTACTCGTGTGGTCGGCTCGCCCGGTGTCGTGGGTGAGATGTCGTCGAGGGCGTCCCTGAGGGCCGCCATCTCGGCAGGGGTGCCGGCCGAGGCTCTGAGGAAGCCGTCGGGGCCGGTCTCCCGGATCAGGATGCCCCGGTCCAGCAGCTCCTGCCAGACGTCGTGGCGGTCGGTGAATCGCCCGAACAGGGTGAAATTGGCCTCGGAGTCGACGACGTCGTAGCCGCGGCTCCGCAGCCACGCCTCGAAGCCACGAGCCTCTGCGGCCAGCTCGTGGACGCGCCCCAAAAGTTCGTCGCTGTGGCGCAGGGCCACCCGCGCCACAGCCTGCGTCTGGGCGCTCAGGTGGTACGGAAGGCGAACGATGCGGCAGGCGTCCACGACGGCGGGCTGGGCCGCCAGGTAGCCGACGCGGCCGCCGGCCAGCGCGAACGCCTTGCTCATGGTCCGGCTCACCACCAGCCGCGGGTGCGTGGCCAGCAGGTCCAAGGCCGAGCGCGTGCGCGCAAACTCCTGGTACGCCTCGTCCACCACGATGATCGCCTCGGTGCGGCGGCACACCTCGTCGATGACCTCCAGCGGCGTGGTGGTGCCCGTGGGGTTGTTGGGCGTGGTGATGAGCACGACCGTGGGCCGGTACTCCTCGATGGCGCCCACAATGAGGCCGGCGTCGAGCGTGAAGTCGGGGCGTCGCGGCACGGTGACGTACTCGGTGCAGGTGTTCCGGGCGTACTCGGGGTACATGGAGTACGTGGGCGTGAACGTGAGCACGCGTCGCCCGGGGCCGCCGAAGGCCGTCAGGAGGTGTGACATGATCTCGTTCGAGCCGTTGGCCACCCAGATGTTCTCCGGCCCCAGGTCGTGACCGAGGTACTGGGCCAGGTCCCGGCGCAGCTCGAGGGCTTCCCGCTCCGGGTACCGGTTGAGCTGCCCGGCCGCCTCGACGACGGCGTCCGCCATCTCGCGGCGGACTGCCTCGCTGGGCGGGTACGGGTTCTCGTTGACGTTCAGCACCACGGGGACCACCAGTTGCGGGGCGCCGTAGGGCTCCGCGCCCACGAGGTCGTCGCGCAGGGGCAGGTCGGCCAACGTGATCATGGCTGCCTCCGCACCGTGATGGCGTTGGCGTGGCCGGGGAGGTCCTCGGCGAGCGCGAACCGCTCCACCCCGCCGGCGATCTCCAGGAGGGCGTCGCGGGTGTAGTCGATGACGTGCACGGTGCGCATGAAGCTGCGCACGTTCAGGCCCGAGGAGTGGCAAGCGCAGCCGGCCGTCGGCAGCACGTGCGTGGACCCCGCGGAGTAGTCGCCGAGGCTGACGGGCGAGTTCTCGCCCACGAAGATGGCCCCCGCATTGCGGATGCGCGCGGCCACGGCAGCGGCGTCGGCCGTCTGGATCTCCAGGTGCTCGGCGCCGTACGCGTCTGCGACGGCCACGGCCTGGTCGATGTCGCGCACCAGCACGATGGCACTCTGCCTGCCGGCGAGCGACGTGCGGATCCGGTTGACGTGCTTGGTGGCGGCCACCTGCTTCTCGACCTCGACGACGACCGCGTCAGCCAGCGACGGGGAGTCGGTGATGAGGACGGATGCCGCCAGGGGGTCATGCTCGGCCTGGGAGATGATGTCGGCGGCCACGTAGGCAGGCTTGGCGTCGCCGTCGGCCACGATGGCGATCTCGGTGGGCCCGGCCTCGGAGTCGATGCCGACGACCCCACGCAGCTGACGCTTGGCGGCCACCACCCAGATGTTGCCGGGCCCCGTCACGAGGGAGACGGGCTCGCACAGGTCAGGGACACCGTAGGCGAACATGGCCACCGCCTGGGCGCCGCCAACGGCGTACACCTCGTCGACACCGAGCATGTGGCACAGCGCCAGAATGTTGGGGTGCGGCCAGCCGCCGAACTCCTTCTGCGGTGGGGACGCGACGGCGATCTGCCGCACCCCGGCCACCTGGGCCGGCACGGTGTTCATGATGACGCTGGAGGCCAGCGGCGCCAGGCCGCCCGGCACGTAGAGGCCCACCCGGTCCACGGGGATGTTCCGGAGGCCCACCCGCGCACCCTCGGCCAGCACGGCCGGCTGGGGATCAGCGTCGAGTTCCAGTGTCTGTGCCACGTGGCGGCGGCGACGGATGCTCTCGGTGAACGCCTCCGCCAGCTTCGGGTCGAGCTCATCGGCGCACCGCTGCAGCACGTCCGCGGGCACACGGAAGGAGTCGGGCACCACCTGGTCGAAGCGCTGCGAGTACTCCTTCAGCGCCTCGGCGCCGCGGGCATGGACGTCGGCGCAGATGGGCCGGACCACCTCCAGTGCAGCCTCGACGTCGAATTCGGCGCGCGGCAGCTGGGAGCGGTAGTCGGAGGTGATCCCTGTCAGGTCAACGGTTCTCAACACAGTCACGGAGTCTAGTTGGTGGCGGCACGGGGTCGGTCACGGTCGCGCATCGGCGGATACGTGTTAGGTTCACGCCGTGAACCGCCGATTCGAGGAACTTGACGCCCAGGGGACGCGCCTCGGGCTCCTGACGCTGCGCCGCCGCTTCGACCCGGTGCTGGCCATCGACATCTACGAGGTGAAACTGGGCGATGAGTTCCTCATGTCCAGCGCCTTCACCGTGGCGGAGCGCGAACTCGCCCGCCTCGGGCTGGAGGCCACCGCCGGCACCGGGCTCGACGTCCTGGTGGGCGGTCTGGGCTTGGGGTACACGGCGCTGCAGGCGCTCCGGGACGAGCGCGTCTCCTCCCTGACAGTGGTGGATGCCCTCGCCGAGGTGATCGGATGGCACGAGCGCGGGCTGCTCCCCGAGACTGCCCTCACCTCCGACCCCAGGACGGCGCTGGTCCAGGAGGACTTCTTCGCCGTCATGCGCGGTGACAACACCCTGCCCCCTGACGTCCCCACCCGCTTCCACGCGATCCTGCTGGATGTCGACCACACTCCGCGTCACCTGCTGCACCCAAGCCACGCCGATCTGTACACGGCCGACGGGTTGCGGGCACTGCAGCGACACCTCCACCCCGGGGGCGTGTTCGGCCTCTGGTCGGACGACCCCCCGGATGAGGACTTCCTCGCGGCGCTGGGCGCCAACTTCGCCAACACGTCCGCAAGGGTGATCACCTTCCCCAACGCACTCACCCGCGGGGAGTCGACGGCCACGGTGTACGTGGCCTCGGGAGACGCCGTCAGCGCGTGATCACCGCGGTGACGGCGTCGATGAGCATGTCCACCTCGTCGTCGGTGGCCACCAGGGGCGGCGCCAGTCGCAGGGTCGAGCCGTGCGTCTCCTTCGCCAGGATGCCCCGATCCATGAGGGCCAGACACATCTGACGGCCCGACATCAGGTCCGGATCGATGTCCACGCCGGCCCACGCCCCACGGATGCGGACGCGGTGCAGACCCCGGCCGACAAGGGCGGTGAGCCCGAGCCGCAGCCGATCCCCGATCTCCCTGGATCGTGCCTGGAAGTGGCCCTCCTCCAGCATCGCCACCACTTCGCTGCCGATGGCCGCCGCCAGCGGGTTGCCGCCGAACGTGGACCCGTGGGTGCCGGGAGTGATGACGTCGAGGATGTCACGGTTGGCCGCGATGGCCGAGACGGGGTACAGCCCACCACCCAGCGCCTTGCCGAGCACGTAGATGTCCGGCACGACGCCCTCGTGGTCGCAGGCGAACGTCTCACCGGTGCGGGCGAGACCGGACTGGATCTCGTCCGCCACCATCAGCACGCCCCGCCGGCTGCACAGGTCGCGGAGGCCCGTGAGGTAGTGATCCGGCGGGATGATGACGCCGGCCTCCCCCTGGATCGGCTCGAACAGCACCGCCACCGTGCAATCGTCGATGGCGGCGTCGACGGCGTCCAGGTCGCCGAATCCGACCCGGCGGAAGCCGGGTGCGAAGGGGGCGTAGCCGCCCGAGGCGACGGGGTCGTCCGAGAACCCGACGATGGTGGTGGTGCGGCCGTGGAAGTTGCTTCCCATGGTGACGATGCTGGCACGGCCCATCTCCACGCCCTTGACCTCGTAGCCCCACTTCCGGCTGACCTTGATGGCGGTCTCGACCGCCTCGGCACCGGAGTTCATGGGCAACATCACGTCCTTGCCCGCCAGCCGGGTCAGCGCCTCCGCGAATCCCCCCAACTGGTCGTTGTGGA
>JBDSRF010000143.1:0-4926 GCA_039929445.1 Arachnia sp. | reverse complement strand
ATTGTGAGGGCGGCGCGGGCGATGGCAGCCGTCGTCGCGGCATCGATGGTGATCACTGGGCCTTGGCCCGAATGGGCGAAGTCAGTGAGAGTAGACATCGCCTCCATCAGGTCTCCGTCGATCTCGAGGTCTCCCGATACGTAAGCGCGCACGAAGCCGAGCTCGTTGGGAGACCACATGATTCTTAGTAGGGCACGGCGGCGGGTGAAACGAAGGGCGAACGTGGAGTCACGCGGGCCAAGCGAACTGCCGTCCCAGAAGTCGATCCGGACGGGAAGAGCCGTCCTGAACGCTGCAGCCAGCACTGGTTCGAGTTTTCTCGCGACCGTCATGTGCCACCCTCACAGAGGGTCCCCTGCGTCGCCGGCGCGACGAATTCTGCGCGGGGACCACCCTTCCCATGTTCCCGCATCCCCGGAGGCGACACATCGTTCCATCGAATTCCCCACTGGCGGGTGCGATGGTGTCGATGGGATGTGGATGTCAGTTCTTGTGGTTGCGGGTCTCGTCGTGCGGAGGGATCGCGGCGAACGCTGCCATGATGGCCACATGGCACTAATCGGGGAACCGAGCCGTATGAATCCCCTGCTGCGACTGGGGGTGAGGATCGCAGAGCGCACCACGGGGCGACGGATGGAGCCCGCCCGCCTGCTCGCCTGGTATCCGAAGGCCGCGATCGGGTCCGGCCTGCTGGAAATGCTGGTGTCGCACCGCGAACCGTCCGAGCGGCTGTTGAAGCTGGTGCGCGTCACCGCCTCCACCACCGCGAACTGCGCCTTCTGCGTGGACATGAACAGCTTCGAGCACGACCGCGCCGGGCTCAGCGACGCCGAACTGGCGGCGCTCGCTGGCGGGGACCCTGACTCCGTCCCGACCTTCAGCGCCCGGGAGCGCCTGGCGATCGAGTACACCCGTCGGATCTCGTCCTCACCGCTGGTGTTCCCGGCCGAGCACCAGGCCCTGCTGCGCGAGGAGTTCAGCGAGCGGGAACTGGTGATCCTGGCCACGACCGCCGCCCAGGTGAACTACTGGGCGCGCGTGATCCAGGCCCTCGGTATCCCGCCGGCCGGGTTCACCGAGGCGTGCCGAGTGCCGCCTACCTGAGGTTGCCGCCTTTTTCCGGTCCTGCCGCCGATGGCCGGAAACGTCGCTACCGTGGCGGTATCGAGACGATCGTGGGGGCGATTCATGGACGACATCAAGGGCAGGAGCGCGCAGCCGCAGCCGCGCTGGCCGTGGTTCGCCGCTGGCGGCTTGTTGCTCGCGGCGGCAGCGGCGGCGGCCATCTCAGTACACCTCCTGTGGCTTCCCTGTCGCGAGATCATGTGGCACGGGACCGTTTTCGCGTCCGAGCAGACGGGGGAGATCGCGGAGGCCTGCTCGAGGCGGATGGACGAGGGGTTCCCCCTGATGTACTTCTCAGAAGATGTGGGGCTCACGCCGTCGGCGTCCCAGGTGGGTGGACTCGCCATGGTGTTGGCGGTGGCATCGTGGATAGTCGTGATTCTCGGCCTGCGACTGGGCTGGCGCAGCACCTTGCTCGCCCTCATCGCAGCGGTCACTCCGGCCATCATCGCGGTCGGAACTTTGGCAGCAGCACTCAACCCAGGCGCTGACCTTGATGTCTACCTTCAGGGGTGGCTCTGGATGTCTGTCGACGTCGGGGCCGTTGTGGTGTTTGTGTTGTTGCTGGGATCGGAACCCGGTCTCGAGGGCCGCACCGTCTTCGGCCTCGCCGTTGTCCTGTGGGGTGCCACCGCGTTCGGCGGGGCTCACGCGATCACGGATTACGTCATCATGATCGGAATCAACGGGTACAACTGGGACACGCCGCCCGGAACCGGTTGGTTCACGGTCGCGGTCATCGTGATTGCCGGTTCGGCTGCCCTGTGGGTCGGCGGACGGCGTCGCGAAGTCCCGACCGTGGCGCGTCCGTTGGCACCGTCTGCGTGACAACCCCCCAGGGGGTTGCCTGAAGGCTCGCCGTTACGGGCGACGTGGATGAGTCGCGTCCCCCGGAAACCCGAACTCGGTCCGCACCCCGGGGCTGAAGGCCACATGGTCCGGCGGACGGGCCGCGAGGTCGGGCAGCCCCACCGAAGCCATCAGCGTGTCGTCCAGGGCCAGCACTTCCGCGTCGTGAACTGGCCAGGGCTCGTGCTGGTTCGGTACGTACAGCGTCCTGCCCCACCAGTGCACGTGCAGACCCCACCGCGCGCTCACGAAGTCATCAAGCGAAGTGCTCTGACGCCTCGCTCCCGGGCGCACCACGATGCGGCTCTCCGCCCGCGTCCCGGGATGGCGGAGGCGAGCGTCGTAGGTGTGCACGTCGCCGCTCCTTCCGTAGCGCATCCGCGCCCAGCGGTAGGGCAACCCGAACGCGGCGCGTGCGCCAGCCACCACCGCCACGCGGTCGGTGTCGAGGCTGAGGAAGACAATTCCGCGCCGTCCCGTGTCGTCGACGGAGTACAGCCGCACATTGGTCTCCAGGAACGAACCCAGCCACGGAACCCCCGGACCGCGGGCGATCCCCGCGCCGACCATCCGGAAGGGAATGAGGCCGACGTACGTGGCGCCGTCGAGGGTGTCGGGTCGGACGCCGGGGGGCATGCGGTGTGCGACCTCCGCCGGATCCACCGCCCAGTGCAGAAAGGTCAGGTCCAGCCAGCTCTGGTTCATCATCACGGGCCCAGCCAACTCCGGGGCGATCGACGAGATGGGCTCGACGCCGGAGGGGCTCATGGTGCCAGCGTAGTGAGCGGAGGTAAAGGCTGTCCGAACTGGTACTTGGTTCGGGCTTCCGGGTCGGGGTGATTCTGCACAGCGTGAACCGGGAATGGGCAGGCGTCATCACCAGCACCGTCGCCAGCATGTCTGGAGTCTCGGCCAGCAAATCCCCATCCCGTGCCTCGATCGCTCTGAACGACGTCACCCCGGACAACCTCACGTACCTGCCCCGCATGAAGCGCGCCCAGTGGAGTGGCCATCCCTTGGCGGTCCCGGTGCGTGGATTGCCGCTGATGACCGACGGTGGCGCACTGAATGCGACACGGCCCTCACCGGCCGTGGCTGCTGCTGCTCCTTCATCACGGCGAGCGTCATCGATGCGACGCCGCGGACGGGTGGTGGTTACACCTACTCCGTCGGCACGACAACACGATTGAGGCCGGTCCCCGAGGGGTCGGCCGCAATCGTTCAGTCGAGGCTCGCCTGTCCTCTGGGTCCGGGCCGGGCCGTTCTTCCCCCCGAACGCGTCGGAGTGCCTACGGTTGTTTCACATCAACCCGGAGAAGGGATCAGTCACCATGGATAGCACCGTTGAACGCCAGGACTTGCTTGAGACGTTGACCAAACACCGCCACTTCCTGCGCCTCACAGTGGAGAACCTCACCGATGAGCAGGCTGCCCGTGTACCAACCGTCAGTGCATTGGCCCTGAATGGGCTCATCAAACACGTCGCCGACACGGAGGACGACTGGGCGAGATTCATGGTGCACGGCGCTGCAGCTGAGGAGGACAGCGGTGAAGATCAGGACTGGACCGCCAACGGTGAGGAACCCGGAGATGGACAGGGGGCGGGGCGGGACCCGCGGTTCGTCGTGGATTCCGGCACCACCCTCGCAGACCTCATCCGCCACTACGAAGAGGTGGCGGCGCGCACGGATGCCCTGATATCGACGGTCGACCTTGACTCGTCGCACCCCCTCCCACCAGCCCCCTGGTTCGAGCCGGGTACGCGCTGGACAGCCCGTCGGGTGTTGCTGCACATCATTGCCGAGACCGCCCAGCACGCAGGCCACGCCGACATCATCAGGGAGTCGATCGACGGCGCCAAGAGCATGGGCTGAGGGCGTCTCGACTGCACGAGCCGACGCGGTGGGTCCACGACCAGGTTCTGACCGTGGCTCCACTCGCGATCTGCCTCCGGGCGGGTGGTGGTGAACGTCGATCTCTGAGCCCCGTCAGAGGCGATCGTGGTCCCGAACTGGTACTTGGCCCGGACGTCCGGGCCCGTGATGGCGTGCCACAGTCGTTCGGGCGTTGTCGTGATGGAACGGGGCCGTCGATCGTTGTCGGATCGTGACCGCGCGTCCTGTCCGGCCGCGGGAATGTGTGGTTTGGTGGAGTGATCGCTCTCATCAAGGAGGATGTGGTGGTCACTCGTCGTCAGATTGCTCTCGTGTCGAATGCCGGCCCACGCGCCGCGACAACGAAGGTCCGAAAACTGAGGGCGCTCATGGCGCTCGTCGTCGTGCTTGTGATGGCAGCGATGGGGACCAGTTGCAGCGGGGGCAGCGGCTCGACGCCGGCCGTTGGCGACCGCCTCCCGGCCAACGGTGACAGCGCTGATCTGCCGCAGGAGGGTGGGGACAACGGCGGGGACCGGCTCATCATCCGCACCAAGACCCTTCGACTGGAGGTGGCCAGCACGAACGACGCCATGGACAAGATCCGCGACCTCACCCGCACGCACTCCGGAACCGTCTCGGATCTCCAGATGGCCACCGACAGTGAGGAGTGGGTCTACCGCAACGTCGAGAACGGCGACGGTGCCGCGTTGCGGGGGTGGGTCACCGTAAGAGTGCCCACCGATGGGTACGAGGACTTCATCGCAGCCGTCGCCGGACTCGGGGTGGTGAAGTTCCAGTCCGAGGCCACCAGCGACGTCACGCAGGAACACCTGGATCTTTCAGCGCGACTGGAGAACCTGCGCGCCCAGGAGGTGCGACTCAGGGCATTCTTCGACGCGGCCAAGAACGTCGAGGACATGCTGGCCGTGGAGAAGGAGCTGGGGCGTGTGCGCGGTGACATCGAGTCCCTTGACGCGCAGGTCACCTACCTCGAGCGGCAGGCGGCCATGGCGACGGTCACGGTCGAACTCACGGAGCCCCGGGCAGTGGTGCGGCCGGGCGGGGAGTCATGGGG
>JBDSRF010000142.1:0-8115 GCA_039929445.1 Arachnia sp. | reverse complement strand
GAGCGTCACCTGCGCTTCACGGGTGAAGACGGGGTGGCAGGCCGTGAAGGCGAGGCGTAGGACGTCGTCGTCGATCGGTTCCCATCCCTCTTCGTCAGCCTCCGTCCACTGGCGCGCCGTGGACCTGTACCGCTCGTCGAGGCGGTCGCGGCGTCGCCAGCCATCGATGGCCCTGCGTTTGGCACGGTCATGAGCCAGCGCACCCTCGATCCGCCACAACGCACCCACCGTGGCCCCGAGTTCGGGCATGGCCGCCCCCTGCCGCCGGGCGTCTACTTCTGCGCCAGTTCCTCGCGCCACCCGTGCTCCTTGCCCACCACCCAAGAATGAAAAATACCCAGGGGGGTATGATGCGCTAGGCTGTGTGGATCGTGTCCGGCCGCCCCCTGCATTGGAGAGTTCCATCCTCCCCCTCACCACCACCCCTTCGGAGCCATGGCGCTCGATGCGTGCCGCCATCACAGCTCTCAGTGCGTGGACGCGGCGGCAGTACCTCGCCGCCGGAGGGTTCTCCGTCCTCTTCGCCCTGCTCATCGGCATCCCCACCGTTCTGATCCCCAACCCCATCTTCGGACGGGAGATCGCCGTCCTCGCGTGGAACTACCCCGTGTGGATCCTGACCTCGATCCTGGCCGGGCTGCTGGCCGCCACCTACATCCGCCCCACAGGAGCCCAGTCCGCCGTCGACGGCGACCGTGCACCCACCGTGGATCCAAGCGAGACGAAGCAGGGCCGCTTCGGACTCGCCGGGGGCCTCCTCGCCTGGTTCGCCGTCGGCTGCCCCGTCTGCAACAAGCTCGCACTCCTGGCGCTGGGCTACTCCGGGGCCATCACCTGGTTCGCCCCCATCCAGCCCCTGCTGGCCGTCGGCGCGCTCCTCCTGACCGGCGGCGCACTGTTGTTCCGCCTACGCGGTCAGGTGTACTGCCCCGCCCGCCGGGAGCCCGCCGTCAGTCGAACAGGCTGCTGACCCGAACCTTGGCCACGATCTTGCGCAGGGGCCGAGGCCCGTCGATCCACATCCCCGGCTTGTGCGCGTCGTCGGGGAAGCAGGCCAGAAACCGTCCCGGACTGAGGACCACCGACGCGTCCGCGCCACCATCGAGGAAGCCAATGTCGTCACCCTCGTCGAACTCCGTGGAGGGGGTCAGGGATCCGAGGGCGGCCACTTCCACGCGCTCCACTCCCTCGAACACGCAGTGGATGTCGTAGTAGGTGAGGTGATTCTCGAAGCGGCACGCAGTGGGATCACGCGTGACGAACTCCATGGGAAGCAAACGCCCCATCCCACCGTCGAGTTCCACCGGGGCCGTGGGCAGTTCCCCGCCCTGCATCGCGGCCAGTGATGTGAGCACGGCGTGGAGGGCAGGTATCCCCCGGTAGAGGTCAGCGTTGCGCAGGTCATCGACGATCATTGTCAGCACCCTTCATGCGATGCGCGGCCCACCCGAAATGCATGGCGCGAGTCGGTGGCGCGGCCCTCGAATGACACGATACTGCTGAGAGTCAGCTCACTGCAGCCCGTCGCGGTATCACGCCCACCGGCCCACCACACCCCCTCCGCATCCGAACGGATCGGCACAGTCACCCCACGTGGAGACTCCGTCAACCGGGGGCAACCACCACGGCGGGACCCTTCCACAGGATGGGGGGTCGTGACAACGTGAAGTGTCGGGGCACGGTCCCCACAGATCCGAGAAACCCGAGAGCACCACGCTGATGTGGCCAATCCCGAAGGAAGATCAATGAAGAGCAGAGCAGTTTTCGGCACCGTCCTGGCAACGGGCCTGGTCCTGGCAGCCACGGCCGCACCCGCCTCCGCCGACCTGGTGACGCGGTGCATCGGCACTGCCGGCGCCGTCACCGTGCCCGGCGACCTCGTTGTCCCGGCAGGCCAGGCCTGCACCCTGACCGGCACCACCGTGGAGGGCAAGGTGCGCGTCCTGGCGGGAGCCGACCTCGTGGTGGTGGACGCCACGTTCAAGGGCACCGTCACCGTTGCTGCGGATGCCTACTTCGACGCGACCACCAGCGCCATCACCGGCACCGTCACGAGCCGTGGGTTCGGCATCTACCTGGACCGGGCCGAGGTCGGCGCCGACGTCCGCGCCCGCGCCGGCACCGAGGGCTCCTTCACCTACCTGTACAACACCGCCGTCGGCGGCGAGGTCGACGCGCGCACCGGGGACCTCCTGCTGGACAGCAGCCAGGTGGCGGGCCAGGTCCGCGGGCTCGGCACCACCTTCGTCGACGTCATCAACAGCACACTGAAGGGAGCCCTCACCGTCAGGGACAACGTGGAAGGCACCTCGGTGTGCGCGAGCGAGGTCGACGGCGAGACACGCCTCATCGGCAACGTCGGGGTGCAGGTCGGCGACGGCGATGTCCTCAGCACCTGCGCTGATGGGGCCAGCTACTTCGGCTCCAGTCTGGTGATCTCTGAGACCACGGGCGGGGTGAGCGTCAACGGCAACATCATCCGGGGCGACCTCACCGGCACCGGTAACGACCCGGCCCCCACCGGCGACGGGAATCGGGTCCGCGGAACCGTCGGCGGTCAGTTCGCCGACATGGGCGCAGCACCGCAGATGCAGGCACGCGCCCGCGTCCTGGCGGTCAAGTCCGAGCGCGGCGCCGACGCCCAGGGCCAGGTTGAGCAGCGGCGCACCGCCGCCGTCGCCGAGGCGACAGCAGCCGGCCCGGCGCAGCTCTGATTCCATCCAGACCCACCACCAAAGGCGGCTCATGACATGACGTACACGAGGAAGACACGACTGTGGGCGGCCACCGTCGCCCTGACAACGGCGATGGCGCTCGCACCCTTCGCCTCCCCCGCCTCAGCGGATCCCGGTCAGGCCGATGGCCCCCGGGACCGGGCGGCCATGAAATACGCGGAACGCACCGTCAAGAGGATGTCCATCGAGGAGAAGGTGGGGCAGCTCTTCATCCTGTTCGCCTACGGCCAGAGCGCCGACAGCAACGACGCGAAGAACACGGCCCTCTACGGCGTGCCCAACGCCAGCCAGGTGATCGACAAGTTCATGCCCGGCGGGTTCATCCTGTTCTCGGCCCGGGACAACATCACCAACCCCACCCAGGTGGCACAGCTGTCGAATGGGTTGCAGCAGGCAGCCCTCGGCACCGGCGCCGGCATCCCGCTTCTCGTCAGCACCGATCAGGAGCACGGCATCGTGACCCGCATCGGACCACCCGCCACCCAGTTCCCGGGCAACATGGCACTCGGTGCCGGCCGCAGCGCCGCCGACGCCCGCACGGCGGCCGCGATCTCCGGCCGTGAACTGGCGGCCATGGGCATCCACCAGAACAACGCTCCCGACGTCGACGTCAACATCAACCCCGACAATCCGGTGATCGGCGTACGGTCGTTCTCCTCCCAGCCCGAGCTCGTGTCGGAGATGGGCGCGGCCACCATCCGCGGCTACCAGGACGATGCCCGGGTGATCGCCACGGCCAAGCACTTCCCCGGCCACGGCGACACGGCCACCGACTCCCACACCGGCCTCCCCGTGATCACCCACACCCTTGAGGAGTGGGAGACCATCGACAAGCCCCCGTTCGAGGCGGCGATCGCTGCAGGTGTGGACTCGATCATGACGGCGCACATCGTCGTCCCCTCCCTCGACGACAGCGGCGACCCCGCCACCCTGTCGAAGAAGATCGTCACGGGCCAGCTTCGGGAGAACATGGGCTTCGAGGGCGTCATCGTGACCGACGGCCTCGAGATGGCTGGCGTGCGCGAGAAGTACGGCGACGGCGAGGTGGCCGTCCGTGCGCTCGAAGCAGGCGTGGACCAGTTGCTCCTGCCCGCTGACCCCCGCGAGGCCTACGAGGCCATCGACGAAGCCCTCGACAGTGGCCGTCTGACGGAGAAGCGCATCGACGAGAGCGTCAAACGCGTTCTCGCCATGAAGCACGCGCAGGGCGTCATCGCCCGGCCCACCGTGCAGGTGTCCCGCATCGGAACATGGGTGGGCACCGGCCGACACCTGCGGACCGCGGAGCAGATCAGCGACAGGACCACCACGCTCCTGCGCAACGAGGATGCTGCCCTCCCGTTCAGCGTGCAGGGCAAGCGCGTGCTGGTGACGGGGTGGGGCGACAGCACCACCAGGACCCTGGCCGCAGAACTGACGAAACATGGCGCGACGGTGACCACCGCGACCACGGGCGCCGCACCGTCGGCCACCCAGCGGGCAGCCGTCGTGGCCCAGGCGCAACAGCATGACGTCACGGTGCTGCTCACCAACAACGTGGCAACCGGCAGCGTCCAGCAGCAGTTCGCGAACGCCCTGTACGCGAGCGGTGCCCGCGTGGTCACAGCGGCCGTCCGCAACCCCTACGACATCGCCAAACTGCCGAACGCCCCCACCGTGCTGGCCACCTACTCCTACTCGCCCGTGGCCATCGGGTCCCTGGCACGGGTCATCACGGGCGACGTTGCACCGACCGGCAAGCTGCCCGTGGACGTCCTGGCCGCCGACGACCCGGAGCAGATCCTCTACCCGTTCGGGTTCGGGCTCACCTGGTAGGGCCGCGAAGGGCCGCTACATCCCGGGGGGATCCACTGAGTGTCACATCGACGAGAGGAACAACCATCATGAGCACCAGCCGACGAGGCCTCTTCCGGGCCGCCGGGATCGCGACCGCGGCCGGGACGGTGTCCGGCATCGGCGCCCCCGCCTTCGCTGACGGGCCCGCCGACGGGACCCGCAGGAACGGCGGAGGCGTCATGGCCGGCGCCGACGTGGCCGCCGCCGACAACTGGCGGATCCTGGCGGGCCGCCGCGTGGGGGTCATCACCAACCCCACGGGCGTGCTGCGCGACTTCACCAGCATCGTCGACGACATGGTGGCCAGGGGTGTCGTCGTCGGGGCCGTGTTCGGTCCGGAACACGGATTCCGCGGCACCGCCCAGGCGGGCTCCAGCGAGCCGAAGTCCGTGGATCCACGCACCGGGGTCACCGTCTACGACGCCTACGGCGCCAACGCGGTAAAGTTCGCCGGCTTCTTCACCGAGGCCGAGGTGGACGTCGTGGTGTTCGACATCCAGGACGTCGGCGCCCGCTTCTACACCTACATCTGGACCATGTTCTCGGCCATGCAGGCCGCATCTTCGGCCGGTGTCGACTTCGTGGTGCTGGACCGCCCCAACCCGCTCGGCGGCAAGGCCCGCGGCCCGGTGCTGAAGCCCGGTTTCGCCTCCGGAGTGGGACAACTGGAGATCGCCCAGCAGCACGGCATGACCGTCGGCGAACTGGCCCGCTACTTCAACGCCACGTTCATGACCCGAGCCGGTGTTCAGCCGCTCGCCACCATTGAGGTGGTGCAGGCGCAGGGGTGGAAGCGGGGTATGGACATCGAGGGGCTGGCCGGCCGCTGGGTGATGCCGTCGCCGAACATGCCGACGCCCTGGACGGCCACGATCTATCCGGGCACGGGGATGTTCGAGGCCACCAACATGTCCGAGGGTCGCGGCACCACCCGGCCCTTCGAGCTCATCGGCGCCCCGTACGGGGACCACAGATGGGCGGCCGCCCTCAACGAGCAGGGCCTGGCGGGGGTGGATTTCAGGGAGGCCTACTTCGTGCCCACCTTCTCCAAGAACGAGGGCAAGGTGTGCGGTGGCGTCCAGGTACACATCATCAACCCATCGGAAGTGGATGCCCTTGCCGTGGGCACCCACATGCTGGTGACAGCCCGCGACCTCTACGACGATTTCGACTGGCGGGGCGACGGCGGGCGATGGATTGACTTGCTGACGGGCTCCGACCGATTCCGTACGCAGTTCGAGGCGGGTGCCAGCGCCACCGAGATCATCGCGGCGTGGCAGCGCGACCTGCGTCGATTCGTGGTCGACACCAGCCGTTTTCTGCTCTACCGGGGACCCAGGTGAAGGCACGGACGAAACGCACCCTACGACGGGCAGGTTCGACGTTGTCTTTCGCGGCTTCGCCCCCGCAGACACGGTCCTGACGAACGAGCGTCCTGCGCGGCTGCGCCTCGACCCGGAACCCATCCGGTACGCATGGGACCGTGTCGATGCCTTCGCGTACCCGAAGGATCCCGCCGTACGGCCGATGTACGCATCCGCTACCGCCGTGATGGGTGGCATCAGGGACGGATCCTCAGCCAGCACGTCGTCGGCCAGTCCCTGCGCTACGCCGACGGTCAGGGCACCCTGCTGCCCGAGGGTCAGCGCATCGACGCCCGGCAGGACACCATCTACGACATGGCCTCGGTCACCAAACTGTTCACCTCCATCCTGGTCATGCAGCTGGTGGAGCAGGGCGACGTCAATCTCGATCTGCCCTACGCCCACTACGTGCCGGAGTTCGGGACCAACGGCAAGGAAACCATCACGGTCCGGCAGATGCTGACGCACACCTCCGGGCTGGTGGCCTGGCTACCGCTGTGGAGCCAGTACCCCGACAAGGACTCCCGCATCGCGGCGGTGATGGACACCACACCCAACGCAGCGCCCGGCACGACGTACACCTACTCCGACCTCAATCTGATCTCACTGGGGGTGCTGGCCGAGCACCTGACGGGCACATCACTCGACGTCCTGCTGCAGGAACGGATCGCGGAACCCCTGGGCATGGTCGACACCGGCTACAACCCCGATGCCAGCCTCCGGGAGCGGATTGCCGCCACCGAGTTCCAGGCCAGCCCGGAACGGGGCATGGTCTGGGGTGAGGTGCACGACGAGAACGCGTGGAGCCTGGGCGGCGTCGCCGGTCACGCGGGCGTCTTCTCGACCACAGCCGACATGTCCGTTCTCGCGCAGACCATCCTGAACGGTGGGACCTACCACGGCGAGCGCATCCTGGAACCGGAATCCGTCGAGGCGATGATCTCCGACGAGAACGCCGCGTTCCCCGGCGACGCCCACGGCCTGGGGTTCGAGCTCAACCAACTCTGGTACATGTCCGGGCTCTCGGGTCCGCGCACAGCTGGCCACACCGGTTATACGGGGACATCGCTGGTGATCGACTTCCAGTCGCGCTCGTTCGCGGTGCTACTCACCAACCGGGTGCATCCCAGCCGCGACTGGGGGTCCAACAACCCGGCCCGACGGGCCGTCACAGACGGGCTGGCAGCGGCACTCGCTGTCCAGCCACGGAAGGGTTCCACAGCCTGGTCCGGCGGGGCGAGAGATGGGGCCCAACACACGCTGCAACTGCGGCTCCCCGCCCGCCCGGAGGGTTCCGTCCTGCACTTCGCCGCCTTCGCGGACAACGAGCCCACGGACGTCTTTGCGCTGGAGGCCTCCGCTGACGGCGGCGCCACCTGGTCACTGCTGCCGTGGACGGTCACCACGGAGACACCCGAGGGTCCACGCACCACCGCCACCGGCGGCACGTGGAACAACCAGGGCAACCGGACATGGGGCACGGCCCGGGCCGCCCTGCCTGCCGACGCGCAGCTCGTGCGGTGGCGCTACACCACCGACTCCAACACGCGCGGCCGTGGAGTCTTCGTTGACGACGTGCGCATCAGGACCAACGGCACGGTCCTGTTCGATGGCGAGAAGGACCCAGGCGCATTCACCCTCGATGGTTTCATCGAGACCCGGCGGTAGTACCAAAAGGGCCAGCGGGGCGATCGAGCGGGGGCAGGCCTCACGGTCCTGCCCTGGCGAGCGAACCATCCCGAACGGGTGCTTGGTGGTCCCCATCGGGTGGTGTCGCTCGCGCCGCGGTGAATCGGTCCGTCCGGCCGGGTGGTGTGACCACTGGCGTGCCCGTTTGCGGGTCGAGGTGGATGCTCCAGCGGTCGCCGGGGCGGCTCCACCGGTCCGGTTCCACGAGTTTGTGGTGGTGAGGACACAGCAGGACCAGGTTCCACAGGGCGGTTGCGCCGCCGGCCCACCACGGCTGCAGGTGGTGAGCCTCGCAAGCCGAGTCCGGTGCGGTGCAGTTCGGGAACACACACCCGCCGTCCCGCAGGCTCAGCGCCTTGCGGATGGCCGGGGTCACGAGGCGCTGCGTGCGGCCCACGTCCAGGATCTCGGACGGCCCGCCGAGGACGGCTGGCATGATGTCTGCGTCGCAGCACAACCTGCGCAGGTCCCCGGCGGTGATCTTGGCCCCC
>JBDSRF010000141.1:0-15837 GCA_039929445.1 Arachnia sp. | reverse complement strand
CACGACGTGCTTGTTGTGCACGATCTGCTTGCGGACGTAGATGGGCGCGCCGTAGGTCTCCAGCGCTCGCTCGACCGTCACGACGGCGCGGTCGACCCCCGCGCAGTACCCGCGCGGGGCGGCGAGGATGACTCGCTTGGGCGTCTGGTCAACAGGTGTGGACATGCCATCAGTCTAGGAGACGCTGCCGAAGGCGGCCATCAGCCGATCAGGAGGACTGCCACGAGCACGCCGGTGGCGACGAATTCTCCGAGGCCCGCCGCCCTGGCCGTGACGTTGCGTCCCCGCATGGGACCCAGCCCGGGCACCAGCAGGGCCTTGAGCGCCATGAGCGCGAAGGGCGCAGCGCCAACACACCGAGACCCAGAATCGCCGTCACGACGGCGTACGCGCGGACCGCGGGCAGGTAGCGCGGCTTGAACCGCGACCTGAGCCACTGCGAGGCGGCGAAGAGAGGAAGTAGCCGGCGAGCCAGCAGGCCAGCAACACCAACCCCGGCGCGGGGTGGCCCCCGTCGCGAACCACCGTCGCGAAGCCGAGCAGCCACGGCACCAGGACCATGGCCCATGCCCCGTGCTGGTTCAGCACCCAGCCGTGCGCGCCGCGCCGTGACCGCGCGGCACGGGGGGTGGCGGTGGCGGTCATGCCGTCATCCTACGAAGGGCCTGTCGGCGCCCGGCACTAGGGTGGCGTCCATGGCACTGGAGAGCTCGCAAGAGCAGCCGCAGCCGCTCGGCAGGGTGGTGATGGCGGTCAAGGACTGGGTGGGGCGGTGCAGCGAGATCTGGGTGGATGCCCAGGTCATCGAGATCAAGCGCCGCAGCGGTCCCACGCAGTTCCTGACGTTTCGTGACCGCGTGGCCGACATGTCGGCCTCCGTCACCGTCTCGGCCATGGTGCTGGACGCCGCGGGGCCGCTCCCCGAGGGCTCCCGGGTAACGGCCAGGGTTCGGCCACGGGTCTGGGAACGCAACACCTCCCTGAGCTTCGAGTGCCTGGAGTTGGTGGTGGCCGGGGAGGGCAAGCTGCTGGCCCGCCTCGAGCAGCTCAAACGCACACTGCAGGCGGAGGGACTCTTCGATAGCCACCGGAAGAAGCGGCTGCCGTTCATCCCCCGTCGCATCGGGCTGGTGACAGGGAAGGCGTCCGACGCCGAACACGACGTGCTCACCAACGTGGCGCGCCGCTGGCCGGCAGTGTTCACGGTGGCGCACTGCCTCGTGCAGGGCCCCAACTCCGCAGAGTCGGTCATCACCGCCATCCAGCGGCTCGATCGCGACAAGGACGTCGACGTCATCATCATCGCCCGCGGCGGCGGCCGCCTGGAGGACCTGCTGTCGTTCTCGGACGAGGGCGTGGTGCGGGCCGTCGCCAGCTGCCAGACACCCGTCATCTCCGCCATCGGGCACGAGCAGGACGTGCCGCTGCTGGACTTCGTGGCCGACGTCCGCGCCTCCACGCCCACCGACGCCGCCAAACGCGTGGTGCCCGACTTCGACGCCGAGGTGGCTCTCATGGGCCAGGCCCGCGACCGGCTCGACGACGCCATCACGCACCGGCTGGAGGTGGCGCAGCGCAGCCTGGACGACGTCGTCTCGCGACCCGTCCTCCGGGACCCCGGCAGCGCATTCGCGGCACACGGCGACCGACTGGCTCTGCTGCGCCATCGCCTCGCCTCCGGTGTCGAGTCCGCACTGCGCACGGAAGAGGGTGGTCTCCGCACGGCACTCGCCAGCGTCCGCGCCATGTCCCCGAAGGCCACCCTGGAGCGGGGCTACGCCGTTCTGTTCGACGGCAACTCCACGATCTCGTCCATCCACGACACCTCACCCGGAGCCGGGATCCGGGCCCACCTGGCCGACGGCCAGCTGGACCTGCAGGTCATCGACACCCACGAACAGGAGCAACATGGCTGACAAGCCCGCGGCGCAGGCGCCCACCTACGAAGCAGCCCGCGAGGAACTCGCCGAGGTGGTGCGCAAGCTGGAGTCCGGCGGTGTACCGCTGGCCGATTCGATGGCCCTGTGGCAGCGAGGTGAGGAGTTGGCGGTGCTGTGCCAGAAGCACCTCGACGACGCACGGGCACAGGTGACCAAGGCCCGCGAGGGCAACTGACTCAGTTGGACGACAGCGCGCCCGCGAAGGCGTCGAGCTGCTCGAAATCGGTGTCGCCCGAGACCACCGCCACCATGTCGCCGTCCCGCCACACGAGGCTCCGCGTGCGGTCGTCGTCGGAGGTCCAGTGCTCCCAGGTGCGGCCCGAGATCTCGCTGGCATCCGACCCGCGGCGGCCGTCCCGGGTCACCTGTGAGACGAAGGTGCCCGTGCCCCGGTCGCGCTGCTGCACGGCCACGTAGACCGAGTTGGGCGCCAGGTACCCCAGCTGCCACGAGTTCCCGACGGCGGGCTCGTTGGTGATCCAGGCGTCTCCGTCAGCCGCCCAGGCCACCCGCACGGGCACCCAGTCCGCGGGCAGGTTCGTGGCCCGCAGGATCTTGTAAGGCGACTGGCCCTCGGCCTTGGCGAGGACGGGTGCCACGTCCACTGCCTCCACCTCGGGGGCCGGATCGCTCGTGAAGAACCACGTGATCGCCGCGAGCGGTACGAGCAGCACCAGCATCGAGAGGACCATGTCGCGCGCCCGCGCATTGGGATTTCGTCCAGCCATGCCTCCCATGGTTCCACGAACCACGAATGGCACCACATCCGGAGCCGAGGTCCTAGGCTGCTCCCATGTCCGCACTCCGACGATTCGTCGATCGCTTATGGCCCCCGAAGTGGCTCTATGCGACGTACGTGTCGCAGTTGCGGGGCCAGATCGACGTGGAGCGGCTCCCCCAGCACGTGGCGGTCCTGGCCGACGGCAACCGCCGATGGGCACGGCTCAACGCTCCCGGCGAACCCTTGGAGGTGGGCTACAGGGCCGGTGCGGACAAACTGCTCGAGTTCGTCGAGTGGTGCGATGAGGCCAACCTGCAGGTGGTGACGCTGTGGGTGCTGAGCACCGACAACCTGGACCGCGCCTCCGACGACGAGCTCGGCCCGCTGCTGAAGGTCATCGAGGACCTCGTGGCCCAGTTGGCCGCCACAGGTCGCTGGCGGGTGCAGGCAGTGGGCGCACTGGACCTGCTGCCGCAGGAGTGCTCCCGGGCCCTCATCCAGTGCGCGAACTCGACCGTGGGCCACACCGGCATGCACGTGAACGTGGCTGTCTCCTACGGCGGCCGCCACGAGATGCGCGACGCCGTTCGCTCCCTGCTGGCGTCACGACTCGAGCAGGGGGCGTCACTGGAGGACGTCGCCAACACGCTCGAGGTGGAGGAAATTGCCGAGCACCTCTACACCAAGGGGCAGCCGGACCCGGACCTCATCATCCGCACCTCCGGTGAGCAGCGGCTGTCCGGGTTCCTGATGTGGCAGTCCGCGCACAGCGAGTTCTACTTCTGTGAGGCCCTGTGGCCGGACTTCCGCAAGGTGGACTTCATGCGTGCGCTGCGTGACTACACCCACCGCGAGCGGCGCTTCGGGCGCTGACACCCACGCGTCCCGTCGTGCGGTCGGTACAGCGACCCGAGCATCGATCCCGCAGCAGATGGGAGTAACCTACGGTTGCGTAAGTTACTCCGAGCGTAGGTATGAGAATGAGCCAGAAAACAGCCACTACCCTCTCCCCCATGGACCCGATCGTGGACACACCCGCCAAGCCCGTCATGCGCGGCTGGCTGCACCTGGGCTTCGCGCCCGTGGCGCTCATCGTCGGCGTGATCCTCACCGCCTTCGCCCCCACCCTGCCCGGCCGCATCGGCTGTGGCGTCTACACCCTGGCGGCCGTGCAACTCTTCGGCACCAGCGCCGCCTACCACCGCGGTACGTGGAGCGCGTCCACGCTGGCGATCTTCCGCCGCATCGACCACTCCAACATCTTCGTCTTCATCGCGGGCACCTACACGCCGCTGTCGCTGATGCTGCTCGAGGGCCCCACCCGGATCACCGTCCTGGTGCTCGTCTGGAGCATCGCCATTCTCGGGATCGCCTTCCGCGTGCTGTGGCTCGATGCCCCTCGTTGGCTCTACACCTTCCTCTACGTCGCCATGGGCTTCGCCGCCGTGGGCTGGTTCCCCCAGTTCTGGACGGCAGGAGGGCCGGCAGTCGTCGTCCTCATCGTCGTCGGCGGCCTCATCTACACGCTCGGCGCCGTCGCCTACGCCACGAAACGGCCCAACCCCAGCCAGAAGTGGTTCGGATTCCATGAGGTGTTCCACAGCGCCACGATCCTCGCCGCCCTCTGCCACCTCGTTGCCATCGGGCTCGCCGTCTTCGCCATAGGCGCCCCCTGATCCACCCGGTCGATCTAGTCTCGCGGTATGGCTGAGAACTTTCCCACCGACTGGCAGACCGCACTCGTTCTGGTACCCCATCCCGACGACCCCGAGTACGGCATGGCCGCGGCCGTCCACCGCTGGACCCGTGAGGGCAAACGCGTCATTTACACCCTGGCCACCAGCGGCGAGGCGGGCATTGAGGGCATGCCCCCTGCGGAGTGCGGGCCCATCCGCGAGGACGAGCAACGCCGCTCAGCGGCGCAGGTCGGCGTCGACGTGGTCGAGTTCCTGGGCTTCCCCGACAGCCACCTGTCCAACGACGAGCCGCTGCGGACCGCCATCGCCGAAGCCATCGCCCGTCACCGCCCCGACGTGATCATCACCATCTTCACGGGCGCCGAATACGGCCCCGGCATGCCCAATCAGTCGGACCACATCCTGTTCGGCCAGGCGGTGGCCGACGTGATGACGGAGCAGGGCGGACTGCTGTTCGAGACGGCGCCCGGCGGCGACCACGTCGTGGATCTTGCCGATGCGGACGTGGAGGCCGCCGTGGCCTCCCTCACGGAGCACGAGCAGTACCTTTCGGTGCTGGACCCGGACACCCCGGTCGCGGTGCAGGCCCGCCGCCAGGTTGCCATGACCACCGGGAGCGGTGCGCACCGATCCACGTTCCTCCTGAAGTCCACGCCGCCAGCCGGATGACGAGACGCGGGCTGTTACCAAACCGTGATAGCTCGAACGCAGGTTTTTCGTCAGCAACTGTTGACAGAACCCCATGGGCCATCTTTACTATTACCGGTAGGTAATAGTGGAGGTGGCGATGAAGCCCGACTATCCGCTGCTGGGTCTGCTCGCGAGGAAGCCGGCCAGCGGCTACGACATCGGCAAGTGGCTGCGCGTGGACGGACGATTCCTCGGGCGCAAGCCGTCGATGACGCCCATCTACCGGGCGCTGGCAAAGCTTGCCGAGCTCGGGTGGGTGGAAACGGTCATCGACCCCCGCGACGCCGCGCCCGACGCCAAGGTGCACCACCTCACCCCCGCCGGCCGTCGCGCTCTCGTCGAGTGGGCAGAGGCCCCCCATGCCCCGGCGGAGCGCCCCATGGCACCCGACTTCTCCATCCGGCTGAACTTCGCCGGACAGCTCGGCCCCCGCTACGCCCTGGACGTGGTCCAGACGGAACTGGGATTCCGTCGGACGCAGCGCGCCGAGGAGCACGACCTCTCGCTTGCCAGCCGGGACGCGGAACCCATCCCCGAGATCGACCGCAACTGGCTCCAATACATCGACGCCCGCACGCATGACCGCGGCTGGCAGTCCACTTCCTGGTACATCGGATGGCTGGAAACCACCGAACGGGAGCTGCAACGCATCGTGGAGGGCAGCGCCACCGCCTACGAGGAAGGACGAGGTGCCGCATGACGTCAGCAGTCGTGACGCCGGCCCAGGAAGCCGCCGACATCAAGAAGATCCGCAAGCCACGGTTCACCAAGTGGTCGGTCATCAGCCTGGCCTCCGTCATCGGCGGAATCGGACTCTGGTGGCTGGCATCGATCCTGAATCCCGGCACCCTCCCCGGGCCGCCGGCGGTGATCGCGAAGTACGGGTCACTCCTCAGCGGACCGAAGTACCTCCTCGTCGGCGACATCCTCGCCAGCCTGCGGCGGGTGTTCATCGGCTTCTTCCTGGGCGCCGGCCTGGCCATTCCGCTGGGCTTCGCCATGGGCTGGTACCGGACCGTTCGGGCCATCATCGAGCCGTGGACGCAGTTCTTCCGGACCATCCCCCCACTCGCCATCATCCCGCTGGCCATCGTCCTGCTCGGCATCGGTGAGGTCCCGAAGATCTTCGTCATCACACTGGCGAGCTTCCTCGTGGCCATCATCGCCACGTTCCAGGGTGTCGTGAACGTCGATCGCACACTCATCAACGCCGGCCGCGTACTGGGCGCCAAGGACTGGACCATCTTCCGGCGGATCGCCGTACCCGCCTCGATGCCCTTCATCATGGTGGGCCTGCGGCAGGGGCTCGGTTCGGCCTGGGCCACGCTGGTGGCCGCCGAACTGATCGCCGCACAGCAGGGCCTCGGCTACCGCATGCAGAACGCACAGATCTACTACGACATCCCGACGATCTTCGTGGGCCTCATCACCATCGGCATCCTCGGCCTCATCATGGACCGGATTCTCCTGCTGGTGGACAGCAGGCTCACGAGCTGGCAGGAACGACGATGACAAACTACACAGACGACAAGATCGTCTTCGACAACGTCGAAGCCGTCTTCGAGATCAACGGCAAACCCTTCACCGCGGTGGAGAGGCTGTCCCTGACGGTGGCCGACAACGAGTTCGTGACCGTGGTGGGGCCCTCCGGCTGCGGCAAGTCCACCATCATGAACATGGCGGCCGGGTTGCTCGAGCCCACCGACGGCGAGGTCCGCGTCGATGGCCAGGTGGTACGGGGCCCCGGACCCGAGCGCGGTGTGATCTTCCAGCAGTACGCCCTGTTCCCCTGGCTGACCGTGCGACAGAACGTCGAATTCGGCCTGGAGTTGCAGAAGATCGGCAAGGCCGAGCGCCGCGCCATCGCCGACAGGCAGCTGGAGCTGACCAACCTCACGGCGTTCGCCGACGCGCTGCCCAAGACGCTGTCCGGCGGCATGAAGCAGCGCTGCGCCATCGCCCGCGCCTACGCCGTGAACCCCTCCATCCTGCTCATGGACGAGCCGTTCGGCGCGCTCGACGCCCTCACCCGCGTGCACATGCAGTCGCAGCTGCTGCAAACGTGGGAACGCGAGAAGCGCACCGTCATGTTCATCACGCACGACGTGGACGAGGCAGTCTTCCTTGCCAACCGCGTCATCGTGATGGCCGCCCGCCCCGGCAGGATCCACAAGATCGTGAACATCGACCTCCCCTATCCTCGCGACGACGACATGCGGACGTCCCCCGAGTTCACCGCCTTCCGCAACGAGGTCTGGAACGCCGTCTATCACCAGGACGACGTCACCCCCTCCACCCGATGAGCAACACCAACCAAGGAGAACCACACATGACGCTTCGCTTCCACCGCCGCCAGATCCTGCTCGGCACCGCCGGCATCGCCGGTCTGGCCACCCTCGCCGCCTGTGGTGGGGACACCAAGCCCGCCGAGACCTCCACGCCCGCGGCCACGGAGGCGGGTGCCGAGTCGGGCGCCGCCGAGACCCCCATGACCATGGACAAGGTCAACGTCGGCTACATCGCCGACAGCAACGGCGCCACGCTGATGGCCGTGGCCGAGGACCAGAAGCTGTGGGAGAAGCACGGCCTGGAGGTCAACAGCTCCACCTTCACCAACGGCCCCCTGCAGATCCAGGCGCTGGGCACCGGCGACCTCGACTTCGGCTACATCGGCTTCGGCGCCCTCTGGCTCCCGATGTCCGGCAAGGCCAGCATCGTTGCGATTCAGTCGCTCGGCAAGGCTGACCGCGTCATCGCGCAGGCGGGCATCACCTCGATGGCTGACCTGAAGGGCAAGAAGGTGGGCGTGCCCGAGGGCACCTCCGGCGACATGATCCTCAACCTGGCGCTGGAGAAGGCCGGCATGACCGTTGACGACATCGACCGCATCCCCATGGACCCGCCCACGCTCATCAGCGCGTTCGCCTCCAAGCAGATCGACGGAGCCGGCATCTGGTATCCCCACGTGGACACCATCAAGAAGCAGGTCCCCGACATGGTGGAGCTGGCCAAGTCCGACGACTTCCCGGACTTCGCCTTCCCCGCCTGCCAGGTCGCCAAGACCGACATCACCGATCGTCCCGAGATCCTCAAGAAGTACCAGGCCGTCTGCAAGGAGGCCTTCACCTGGGCCGCCGGGAACAAGGATGCGCTGCCGCCACTCATCGCGGGCTTCCTCGACGCCCCCGAGGACGCTGTTGCCACCGAGATGCAGTACGTGGACGTCCTCACCGCCGACGACGTCATCGCCGCCAGCGACGATGGCCGGGTCGAGAAGTGGATGACCTCGCTCAACAAGGAGTTCGTGAAGGCGGGCAAGGTTGACGGCCTCACCGACGTCTCCACGTACTGGCTGGGCAAGGAATACAAGGACGCATGATGTCGCGCCCCAACATCGTCTTCGTGATGTCGGATGACCACGCCGCCCACGCCATCAGCGCGTACGGCAGCAGGGTGAATTCGACACCACACATTGATCGCATCGCCGCCGACGGCGTGCGGCTGGACAAGGTGTTCTGCACCAACTCCATCTGCACCCCGTCGCGGGCCTCCATCCTGACCGGCACGTACAGCCACGTCAACGGCGCCTGCTCCATCTACTCGGAGCTGGACTACCGTGTCCCGACGTACGCGCAGGTCCTGCAGGAGGCGGGCTACCAGACCGCGATCTATGGGAAGTGGCACCTCGGTACCACAGAGAAGTCGAATCCACGGGGCTTTGACGACTGGCGCATCTTCCCCGGTCAGGGCGACTACATCGACCCGTTGATGTACGGCCCCACCGGGGAGGGTGTCGTCGAGGGGTACGCCTCCGACATCATCACCGACCTGAGTCTGGAGTGGCTCGGGCGGCGTGATGCGGAGCGTCCCTTCTGCCTGATGGTGCACCACAAGGCACCCCACCGGCCGTGGGTGCCCGACGAGAAGCACAAGCACCTGTACCCCGTCGGCTCCATCCCGGAGCCCGAGACCATGTGGGACGACCACGCCACCATGAGCACGGTGGTGCAGAACGTCAACATGACCATCGCCGACGACCTCATCGAAACCGACGTCAAGGAACCCACCCCCGTCGAGTTGCTGGGCGAGGAGAACCGTCGGGCACGCGCCAGCTGGAAGTACCAGCGCTACATGCGCGACTACCTCCAGACCATCCAGTCCGTCGACGACAATGTGGGCCGCGTGCTGGACTGGCTGGATGCAGAAGGCCTGGCCGAGAACACCATCGTGGTCTACACCTCCGACCAGGGGTTCTTCCTGGGCGATCACGGCTGGTTCGACAAGCGCCTCATGTTCGAGCAGTCCCTGGGGATGCCGCTGGTCATCCGGTGGCCCGCCGAGATCCCGGCGCAGTCGCGGTGCGAGGCCATCATCACCAACGTCGACTTCGCGGCCACGTTCCTCGACATGTGCGGCCTCGACGCCAACGAGGCCCTCCCCGAGAACCAGGGCCTGAGTTTCCGCGCGCTGCTGCGCGGGGAGGACGTACCGGACTGGCCCACGTCGATGTACTACCGCTACTGGGAGCACGACGACCCCGAGCACCACGCGCCCGCCCACTACGGCGTCCGCACGCAGACGCACAAGTACATCGTCTACTACAACGACGGCCTCGGCTCCCCCGGTTCCTCCGACCGGGTGCTGCCCACCGAGTACGAGCTCTACGACATGGTCAACGACCCTGCGGAGCTCACCAACGTCGTCGACGACCCGGCCTACGCCGGTGTCCGCGTGAGCCTCGAGGCGGAACTCGCGCGGCTGCAACAACACTTCGGTGACGAGCCCTACCAGGGCACGGCCACCCCTCGGGTCGACTGGAGCGTCTGACCCGGAACCGTTCCCGGACCCCAGCGGAGGAGCGCCCCCCAGCTCATCAACTCCGCGGGTCCGGGGCGTTTCCCATGTCCCACGACAACCGCGGGACGGCCCCTATACCCTGCTCCAGAGCGGCGTCTTCAGTTCGTTGTAGTCCGTGACGGGGTCAAAGCAGACGGTGCCGCGGCACACGTAGGCGGCGCGCTCCCCCCGCCCCTCCAACAGGGTCCCGAAGTCGTCGGCCTCCGGTCGGGCTGCCAGCACCACCGATCCGGCTGGCGCCAGACGCCACGAGGCACGCGCGAGTTCGTCGAACGGGTCGTCCGTGGTCACGACCGCTGTGGCCGGCTTCAGCCCACGGCGTGCCTCGTCGCTGATGAGGAGATCCGTCAGCGCCGACCCGGCGAAGCGCGGTGAGGTCGCGACGGCGCTCCACGTGGTCCGCGCGGCGACGTCGGCCCGCTCGAGGAAGTCCTGGCGCTCGGCCAGCAGCCCCACCACCCGGAGCGCCGCCACGAGGGCGGAGGTGCCGCTGGGCGTGATGTGGTCGGTGAGCGATCGGGGCCGGTCGAACAGCCCGGTGTCCGGCGCGTCGTAGAAGCCGCCGTCCTCGTGGCCGAAGAGGCCCAGGGCCCGCTCCAGCAGCGCCTCGGCACGGCGCAGCCAGGCGGCGTCGCCCGTGGCGCCGGCCAGGGTGGCGAACGCCTCGGCCACTGCGCCGAAGTCCTCGGCGGCCCCGACGGCGCCGCCCACCACGCCGTCCAGGGAGCTGCGGCGCAGGTCCTGCTCCACGAGGTGCACGTCCACGAGGTACTGCGCGGCGGCGACGGCCAGCTCCAGCCACTCCGGCTCGTTGAAGACCATGGACCCGGCGATCAGGGAGGAGATGGTGAGCCCGTTCCAGGCCGCCACCACCATCCTGTCGGTGGCGGGGCGGAACCGGCCCTCCCGCGACTGCAGGAGACGGGCGCACACGTCGTCGAGACGGCCGAAGTCGGGCCTCCCGCGCAACTGGAGCACCGAGAGTCCGTCCTCGAACGTGCCGCCGGCGGTGACGTGGAAGACCTCGGCGGCCCAGCGACCGTCCTCTTCCCCCAGCACGTCGACCAGCAGCTCCTCATTCCAGGCGTAGAAGATGCCCTCGAACACGGCGCCGCGGATGTCGCAGGAGTCGGCGTCCAGCGCGGAGGTGAACGCGCCGGAGGTCAGGCGCATCTCCCGCCGCAGCCAGTCGACAGTGCGGGCGGCGGTCCGCTGCAGCAGTGCCCTCAGCCCGGCGTCGTGGTCGGCGGTGCGACGCCATCCGCGCACGTACGCCCCCAGCAACAGGGCGTTGTCGTAGAGCATCTTCTCGAAGTGCGGCACGACCCAGCCGGCGTCGACGCTGTAGCGGTGGAAGCCGCCCCCCACCTGGTCGTGGATGCCCCCGCGGGCCATGGCCTCCAGGGTGCGCTGCGCCATCTCCAGCGCGCGCGGCTCACCCTTGACGAGCAGGGCGTCGAGCACGGTGGCGGGCGGGAACTTGGGCGACGTGCCGAAGCCCCCGTGGATCATGTCGAAGTCGGCCTCGATGGAGTCGAGCGCGGCGCGCAGGTCCGGGGCGGCGTCGTGCAGCGCCGTCTCCGAGGCGGCGCTCAGGTAGCCCACGATCTGGTCGGCGGTGGCCATCAGGTCCTCGCGTCGATCACGCCAGGCATCGCCCATGGCCTCCAGCACCTGGCGGAACGACGGCATGCCCGGGCGCGCCTCCGGCGGGAAGTAGGTGCCCGTGAAGAACGGCTTGCCCTCAGGGGTCAGGAACGCGGTCATGGGCCAACCGCCGGAGCCGTGGTTCATGGCCTGGGTGGCCGCCATGTACACGGCGTCGACGTCGGGGTGCTGCTGCCTGTCCACCTTGATGGGGACGAAGTTCTCGTTGATGAGGGCGGCGATCTCCGCGTCGTCGAACGACTCGTGGCTCATGACGTGGCACCAGTGGCACGAGGCGTAGCCCACCGACAGCAGGATCGGCTTGTCGGTCTGCGCAGCGTGGGCGGTGGCATCCCCGCCCCACTCCCACCAGTCCACGGGTTGGTGCGCGTGCTGCAGCAGGTAGTCGCTGGCAGAGGTGGAGAGGCGGTTCGGCATGGCCGCAAGGCTACCCATCCCCGGGCTGTGAAATTTTTCGGGACTGCCACACTGGAGTCATGACACACCAGGCATCGACGACACAGCCCAACCGGTGGCTCCGAGCCGTCATGGTGGTGGGCGGGCTGCTGGTGCTCATGTGGGTGCTCGAGGCCGTGGACCAGTCCACCGCCAACAGCCTCGACCACTTCGGCATCATCCCCCGCGACGTGGACGCCGCCGGCAACATTCTGCTGGCGCCGTGGCTGCACTTCGGATGGGCCCACCTCGTTGCCAACTCCGGCCCGTTCATGGTGCTGGGCGTGCTGACCTATGTCGCCGGGTTCGTCCGCTGGCTCACCACGACCGTGGTGTCCATCGTGGTATCGGGGATCACGGTGTGGCTGACGGCACCCCCCGGTTCGATCACGCTCGGCGTGTCCGGACTCGTGTTCGGCTACCTCGCCTACCTGTTGGTCCGCGGGTTCTTCACCCGGCGTCCCGGCCAGATCGCGCTGACGGTGGTGCTCCTTCTCGTCTACGGCGGGGTCCTGACAGGTCTGCTCCCGACGGCCTCGAGCGTCTCCTGGCAGGGCCATCTGGGCGGAGCCCTCGGCGGGGGGCTGGCTGCGTGGCTGCAGTTCGGCCGCGGTGCCTCCCGGCGCTGTTCCCCTCAGATGACGTAGTCGCTGACCAGCGGCTCCCGCAGGCCCGCGAACAGGTCGTCCTCCGGGATGATGGTGGGCACCTTGGAGATCTTCAACTGGTAGTCCTCCGTGGGCCACCCTGCCTGCTGGATCGCCAGAGGCACCGCGAACCATGGACCGTCCGGGTCCACCTGCGTGGCATGGGCCGTGAGCGCCGCATTCCGGACCTCGAAGTACTCGGCGCAGCGGATGAACGTGGTCAGGCGACCGTCGGAGTACGGGTCGTCGTCGCGGATGGGCACCGGCTGCTTCGAAGAGATGCCGTGCTGGTGCATGAGTTCCTCGAGCGCCGCGTAGCGTCGACGGTGGAAACTCATGTGGTAGTACAGCTTCGCCGCCTGCCAGGCGGGACCGTGTTCGGGCCACATGCCGGGGTCGCCGGCCGCGACGAACGCCTCCATGGTCACGTTGTGGCACTGGATGTGGTCGGGGTGCGGGTAGCCGCCCACCTCGTCATACGTGGTCACCACGTGCGGTTTGAACTCGCGCATGATCTGCACGAGCGGACCGGCGGCCACGGCAGGGTCCAGCGCCGCGAAGCAGCCCTCCGGCAGCGGGGGCAGCGGGTCCCCCTCCGGGTAGCCCGAGTCCACGAACCCCAGCCACCGCTGCTCCACGCCCAGGATCTCCCGCGCGGCGGCCATCTCGGCCCGCCGGATCTCGGCGATGTTGCGCAGGACGTTCTCGTCGTGGGCGAGCCGGGGGTTGAGCACGGAGCCGCGCTCCCCGCCGGTGCAGGTGGCCACCATCACCTCGACGCCCTCCGCCACGTACTTGGCCGTGGTGGCCGCACCCTTGCTCGACTCGTCGTCGGGATGGGCGTGGACGTGGAGGAGGCGCAGCCCGGAGCCGCCAACAGAAGTCATGCGCCACATTGTGTCGCCATCGTGGCTGACACTGTCAAAAGGTGCCCGAAAGGCGGATGCAGGGAGTTCACGGCACAATGGGATGCGTGAGCAGATACCTGAGCGATGAGGACCGGGCACGTATCGCCGCCCGCTACCCGCGGCGCAAGCCCGTCGACATCCTGGTGGCCGTGGTGGCCGTGATGGCGCTCACCGCCGCCATCGCCGTCGTCGTGGTGGCCGGGGTGCAGCGCTCCAACCCACCGGTGGCCGGCATGGTGCGCCAGTTCGACGTCACGTCGCCGCAGGAGATCGCCGTCACGATCGTGGTGCAGCGCACCGACCCCAGCCAGTCCGCCACCTGCTCCCTGTTCGCCCAGGCCGTGTCCTTCGAGTACGTCGGCGAACTCGACGTCAACGTCCCGCCGGGCACCGAGAAGCTGACAACGGTGAGCTTCACGATGAAGACACTCAAGCAGGCCACATCCGTCTCGGTGGAAAGGTGCACCCTCAACGGATAAGGTTGCGCAATGTCCGACATCACCCCCGACGTTGTGTGGTTGACACAGGAGGCCTACGACAAGCTCGAGGCTGAACTGGACCACCTGAAGAACAAGGGGCGCCCCGAAGTGAGCGCCCGCATCCAGGCCGCCCGCGAGGAGGGTGACCTCAGCGAGAACGGCGGCTACCACGCGGCCAAGGAAGAACAGGGCCAGATGGAGAGCCGCGTGCGCCAACTGGAGCATCTCCTCGAGACAGCCCACGTCGGCGAACCGCAAGGGGCCCCGGACGACGTGACCCCCGGCAAGGTGGTCACGGTCGCCTTCGACGGCGACCTCGACGACACGGAGACGTTCCTGCTCGGCAGCCGAGAGGTGCTGGGGGCCGACGAGTCCATCGAACAGGCCGTCTCGCCGCAGTCACCGCTCGGTGCAGCCGTGGCCGGCAGGCGGGTGGGCGACAAGGTGTCCTACGACGCGCCGAACGGCAGGACCATCAACGTGACAATCACCGCGGCCCGACCGCTCTGACGCAACCCTTCCACCACGACCCTGGTGGCCGGCCTCAGAGGCCGGCCAGCAGGGTCGCTGCCATGTCGGACGTGATCTCGCCGGACGCGACGCGCGCCAGGACCTGGTCCTGAAGGGTCGGCGTCTCGGCAGTGGGATCGTCCGCGACGTTGTCCGTCGCGGCATCGCCCTGGCCGTCGTCGCCGACCGAGGCGCCGAATCCCAGCTTCTCGATCACGGCGTCCAGCCGGGTGCGCGCCGTCGGGTAGGACACCTGAAGGTGCTTCTCCACCTCGCGCAGGTTGCCGCGCGAGGACAGGAAGACGCGCAGCAGGTCCAGCTCGGCGGCCTCCAGCCCGCAGTAGGCGCAACTCGTGAACTCACCCGCCAGTTCCGTGCCGCACGTGCGGCATCCCTTTCGGGTGATGATGAGGTCGTCACCACAGACTGGGCAGTCGGCGGGGGCGTGGTACAGGTGGTGCGCCATCAGTCAGTCCTCCACTTTGATGCTGGCCATGCCCATGACGACGGAGACGTCCAGGCGTGCCGAGCCGTTGCCGACGATGAACTCGTCCACATTCTCATTGCCGTCCGGCCAGGTGATGCGTCCCAGACGTGCCTCGCCGCGGACGGTGACGTTGGCGCCGTGCGCCAGGGTGATGCTGAGGCTGCCGGACTCCACCTTCACCTTGGAGCGTCCCGTGCTGATGGGCCCCTCCAGGGACACGCCGCCGGCCTGGGTCAGCAGGTCCCCGACCTCGTCGACACCCTCCAGCGTGCAGCCGCCGGCGGTCACGCGGACGCGTCCGAGCCGCGGCACCCCCGTGGTCTTCAGCCCGCCCGTGGTGACCTCGACGTCGACGAGCAGGCTCGGGTTCACCTTCACCAGCAGTTCCTTGCCCAGGCCGATGTCGCGGAAGTCCTCCAGGCTGCGGGGCGGACGGATCAGGGAGAAGCCCTGAAAACTCGGCCCGAACTCGCCGGTGCTGCTGACCTCCATGACGGTGCCGTTGCGGCGCAGGACGTGACGGCCCTCCACCACGAGCGTCGACACCGAAGGGTCGCCCTCGACGCGGACGCGACGGCCCACGGACGTGATGGACACCTTCGTCAGCCCTCCGGGCCGGGGGCCTTCCTCGCTGGTGGACCGTCCCTTCCTGGCCGTCCCCTGTCCAGGCTCGCCGCCCTTGCGCGACTTCAGTTCATCGATCCGGCGACTGGCCTCGGTGGCGTCGATGCGCCCCGCCGCCAGATCGTCCAGGATCGGACCCACATCAACATTGTTCATTGCACCATTGTGAACTCA
>JBDSRF010000140.1:0-11412 GCA_039929445.1 Arachnia sp. | reverse complement strand
GCCATCTTCGTCGACGAGCTGGAGACCGTGCCCGCCGGAGCCACGGTCGTCTTCTCCGCACACGGGGTCTCCCCGGCCGTGCACGAGGAGGCTGCTGTCCGCGAGCTCAAGACCATCGACGCCACCTGCCCGCTGGTGACGAAGGTCCACCGGGAGGCGCAGCGCTTCGCGGCCAAGGACATCGACATCCTCCTCATCGGCCACGCCGGGCACGAAGAGGTGGAGGGCACCATGGGGCAGGCGCCGGAGCGCACCACGCTCGTGGAGCGCCCCGAGGACGTCGACGCCCTCCAGCTCGACGGGACGCGTCCCATGGCCTGGGTGAGCCAGACCACCCTCAGCGTCGACGAGACCATGGACACCGTGAACAGGCTGCGGGAGAAGTACCCGCTGCTCATGGACCCGCCCTCGGACGACATCTGCTACGCCACCCAGAACCGTCAGCAGGCCGTCAAACAGATCGCGCCGCGCTGCGACCTGGTGATCGTGGTGGGCTCCACCAACTCGTCGAACTCCGTGCGTCTCGTGGAGGTGGCGCTCGAAGCGGGCGCCAAGGCGTCCTACCTCGTGGACTACAACACCGAGATCAAGCCGGAATGGCTCGACGGTGTCTCCACCGTCGGCGTCACCAGCGGCGCCTCCGTGCCGGAGGAACTGGTACAGGGTGTGCTCGAGTTCCTGCTGGATCGGGGATACCCCGTGGCGGAGGAGGAGCGGCTCACGGAGGAGAACCTCACGTTCTCGCTCCCGCCGGAACTGCGCCGCGACCTCAAGGCCAGCGCCCACAAGTACTGACAGGCGCAAGCGCCACCTCGTCTCCGTCAACAACGACGTCGGTGAGCTTGCGGAGAGAGCCTCGACTGTCTTTGACGACCGGTGAAGATCCTGATCAGCAGGCTGATCAGGTCAGATGAGGAAGCGGAAGAACGGGCTCGTGGAGAGGATCTCCTCCACCCAGAACCCGGATTCGGTGATCCGCTGGAGCAGGAACGGATAGGCGCTCGGGTGCCCGAGCTCGATTCCCACCACAGCCGGGCCCGTGTCGCGGCTGCTGCGCTTGATGTACTCGAAGTACGTGATGTCGTCCTCCGGGCCCAGTACGTCGTTGAGGAAGCGTCGCAGCGCGCCCGGCTCCTGCGGGAACTCGACCATGAAGTAGCGTTTGCGTCCCTCGTGGACGAGTGAGCGCTCCACCACCTCGGCGTAGCGGGCCACGTCGTTGTTGCCGCCGGAGACCAGGATCAGGACGCGTGAACCCGGCTCCAGGGTGATCCGGGGACCGACGCCCCCCGTCGGCAGTGCCGCGGACGCCAGCGCGGCGGCGGGTTCCGCGATGATGCCGTCCACCTGGTACATCTCCAGCATCTCGGAGCACACCTGCCCCTCCGGGACGGAGGTGAGCTCGATGTCGGCGTCCACGATGACGGAGTAGGTGTAGTCGCCCATGCGGCTGACGGCGGCGCCGTCGACGAAGGTGTCGATGTCGAACAGCGTCACGGGGTGGCCGGCGGACAGCGCGGCGGCCACGCAGGCCGCGCCCTCGGGTTCGACACCGACGAGCCGGACCTGCGGGTGCGTGGTCCGGAGCCAGGCGGCGGCTCCCGCCAGCAACCCTCCACCCCCGACGGGCAGCACGACCACGTCGGGCACGAAGCCCAGTTGTTCGAAGGCCTCCACCACGGCGGTGGCCTGCCCCGCCGCCGTGCGGGGATCGTTGAACGCCGGCACGAGGGTGCCCCCGTGCCTGGCCACGTGGGCGGCGGCGGCGGCGCCCGCCTCGTCGTAGTTGGCCCCCTCCATCACGAGCTCCACGTGCCCGCGGCCGAGGTTCACTATTCGCTGGCGCTTCTGCCGGGGGGTGGTGGTGGGGACGATGACGGTGCCCGAGATCCCCAGCGCGGCGCAGCTGTAGGCGAGGCCCTGCCCATGGTTGCCGGCGGAGGCGCACACCACGCCGGCGGCCTTCTCCTCCTGCGACAGCTGGCTGATCAGGTTGTAGGCGCCGCGCAGCTTGTAGGAGCGGACGGGCTGGAGGTCCTCCCGCTTCAGCCAGACCTCGCACCCCGTGGCTTCCGAGAGCCGGATGCTCTGCTGGATGGGTGTGCGCGTCGCAACGCCGAAGAGCCGGTCGCTGGCTGTCGGGATCATCTCGGCCAGGTCAGTCAGCGCGCTCATGGCCCCATTGTGTTCCCTGCGGGGGCCGGGGCGCGACCCGGAGAGCGACCCCGACCCGGGTCAGACTGGCGGCCATGCTTGTCAGACCACGGTCCATGGGTTGCGTGTCGGTGGCTCCGGGATGAGCCTTTGCCTCCTACTGTCATCCTCACCGCTTGACAGTGAAGGACGGCACCGTGGCCTCGGCTCAACTCGCTGCCCCGCAAGGACTCCCCGCACTGGGGGAGACCCTGGTGGAGACGCGCGACCTCAGCAAGATCTATCGCGTCGGGGACTCCCGCGTGGTGGCGCTCAACCACGTCAACCTGCGGATCCGCCGGGGCTCCTTCACGGCCGTCGTCGGGACGTCCGGGTCCGGCAAGTCCACACTGCTGAACATGCTCGGTGGTCTGGAGAAGCCCACGGGGGGCGAGATCTTCGTCGCCGGCCAGCCCCTGCACCGGTTCACCGAGTCCCAACTCGTCAGCTACCGACGGGAACAGGTGGGCTTCATTTTCCAGTCCTTCAACCTGCTGCAGTCCATGACGGCGCTGGAGAACGTGGCGCTCCCGCTGTCCTTCCGCGGTATCCGCAAGGACGTGCGGCTGTCCCGTGCCCGCGTCGTTCTCACGCAGCTGGGTCTGGAGCACCATCTGCACCACAGGCCCAACCAGCTCTCCGGCGGCCAGCAGCAGCGGGTGGGCATCGCGCGCGCCATGGCCGTCCAGCCGAGACTGGTGTTCGCGGATGAGCCCACCGGCAACCTGGACTCGAAGACGTCCGAGGAGACCCTCAACCTGTTCCGGGCCGTCATCCGGCGCTTCGGCCAGACCTGGATCATGGTCACGCACGACCACCACCTCGCCAGCTTCGCCGACACGATCGTCTCCATCGGTGACGGCCGCATCACTGATGTCACCCACACCCAGCACAACGAGCTCCACGAGAACACCCCCACTGGAACAAAGGTCTCCGCATGAAGAAGTTCGCCGCATCCGTCATGACCGTGCTGATGGCGCTGTGCCTGAGCAGCACTGCGCTCGGGGCGCACGCCTCACCCGGTGATGCCCCCAGGGGTGACCAGATCGGGCCCTCGGAGAACGGGGCCGGCGGTGGCCCCGGTGGCGGAAACGGGGATTCCGGAGGAGGCACGGGGGGCGACGGCACCGGCGGCACCGGCGGCGACACCGGAACCGGCGGCAGCAATCCCGGCACCGGTGACCCGGGGGCGACGGCACCCGGACTCTCCGTGCCGCGCGTCATGCTGGCGGGATTCACCACGTCACCAGCGGACGTGGTGGCGGGACAGGACTTCAGCGTCTCGTTCACACTGAAGAACACGTCCAAGCGCACGCGCGTCCAGAACATCAAGGTGAGTCTCACCTCCGGTGAAGGGGCTGCGTTCCTCCCCGCCAACGGGTCGTCGTCGATCTACATCGAGCGGATCCGGGCGGGGGAGGAGGCCATCGAGACCATGGCGTTCCACTCCCTCCCGTCGCTGGAGGAGAAGCCGTACCAGATGACGCTGCTGGTGGAGTACGAGGACACCGTTGCCAACGCCTACCAGTCGCAGGAGATGGTGTCCGTGGCCGTGAACCAGGGCATCCGCGCCGACACGTCCGCGCCGCAGGTCATACCGGAGGCCATCGAGGTGGGCCAGGATGCCTCCGTCACGTTCAACATCCACAATCAGGGCAAGACCAAGCTCTACAACGCCAAGGCCGTAATCAAGGACGGCCAGCCCGTCTCCGGTGAGGACATGTTCATCGGCACCATCGAGCCCGGCACCTCGGGCGCCGTCGACATGCTCGTGCACGCCGACGAGGAGATGACCGATCCCCTGGTGTTGGAGATCACCTATGAGAACGTCGACGGGAAGGTGACGGCCCTCAGCAAGGAGGTGCCGCTGTCGGTGATGCCCATGAACATGGGCGAAGAAGTGCCCATGGAGGAATTCCCCCCGGACCAGGGAATGGCCATCCCGTGGCTCCCCATCATCATCGGGCTCGCGCTGCTGGTGCTCCTGGTCGTGGCCATCATCCTGCTCGTCGGTCGTTCGCGTCGGCGGAGGCACGAGCAGCAGGACGCGGAGTCGCTGGCCATGATCGGCGATGACCCGCTGGTGCCCGCTGACGACCTGCGGGGCTGAGACGTGCGCTGGTCGGACCTCATCGGCGCCAGTCTCGCCAGCCTGCGGCAACGCTTCTTCCGCACGCTGCTGACCGTCCTGGGCGTCATGATCGGGACCACGTCGGTGATCGTCATGGTGTCGCTGGGCGTTGGCCTGTCGTCGTCGATCACGGGATCCATGGACACCAACCTGTCGCTGCGGCAAGTGACCGTGATCGCGCCGCCGCCCAAGGACCAGTCCCTGGATGCAGGACTGCCCACGGACATGGACGAGAACATGCTCACGGCGTTGGAGGCCATGCCCGGTACAGAGCGGGTGTGGCCGATCTACCGCGTGGAGGCCGAGGTCCGTGTCGGCAAGTACACCTCCTGGATGTCGGTGCAGGGCATGCCCATGGACGCCATCGAGGCACTCAACGTGCCGTTCGAGGTCGGTGGCATACCGGAGCCCGGGGCGCCCATCTCGTTCGTGCTGGGCAACATGGTGCAGCAGCAGTCCTTCTACGACCCCTACACCGGCGAACCCGCCGACATCGACCTCATGGCCCAGCCCATGTTCGTCACCTTCCAGAGCGGCGACGGCTATGAACAGATGCCGATGCCGATGCCGGGCAACGGCGGGGGTGGGAGTGAGGAGGAGCCGACCACCCCGGTGAAGCCGCCGAAGAAGTTCATCATCCCGGTGGCGGGCATGCTTTCAGGCCCGGAGAACCAGTGGGGTCCTTACTCCGACCTGGTGGCGGCGGACCAGGGCGCACTGGTCAAGGCGCTGGAGAAGGCGTTTCCCGGCAAGGCCCTCCCGGGGCAGCCCGCGACGGCCGACGGCAAGCCCAAGCGCGGTTTCCTCTACAGCGAGTTCCGCGTGCTGGCCGCCGACAGCGATACGGCCGAGATGATCTACAACGAACTCCAGAGCTCCGGGTACGAGGTCTACAGCGACATTGAGTGGATCCGCGAGAGCCAGCAGACCGCAGTGCTCGTGCAGGCCGTCCTGGGCGGCATCGGGTTCGTGTCGCTGTTCGTGGCGGCCATCGGCATCGCCAACACCATGATGATGTCGGTGTACGAGCGCACCAAGGAGATCGGGGTCATGAAGGTGCTCGGCGCCGCCCTGCCCGACATCCGCAAACTGTTCCTCATCGAGTCGGCGGCCATCGGATTCTTCGGCGGCCTGTTCGGGCTGCTGCTGAGCCTGGGCATCTCCGTGGTGCTCAATGTCGTTGCGGGATCCGCCATGATGGGCCAGGACGGGTACAAGATCTCCGTCATCCCCGTCTGGCTCATGCTGGGGGCCCTGCTGTTCGCCACCGGTATTGGCACTGTGGCAGGGCTTCTCCCCGCCTACCGCGCCATGCGGCTCAGCCCGCTGGAAGCCATTCGCGCCCAGTAGATCAGTCGTCGCAGTAGCCTCAGTCGTCGCTGGTGCCGGTTCGCCGTGGAAGCCGGCGCACCCGGGACTGAGGCTCGACGAGGTCGTCGCCGTCGTCCAGCAGCGACAACTCCGCGCGGGGATCGACGTGCTCGAGCATCTCCGGCACCACCACGTCGCGGGTGCTGGAATCCACCGTGGCCAGCTGTGGCATGTCCTGCTCCGTCACCTGCAGCTCGCGGAACTTGCGGGCCGTGACCATGACTCGGCTCTCCAGCGTGCCCACGGCCTTGTTGTAGTTCCCGACGGTGGAGTTGATGGAGCGGCCCAGCCGGTCGAAGTGCTCGCCCATGGTGGAGATCCGTTCGTGGAGCTCCCGCCCCAGCCGCGACACCTGGGCTGCCGACTCCGCCAGACCCGCCTGTTTCCAGCCGTGCGCGACGATGTGGAGCATGGGGATCAGCGTGCCCGGGCACGCCAGCATGATGTTGCGTCGGGCGGCAAATTCGTGGAGGTCCGGCATCTGCTCCTGCGCCAGCCGGTAGAACTCGTCGCTTCCGAGGAACAGCACCACGAACTCGGGGGAGCCCGAGTCCAGCTGCCAGTAGTGCTTCCCGCTGAGGTCCTCGATGTGCTTGCGCACGTGCGTGGAGAATCGGCCGAGGTGCCGCTTCTGTTCGGCCTCGTCCTCGGTGTTGTAGGCCTCGAGCACGGCTGACAGAGGCACCTTGGAGTCGACGAAGATGATTTTGCCGTCGGCCAGGTTGATGCGCATGTCGGGGCGGAACCGGTCGCCGTCGGCGCTGGTGTAGGTGAACTGGTCGTCGAAGTCGCAGCGGCTCGTCAGCCCCGAGATCTCGACGATGCGACGCAGGCTCTGCTCACCCCATGCGCCCCGGACCTGGGGCGTGCGCAGCGCATTGCTGAGGCTGAGCGCCTCGCGGCGGATGGTCTCGCCGGAATCCCTCACGGCCCGGACCTGCTCGCCCAGTTCCGCGGCGAGCCGGGACCGTTCCTTCTCCACATCGCCCAGCCGGTCATTGAGCTGGCGCAGCCCCTCCGCCAGCGGGGTGACGAGTTGCTGTGTGGCTGCCATCCTGTCGGTGGCCGTCTTCTCCGCCTTCTGCCCCTGCCTCTCCAACGACTCCTCGGCGAGCACCTTGAACTGGTTCATCATGGTCTCCCGGTCCGCGGCGAGCTCCGCGGCACGCTGGAGCGCGGCGTCCCGCTGGGCCTCCACACCCGCCAGCCGTGACAGGGCCTCCGACGTGGCGGAGGAGGCCATGGCCGTGGCGGTGCGCTCGTCGGCCACCTGACGCTGTGCGTCGGCGACCGCGGCGCGCAGGTTGGCCTGCTCCGCAACCCGCTGCGCCACCTCCGTACGGCTGGTGGCGGCTTCCTCCCGCGCCCGGCTGGCTTCCGCGCGGGCGGTCTGTGCGTCCTGCCGCGCGTCGGTGATGGCGCGCGACTCCTGCATGCTGGCGCGCGTCGACGACTGGTGGCGAGAGAGGAACCAGCCCAGCGCCGCCCCTGCCGCCAGTGCCAGGAGGAGGACGAGGACGTCGGTGATGCTCATGTCCCCACTATTTCAGGGGAGTCGGACAATTCTTCTCAGCGACCCGCACGCGGCGTCAGCGGCGACGTCGCTGGCGCAGCTTTTCCAGCTCCGCCCGCTCACCCTTGCTGAGGCTGTGGATCCCCTCCGCGCTGATCTTGCTGAGGAGGTCGTCCATGCGGTCTTCGTCGGAGGTGTGGCGACGTTCGTGCCGCGTCGGCTGACGGGAGGCCGAGGACCGGTGCGTGTGGGACGTGCCGCTCTTCGCCCGGTGGGTGTGGCCGCCGGGGATGAAGGAGGCGTTGGACAAAAGTCCGACCCGGCGGGCAGCGATGGCCACGCCCAGCAGGCCGAAGAGAAGGACGAACAGCTCGCCCCACGCCCTACCACCCACCATCTGGAGGATCTGGATGCCCAGCAGGACCGAGCCCAGCACCCACGCCGGGATGCCGAAGACGAACTTGCGGGTGGGGTACTCGCCAATCCAGAGCAGCAGGATGCCGAACTGCACCTCACGCAACCCGGCCAGCGCGACGCCGGGCAGCAGTACCCCGATGATGAGGGCCGATGCCGTCAACGACACCCAGATGCCGAAGAACAGCTTCGCCATCTGGTTGCGGCCGATGGTGGTCTCCAGATCACGCCCGAAATACCACAGCATCACGAGCATGAGGACCTGCCACAGGTCCAGGTACTCGGCCAGCGGCCAAGTGAAGATCCGCCACACCTGGCCGCTGAAGACGGCCTCCGGGACGAACGCCAGCGCACCCGTGAGCCCGCCGGAGAAGACCCAGGCGAGCATGCCGACGGCGCCGAGCAGCACCGCGACCAGGGTCGAGGTGATCTGCAGCCGCCCGATGTTGAACCAGTAGTCCTCGCGCGGCCGGGAAGAGAAGTGTGAGCTCACATCCCCAAGGGTGTCATGCCGCTCCAACTGTGACCAGTGTTTACTGGTGGTCATGTTCACCACTTCCAGCGACCACCTCGATGATCTGGCGGCCTACGTCACTGCATCACCCAGTTCCTACCATGCTGCGGCTGTTGCTGCGGCGCGGCTGGAGGCGGCCGGATTCACTGCCGTGGATGAGACGCGACCCTTCCCGCAGGGCCACGGCCGTCGGTTCCTGGTGCGCCACGGCGCGGTGGTGGCGTGGGTCCAGCCCGAGGAGGTGACCACAGACACAGGGTTCCGCGTGGTGGGCACCCACACGGACTCCCCGGCGCTCAAGGTGAAGCCGGGTGCGCTGCTGACCAGTGCTGGCTGGAGCCAGCTGGGCGTCGAGATCTATGGGGGCATGCTGCTGAACTCGTGGCTGGACCGTGAACTGGGCATCGCGGGTCGCATCGTCACCCGCGACGGCGTGGCGCACCTGGTCCGCACCGGTGCCATCGCGCGGATCCCGCAACTGGCCATCCACCTCGACAGGCAGGTCAACGAGGGCCTGAAACTGGACCGGCAGACCAACATGCAGCCGGTGCTGGCGATGGCGCCCCACGGCGGTCTGCTGGCGCACCTGTGTGAGCTGGCCGGCATCAGCGTCGACGACGTGGCGCTGCACGACCTGTTCACCTTCGACGTTGCCGCCCCCGCCCGTTTCGGTCTGCACGACGAGTTCTTCGCCTCCGGGCGGCTCGACAACCTGTCCAGCACCCACGCGGCTCTGACCGCCATGGAGGACCTCGACGGGACCACCGACGTCGCCGTGTTCGCGGCCTTCGACCACGAGGAGGTGGGCTCGGCCACCACCTCCGGTGCCGCCGGACCGCTGCTGGAGGACGTGCTGTACCGCGTGGCCTCCACGCTCGGGCTCGACATGGACGGCACCCGCGCCATGCTGGCGCGCTCGTCCTGCGTCTCCGCGGACACCGGTCACGTGGTGCACCCCAACTACCCCAACCACCACGACCCGGTGGTGCGGCCGCTGCCCAACAAGGGGCCGCTCATCAAGCTCAACGCCAACCAGCGGTACGCCACCGATGCCGTCGGCGGCGCACTCTGGCTGAAGGCCTGCGACGACGCAGGGGTGCCCACGCAGCCGTTCGTGTCCAACAACGCCATGCCCTGCGGCTCGACCATCGGCCCCATCACCGCCACCCGGCTGGGGATCACCACCGTCGACGTCGGCATCGGCCTGCTGAGCATGCACTCCGCACGGGAGATGTGTGGCGCGGAGGACCCGAGTCTCCTGGCCCGGGCGCTCCGTTCCTACTGGGCGGGCTGACTGGCGCAGGACCGGGACCTCTGGCATGGTCGGGGCACAGGGAACAGCCATGACAACGCAAGGGAGCGTGACCCGGTGCCTGATCCGATTCTGCTGACCGTCCACGACGGGCTCGCCCGCCTCACACTGAACAGACCCCAGCGCCTCAACGCGTTCAACAGGGAACTGGCGGAGGCGTTCACGGCCGCCGCCCTGGACGTGACGTCGCGCGACGACGTGGGCGCCATCCTCATCGACGCCGCGGGGCCGGCCTTCTGCGCCGGCGGGGACGTCCTCGACATGGCGACCCACATGAACTCGGGTGACCAACTCACGGAGCTGGCCATCGTCATCAACACGGGCCTGTCAGCCCTCACGGGCTCCACCGTGCCCGTGGTGGCCGCCGCACACGGCACCACCGCGGGCGGGGGACTGGGGGTGCTGCTGAGTTCCGACTACGCCGTCGTCGGGCAGGACTCGCGCATCGGCAGCCTGTACGCCAACATCGGGCTCACCCCCGACCTTTCCGTCTCGGCGCACCTCGCCCGCGCAGTGGGGGAGCGGCGGGCCCTGCAACTGGTGCTGCAGGACAAGCTCCTCGGCGCACAGGAGGCACTGGCGTGGGGGCTCGTCGCGGAGGTCGTCGCCGACGCGGAGGCGGTCAGGGCCCGAGCTGAGGCCGTGGCCCGTTTCTGGCTGGAGGGCGCCAGCGCGGCCTACGGCCAGGCCAAACGGCTGGTCCGCTCCTCCGCAGAGTCCTCCATCGCCGACCAACTCGGCGATGAGGCGCGTACCATCGGCGCCATGTTCGACACCGACGACGCACGCGCCCGGGTGGCCGCCTTCGCCGCCGCCTCCGCCCGCAGGTCGGGCTGAGACATGGCTGCAGACACTACGGGCCGGACACTGGCCGGCCGCACCATCCTGATGTCGGGCGGCAGCCGGGGCATCGGCCTGGCCATCGCGCTCCGGGCGGCCGCCGACGGCGCATGCGTCGCCATCCTCGCCAAAACTGATCAACCGCACCCGAAGCTGCCGGGCACCGTCCACACGGCCGCCGAGGAGATCCGCGCCGCCGGCGGGGCAGCCCTGCCCATCGTCGGGGACGTCCGCGACGACGAGGACATCGCCCGCGCCGTGGCCATGACGGTGGAGGAGTTCGGCGGTATCGACATCGTCGTGAACAACGCCAGCGCCATCGACCTGTCGCGGACACTGGACCTCCAGCCCAAGAAGTACGACCTCATGGCCGACGTCAACGTGCGCGGCACCTTCATGCTGTCCCGAGCGGCCGTACCCCACCTGCTGCAGAGCGCCAATCCGCACATCCTGTCCCTGTCGCCGCCCCTGAACCTCGACCCGAAGTGGTTGGGCGCCCACACCGGCTACACGCTGGCCAAGTACGGCATGACGATGGCCACGCTGGGACTCGCCGCCGAGTTCGACGCGATCACGGCCACCACCTTGTGGCCGCAGACCACCATCGCCACGGCGGCCGTGCAGAACTTGCTGGGCGGCGACAGGCTCATGGCGGTCAGCCGCACGCCACAGATCTATGCGGACGCGGCCTGGTGCGTGCTGACGCGGCCCGCGGGCCAGGGGTCGGGGCAGAGCCTCATCGTCGAGGACGTGCTGGCGGACGCCGGCGTGACGGACTTCTCCGGCTACGCGGCAGTGCCGGGCACCCCCGAGAATCGGCTCTACCCGGACATCTTCCTCTGAGCTCGCTGTGGGGACGGGTGGTGGTCAATCGTGGTTGGACTGCCAACCAGGATTGACCACAGTCTGCGGGACGGCTCTCAGCGGGACAGTCGTCCGCTGGAGGCAGCACGACTCATTGGCGGAGCTGCAGTTCGCGCAGATGGGGACCGGTAGGTAGAAGTGCGCGATGGGATGGCCTCGCAGTTTGACAACCTCGATGTCGAGGTCGAACACCTCCCGTAGCAGAGGGCGCTGCATGATCTCCCGCGGCGACCCGACGGCGCGGATCACGCCGTGTTTCA
>JBDSRF010000139.1:0-43541 GCA_039929445.1 Arachnia sp. | reverse complement strand
GCGGTCTCGGGGCAGATCCCGTTCACCTCGCGCGCGAAGAAGGTACTCGAGCTCGCGCTTCGCGAGGCGCTCTCGCTCGGGCACAACTACATCGGCACGGAGCACATCCTGCTGGGGTTGATCCGCGAGGGCGAGGGTGTTGCTGCCCAGGCGCTCCTCAAGCTGGGTGCGGATCTGAACCGCGTCCGCGCCACCGTCATCCAGCTGCTGTCCGGCTACCAGGGCAAGGAGGCGTCCCTCTCAGGCGCACCCGAGACAGGCCCCGAGAAGTCGTCCTCGCAGGTTCTGGACCAGTTCGGTCGCAACCTGACGCAGGCCGCCCGCGAGAATCGCCTCGACCCCGTCATCGGGCGGGTCAAGGAGATCGAGCGGGTCATGACGGTGCTGAGCCGCCGCACCAAGAACAACCCGGTGCTGATCGGCGAGCCCGGCGTCGGCAAGACTGCCGTCGTCGAGGGTCTGGCCCAGGCCATCGTGCGCGGCGACGTGCCCGAAACCCTGCGCGACAAGCAGATCTACACGCTCGACCTCGGTGCGCTCGTGGCAGGTTCCCGCTACCGCGGTGACTTCGAGGAGCGCCTGAAGAAGGTACTCAAGGAAATCAAGACGCGCGGCGACATCATGCTGTTCATCGACGAGATCCACACACTCGTCGGTGCAGGCGCGGCCGAAGGGGCTATCGACGCAGCGTCGATCCTGAAGCCCATGCTCGCCCGCGGTGAACTCCAGACCATCGGCGCCACCACGCTGGACGAGTACCGCAAGCACATTGAGAAGGATGCGGCACTGGAGCGACGCTTCCAGCCCATCCAGGTGGCCGAGCCGTCCGTGGCCCACACCGTCGACATCCTGAAGGGGCTGCGCGACCGGTACGAGGCACACCACCGGATCACCATCACCGACGAGGCCCTCACGGCCGCCGCCACGATGGCCGCCCGCTACATCCAGGACCGGTTCCTGCCCGACAAGGCCATCGACCTGATCGACGAGGCGGGTGCCCGGTTGCGCATCCAGCGGATGACTGCACCGCCGGACCTGCGTGAGTTCGACGAGAAGATCGCCACGCTGAAGATGGAGAAGGACTCGGCCATCGACGCGCAGGACTTCGAGAAGGCCGCCCGGGTCCGCGACGAGGTCCAGCGCCTCCAGGGCCAGCGCGCCGAGAAGGAGGAGGCCTGGAAGCAGGGCGACTCCGACATCCCGGCCGTGGTCGGCGAAGAGGAGATCGCCGTGGTGCTCTCGGGTACCACCGGCATCCCGGTGTTCAAGCTCACCGAAGAGGAGTCCGCGCGCCTGCTGCGCATGGAGTCCGAGCTCGGCAAGCGCTACATCGGGCAGACGGACGCCGTGAGGGCGCTGTCACGCTCCATCCGCCGCACCCGTGCGGGTCTGAAGGACCCGAAGCGTCCCAGCGGATCGTTCATCTTCGCGGGCCCCTCGGGCGTCGGCAAGACGGAACTGACAAAGGCGCTCACCGAGTTCCTGTTCGGCGATGAGGACGCCCTCATCACGCTTGACATGAGTGAATACTCCGAGAAGCACACCGCCTCCCGGATGTTCGGTTCACCTCCCGGATACGTGGGATACGAAGAGGGTGGACAGCTCACCGAAAAGGTGCGCCGCAAGCCGTTCTCGGTCGTGTTGTTCGACGAGATCGAAAAGGCGCATCCAGACATCTTCAACTCCCTTCTGCAGATCCTGGACGAAGGTCGCCTGACCGACGCACAGGGCCGCGTGGTGGATTTCAAGAACACCGTCATCGTCATGACCACAAACCTCGGCTCACGTGACATCAGCAAGAGCGTGAACCTGGGCTTCTCGGCCGCCGGTGATGCAGCATCCAGCTACGAGAAGATGAAGGCGAAGGTGTCGGACGAGCTGAAGCAGCACTTCCGCCCCGAATTCCTGAACCGTGTCGACGAGGTCGTGGTATTCCACCAGCTCACGCAGGAGGACATCGAGCGGATCGTCGACCTCATGGTTGCCGAAATCGAGGGTCGTCTGCACGACAGGGACATGGGCATCGAGCTGACGCTCGCGGCCAAGGCCCTCATCGCCAAGCGTGGGTACGACCCCGTGCTCGGGGCGCGACCGCTGCGCCGCGCGCTGCAACGTGACATCGAGGACAACCTCGCCGAGAAGATTCTCTTCGGCGAGCTCACCTCCGGCCAGATCGTCCAGGTGGACGTGGCGGACGAGGGCTCGGAGTTGCCGTTCAAGTTCACGGGTGTCTCCAAGAGTGAGATCCACGACCTGGAAGCGGCTGCCACCGACACCGACTGATCGGTCTCAGTACAGCATTGAACGCCGACGGCGCCTCCCATCCGGAGGGCACCGTCGGCGTTCGTCGTGTAGTGGGGGCGGCTAGCCCTTCAGCCGCCAGAAGAGGACCATCACCAGGGAGAACAGCCCCACCGTCAGCATGAACAGCGCCATCGCCGCGTTGAGCCGGCCATCAGCCAGTAGCCCCGTGCCGCTCGTGAGCGTGCGGTGGTGATGGGCGTAGCGGGCGTTGGCCTTCATCCCCAGCACGGCCGCCATGGCCAGCCCCACCACCATGGGGAGAAACGCCCACAGCCCCATGGAGTGCGACAGGATGCGGCCGAAGATCAACGAGCCGATGGCGATCGACAGGGCGGTGCGCTGCCACGCCAGGGCGCTCCGCTCCGGCTGCAGGCCGGGATCGAAGGGCCGGTCGCTCACTGGAACACGACTCCCAGCACCACCAGCACGCCGGTGAGGCCGACGGCCACGGCCACGGGCAGCGCGAGCGGTGCGTGGGGCAGGGGCGTGTTGTTCCGCAGGGCCCGCTCGTAGCGCGTCCATCCCAGCCACGCCTGGAGCGCGGACAGGATGCCGGTGAGCATCAGCAACACCGAGGAGGTGAGCTGGAAGAAGGGGTGCAGCCCCAGGCCCAGGGCCTCCAGCGCCACCCCCCCGGCGATCAGGGCCAGGCCCGTGCGGACCCACGCCAGGAAGGTCCGCTCGTTGGCGAGGGTGAATCGCGCGTCCGGCTCCGTGCCGTGCTCGTACACCGATTTCGGAAAACGTTGTCTGGGCATCGGTTCCTTCCGGGGCTCGATCACACTGTAATGGGACTTCCCGGCGGGACGTGCGCCAAGATGGATGCGTGTTGGGTGCATTGCGCGGGGTGTTCGGGGGTGCGCTGCGCCCGGTGGCGTGGCTGTTGCTGCGACTGGGGCTGAGCCCGTCGGCGGTGACGGTGCTGGGGACTCTGGGGGTGGTGGCGTCGGCGCTGGCGTTCCTGCCGGCCGGCCGCTGGGTGCTGGGACCGTCCCTGATGGCCGTGTTCCTGCTTGGCGACGGCCTGGACGGCTCCATGGCGCGCGCGTCCGGGCGAGAGAGCCGGTTCGGGGCTTTCCTCGACTCGACGATGGATCGCCTCGCTGACGGGGCGGTGTTCGTGGCGCTCGCGTGGGGGTGCGCACGCGTCGGCGACGGCGTCGGCGCGGGACTGTCACTGGCCACGCTGGTGGCGGGGTTCATGGTGTCCTACGCCCGGGCACGGGCCGAGGCGGAGGGCTGGGACGCCGCCGTCGGGGTATTCGAGCGCCCCGATCGCCTGGTGGTGACACTGGTGGGGGTCGTCGCCGTGGGGCTCGGGGCGCCACGGTGGGTTCTGTGGGTCGCACTCGGTGCCGTGGCCATCGGGAGCACCGTCACGGTCGCGCAGCGGGTGGCTGCGGCGCACCGCGCCAGCGCCGCCAGTTGACGCGGGCGAGCCCTCAGGCGGGGGTCACCGCGCCGGAGACCAGCTTCACGCGGACCGCCGCGGCGTCCGTCTTCTCGGGGGCCGTGAGGGTGGCGGTCTGCCCGTCCGGAAGCCGCACCCCGATCTCCACCTCGCCCAGGGCGAAACCCTGACCCGTGACGGGGAGGGCCACCCCGTCGTCGTGCAGTTCCAGGCTCCTCGGGCCAATCCCCAGCACCTGGGACTCATCCAGGCGACCCTGCCAGCCCAGGGCGGCGGCCTGGTCCCCCGTCAGGAAGGCCGTGAACCCCAGGAACCGCGCCACGTTCCGGGAGGCGGGGGTGCGCCACAGCACACCCGGCTCCGCGCGCTGCAGCAGGCGACCACCCTCCATCACCGCGACGGTGTCCGCGACCGTCGACGCCTCCTCCTGATCGTGGGTGACATGGATGGCCGTGGTGCCCACCTCGCGCAGGATACGGGCGAGTTCGTCGGCAAGGTGTTCGCGCAACGTGCGGTCCAGTGCGGACAGGGGCTCGTCCAGTAGCAGCGCGCGTGGCGACGGTGCCAGCGAGCGTGCCAGCGACACCCGCTGCGCCTGCCCCCCGGACAGCTCCGTCACCTTGCGGCCCCCATACCCCTCCAGCCCCACCAGGTGGAGCATCTCCCTGACGCGCCCCTGCCGGCGGTTGCGGGGGAGTTTGCCGAGCCCGTAGGCGATATTGGAGCCCACATCCATGGTGCTGAACAGCTGGGCATCCTGGAACACGAAGCCGAAGTTGCGTTTGTGCACGGGCGTCCGGGTCAGGTCGTCGCCGTCCCACAGCACCTGGCCCGTGGCCAGCGGCTCGAGCCCGGCGATGGCGCGCAGCAGCGACGACTTCCCCGAGCCCGAAGGACCCAGCAGTGCCAGGACGGACCCGGGCTCCACCGCCAGGGATACGTCGTCGACGGCCAGCACGTCACCGTAGGTGACGGAGACGTTGCGGACCTCCAGGCCCGCTTTTGCAGCTACCACGTGGAGACTCCCTTTCCTCGGGCGCGTTCTGCGGCGGCCATCACGACCGCCGTCGAGCATGCCAGCAGCGCTGATGCGGCCAGCGCCATGCCGTAGTTGTCGGGGCCGGGGCGTCCGAAGAGGCGGTAGATGACCACCGGCAGGGTGGGGTTCTCCGGCCGGGACAGGAAGGACGTGGCGCCGAACTCGCCCAGCGACGTCGCCAGCGCGAACCCGATGGCAAGGCCCAGCCCCCGCACCAGGTGCGGCGCTTCGATGCGGCGCAGCACCTGCCAGCTCGTGGAGCCCAGGGCGCGTGCCGCCTCCAACTGGCGTGGATCGATGGCCTGCAGGGACGGCAGCAGGCTGCGCACCACCAGCGGGAGCGCCACCAGTGCCTGGGCGATCGGGATCAGCACGAGGCTGCTCCGCAGATCCAGTGGCGGGCGGTTCAGGGTGATGAGGTAGCCGAAGCCGACGGTGACGGCTGACACCCCGAGCGGCAGGAGGAACGCACCCTCCAACAGCGTCAGCGACCGGCGGCCCGCCCGGCTGTGCGGCCGCCGGGACGCCACAAGGCTGACCAGTACGCCCATGGTGACCGCGACGACGCACGCCACTGCTGCGATCCAGGCGGAGTTCCACATGGCGTGCCACACCGGGACGGTCAGCGCGCCGCTGCTGCCCGTTGTGGCCAGGTTGGCGTAGTTCCGGAGCGACCAGTGGCCGTCCCGCCGCAGGGAGCGGACCACCAGGTTGGCCATGGGCAGGACCAGCAGGAATGCCACCACCAGCGCCGTGACGGCCAAGGCTAACCAGTCGCGGGCGGGGGACAGCGACTGCTCGGCGCTGTCGTCGACGTGCAGGCGCAGGGACTGCTGGGTGCGGCGGTGCAGGGCGTTGCTGGCAAGGAGGCTGCCGGACACGATGACGAGTTGCGTGACGGACAGCGCGGCGGCGGCGCGCAGGTCCAGCAGCTGGGTGGTCTGGTACCAGATCTCGGTTTCCAGCGTGGAGTGCTTCACCCCACCCAGCACCATGATGATGCCGAACGAGGTGGAGCAGAAGAGGAACACCAGGGAGGCGCCGGCGGCGATGGCCGGGCCCAGGGCGGGCAGTGTCACGGTGCGCAGCGTCCGCAGTGGGGAGGCGCCCAGTACTTGGGACGCCTGCTCCAGGCGGGGATCCAGGCGAGCCCAGACGGACCCTGTGGTGCGCACCACGACGGCCACGTTGAAGAAGCACAGGGCCAGCAGGATGGCGAGGTAGGACTCCTTCAACTGCAGGAACGCAAGCCACCCGCCCGGGTTGAACAGCGACCCGAAGGCCACGGCCACCACCACCGTCGGCAACACGAAGGGCACGGCGACGACGGCCCGCAGCACGCCCCTGCCGGGGAAGCGGCAGCGGTGGAGCAGGTAGGCCACGGGCAGGCCCAGGGCCACGCACAGCGCCGTGGCGAGCGTGGCTGTGTAGAGGGTGAACCACAGGATGCGCCAGGTGCGTGGCGCGGAGAACACCTCGGCGAAGCCCGTGAGGCTCCACGCCCCGCCGTCGTGGAAACCCCGCAGCACGAGGTTGGACACGGGTGCCAGGAAGAACACCACGAGGAAGGCGGCCGGGATCGCCCCGGCCGCCACCCAGGCGGCGCGTCCCGCGACGGGTGCGCCCAGGCGTCGGATCAACCGATGACCTTCGCGGTCCATGCCTTGATCCACGTGTCGCGTTCGGAGCTGATCCGGTCGGGATCGATGCTGAGGAAATGATCCGACAGGGGGGCGAACTTCTCCCACTCAGGCGGCAGGGCGACGTCGGTGACCGGGTACATGTACATGGTTTCGGGGATGCTGGACTGCACTTCGTCGGAGAGCAGGAAGTCGATGAACTTCCGCGCGCCCTCCTCGTTCTGTGCGCCCTTGATCACGCCGGCGTACTCCACCTGGCGGGAGCAGGTGCCGAGCAGCGCCACAGTGGTGGACTGGGAGCCGTCAGCGGTGACCGTGTAGGCGGGCGAGGTGGCATAGGAGACGACGAGCGGGCGGGGCCCCTTGCCGTCGGCGCCCGAGAACTCGGTGTAGTACGCGTCGGACCAGCCCTGCACCACCTTCACGCCGTTGTCGACGAGCCGGCCCCAGTAGTCGAGGTAGCCGTCCTCGCCCTCGGAGGCGATCGTGGTGAGCAGGAAGGACAGGCCGGGTGACGAGGACGCCGGGTTGGTCACCACGAGCAGGTCCTTGTACTCAGGCTTGACGAGGTCCTCCAGCGTGGTCGGGACAGGCAGGTTCTTCTCGGCGAACCACCGGCTGTCGGCGTTGAGGCAGACGTCGCCGAAGTCGATGGGCGTGAGGTCGGGGGCGTCGAACTGCGTCGATGTCCGGGGCAGCGCGGGGGAGTCGTAGGGGGCGATGATGCCTTCGTCGACGGCCCTGCTGGAGAACGAGTTGTCGATCCCGAACACGACGTCGCCGAGCGGGGCATCCTTGGTGAGGATCAGCTGGTTGACGAGCGCGCCGCCGTCCCCCGGCGCCACGTATGTGACGTCCAGCCCCGTCTTCTCCGCGAAACTGGCCTTCAGCTCGTCGGAAAGGGCGAACGAGTCGTGGGTCACCACCGTCAGTTTGGTGGACGAGGTGATGGTGGCCGAGCCGTCGGGCCCCGCCGTCGGCGTGATGGAGTTCGCGGGCTGTGAACAGGCGCCGAGCGTGACCGCAGCCAACGCCGCTGCGAGGGCCGCGCTGAGTTTCTTCGTGAACATGGTTGTTTCCTCCCGTCGCCGGGTCCAGCAAAAGCTGGAGAGAATTCTCACTCCCTACGCCGGTGCGAACCGGATCAGGTATGAGGGTCTGCGGATCTCCGCACTCTCAGCGCCCTTGTCGGCGCTCCCCTGTGTGTGGCACAACCCTACACCGCGGAGGGCGTGGTCAGCCTGACGTGTCGGGGCGGGAGTAGGCGGCCTCGGTGATGCGCAGCAGTGCGTCGCGGGTGAGGCGCGCCCGCGCCTGGCCGATGCCGTCGATCTCCAGCAGGTCGTTGACGGACGCGCCGAACAGTTCCTGCAGTTCGAAGCGGTCCACCAATTTTGTCACGATCGCATTGGGGAGCCGGCCCACGTCGGTGAGGAGCCGCACACCGCGGGTCTTCAACGGGGTCTCGAGGTACACCTGCGGACCGAAGCCCATCCGGTCCGCCACCAGCTGCGCGCTCAGCAACTCGTCGGGGGAGAAGTTGTGGAGGTTGGTGAGGGTGAAGCTCTCGGGGTCGGCCAGCGCGTGGGCGTAGTCCGCGACCAGCAGGTCCGCGAGCCCCTCGATGGAGGCCACGAGCTCCGCGTGCTGGAGAGCGATGAGCCGCCCCTCGACGCCGAGGGTGTCCACATGGAACTGGGTCTCCGACGACAGCCGCCGCGTCATCTCGTAGCGGTGTGCCACCTGCACCAGGTCGCGGATGGTGACCTGCTCGCTGACCTCCAGCGAGTTGAACTGGCCGATGACGTTGTCCAGCCGGGCAACGAAGCTGGCGAGGGTGGCGATGGTCTGGTTGGCGCGGCTGATCATCTGCGACGACGTTTCGAGCACGTGGCGTTTGCCGTCGAGGAAGAGGGAGATGGTCGACATCGACGACGACACGGTCACCACGGGCAACGCGGCGGCCTGGGCCGTCTGGTCCGCTGACCGGTGCCGGGTCCCCGTCTCGGCGGACGGGAAGTCGCCGGAGGGGACCAGGTGGACGCCGGCGGCGACGATGCGGCTGAGGTCGGTTGACAGGACGATGGCCCCGTCCATCTTGGCGAGCTCCCGCAGCGACTGCGGGGTGTACTCGACGTCCAGGTGGAAACCGCCGGAGCTCAGTTGCGCAACCTTGGCGTTGTGCCCCAGCACCACCAGCGCGCCCGTCCTGCCGTGCAGGATGCGGTCCAGCCCGGCGCGCAGCGGCGTTCCGGGCGCCAGCAGGCGCTGGTACTGCCGCAGTCTGGCTCGTGGCACGGGACTCCTAGTGATGGGTGCTCCTACTGGCTTGTGCTGGCTGGGCGTCTCAAGTCTAGGACCCCCAGTGCGTCAGCGAGGGATCCCACCTCCACCACCCGCAGGCCTGCGAGGCGGGGCACCTTGACCGTCACGTCGCGGGAGCCAGTGGGGACGATGGCAAGCTCGAATCCCAGGCGGGCGGCCTCCGCCAGGCGGCGCTCCACGCCGGGCACCCGCCGCAGGTCCCCGGCCAGTCCCACCTCGCCCAGCGCCAGCAGACGCTGCGGGTGGTTCCGGTCCAGTGCCGCCGAGGCGATCGCGATGGCGGTGGCCAGATCCACCGACGGGTCGGTCACCCGGGCGCCCCCCACCGTGGACACGTACACGTCACGCTGCGACAGCGGCAGTCGTGCCTTGCGTTCCAGCACCGCCAGTACCATCGCGATCCGGGACGAGTCCAGCCCGTGCGTGGTCCGCTTGGGCGAGGACTGGTTGGGCGACGGCGCCACCAGGGCCTGCACCTCCGCCAACAGCGGGCGGCGGCCCTCCAGCGTCACGGTCACGCACGTGCCGGGCACGGGCTCGGTGTGTGCCGTGGTGAACAGGCCCGACGGGTCGGTGACCTCGACGATGCCCGTCTCGCTCATCTCGAAACATCCCACCTCGTCGGCGGGTCCGAAACGGTTCTTGGTGGCGCGCACCATGCGGAAACCGGAGTGGCGGTCGCCGTCGAAGCTCAGGACCACGTCCACGAGGTGCTCCATGGTGCGGGGGCCCGCGATGGACCCGTCCTTGGTGACGTGGCCCACGATGATCACCGCCATGTTGCGGCGCTTGGCCAGGCGGGCCAGGGCCGCCGTCACCTCCCGCACCTGTGAGGGGCCACCGGGCGCACCGTCGGCCTCCGCGGTGGCGATGGTCTGCACCGAATCCACGATGAGCAGGCTGGGGGACACCTCCTCGACGTGGCCGAGCACCGTGCCCAGGTCGTTCTCGGAGGCGAGGAAGAGGTCGTCGTGGACCGCGCCGGTCCGCTGCGCGCGCAGCTTGACCTGCGACGCGGACTCCTCGCCGGAAATGTAGAGGGTGGTCTCACCGGTGCCGGCCCACTTGGCGGCGACGTCGATGAGGAGCGTGGACTTGCCCACGCCCGGCTCCCCGGCGAGCAGCACGACAGCACCCGGGACAAGGCCGTTTCCCAGCACGCGGTCCAGCTCGCCGATGCCTGTGCGCTTGCGTTGCGCCGTGTCTGTGGACACCTCGCTGATGCGCTGCGCACTCGTGACGGGCGCGCTGGATGAAACCTGCTTCAGTTTCGGTGCGCCACGCTCGGCGACGGTGCCCCAGGCCTGGCACTCACCGCACCGGCCCACCCACCGCACCGTCGTCCAGCCGCACTCGGTGCACTGGTAGGTGTCCTGTTTGGTAGCCATGCAACCAGCCTAGGGGCCCGGTCCGACAGCGACGGGGCGCGCGCGGCGCATCCCGCCCCGTTGCCGGGTCAGATCGTGACCCGGCCCCTGCTCGTGTCGAACGTGACGGTGTTGATGCCGGGCACCCCGTTGGGGGACAGCAGCCTGAGCTGGACGCCGTCGAGGTTGTCCACCACCTCGTGGCCGAGCCACTCCGACAGGCGTTCGGAGGAACCGGAGATCTCCACCTCGGCCAGTTTGACGTCGCCGGAGAGTGCGCCGGGGCGCAGGGCCTCGTCGGACCTCCACTCCAGGAAGTACGGCAGCTGCGGGTCGGCCATCAGGCCGCGGATCCCGATCTGGGTCCACTCCAGCTTCCGGCCGTCGGGGAAGTGGCGGGAGCCGGGGACAGCGGCGCGCTCGAGCCGGGCCTCATACGGTGCGAGGTCATCGACGCTCACCACCCATCCGAGCCAGCCGCCGCCCATCTCTGAGCGTGCGCGAACAGCCTGCCCGAAGGCGGCCTTCTCCGCGGCAGGGTGGTCGAGAACCTCGACCACCTCGATGTAGCGCTCGTCGGCGAGCGGAATGATGTGGTTACGGGTACCGAAACGGGGGTGGAAACCGCCGTCCTTGTACTCCGTGCCCAGCTGGGTGGCGATCCGTTCGGCGTCAGCCTTGAGACCGTCGGGACCTGTCGCGAAAATCATGTGGTCGACATGCATGTGCTCATTCTGCCCGTCAGGCTCCCGTTCCCCCAATCGGCGCCCACTGGGAGCGGGGCTGCGCGCTAGTGTTGAGTGGTGCAGGTCTCCAAAGTGCTGTTGTCAACCACCGCGGTATACCCGGAGTCGACGGCCAGTGCGTTCGAACTGGCGTCGTCACTGGGCTACGACGGTGTCGAACTCATGGTGGGTGTCGACCCCCTCACCATGGACGAGGAAGCCGTCGCCAAGCTCAGCGAGTACCACGGCGTGCAGGTCCACTCGGTGCATGCCCCGTGTCTTCTCGTCAGCCAGAACACCTGGGGTTCGGACCCGTGGGAGAAGTTGGAACGCTCCGCCCGCGCCGCCAAGCGGCTGGGTGCCGACGTGGTGGTGGTGCACCCCCCGTTCCGTTGGCAGCGTGAATACGGGGAGGGTTTCGTGGACGGCATCCGCCGGCTCAACCGCGAGTCGGGCGTGATGTTCGCCGTCGAGAACATGTTCCCGTGGCGCACGCCCGCCGGCAGTTTCCAGGCCTACCTGCCCGACTGGGATCCCACCGACCTGCCCTACGAACACCTCACGCTGGACCTGAGCCACGCCTCCACCTCCCGGCTGAAGTCGCGGGACCTGGTGCGGGCCTGGGGCGACCGGTTGGCCCACGTCCACCTCACCGACGGCGGCGGCTCCTTCAAGGACGAGCACCTGATGCCGGGCGAGGGCGACCAGGAGGCTTGGAAGCTGGTCGAGGAACTGGGGACAGCAGGTTTCGGTGGGCACATCGTCCTCGAGGTCTCCACCCGACGTGCCCGCACCCGTCATGAACGCCAGGAAATGCTGGCCGGCGCGCTCGCCTCCACCCGGGCGATGCTGAGCAAGGGTGTTCGGGGCTGACGTGCGGCGCTCCGGAAGCATGGTGACGAGACTCGTCCAGGCCCCGCCACTGCAGAAGGCGGCGCGGGAGTCCGAAAGTGTCCGGGAACTGGCGCAGGGCTGGTTCGCGGGGGAACTCATCACCGACGCCGTGTTCCTCGCGGAGAAGCTCCGCCGGCAGGGCCTGTCCGTGAGCTTCCATCACCTGCCCAACCCCGGCGACGAACTCTCGACCGTCACGCAACTGCCGTCCCTGCTGCGCGCACTCGGCTCCGCCGCCGAGGGGGCCGAACTGTCCGTGAAGCCGTCGACCATGGGGCTGCGGTACGCCGCCGATCGCGCACGGGGCAACCTGTCCACCGTGTGCGCCGCCGCCGACGAGCGGCAGGCCTTCGTCACGCTGGAGATGCAGCGTCCTGAGGAGTACGCGGCGACGCTGGACCTGTTCCGCACCGTGCGGGCTGATCACCCGTCACTGGGTGTGACGATCCCGGTGAACTTGAGGCGCGCCGTTGCGGACTGCCACGACCTGGCGGCCGAGAGTGCGCGCGTCCGGCTCTGCGTGGGCTCCTACCATGTACCGCGATCGCTGGCCGTGACGGGCGAACACAACAAGGCCAGGGCGCTGGTGAGGTGCCTGCGGATCCTCATGGAATCCGACGGATACCCGATGCTGGCCACGCACGACTCCCGAATCATCGCCATTGCCCAGGACCTCGCATACCGCACCGGCAAGGGCCGGGACGACTTCGAGTTCCAGATGATGCTGGGGGTCCGGCCCCTGGAGCAGCGACGGCTCGTCGACATCGGGCTGCGCGCCCGCACCTACGTTCCCTTCGGCCCGGCCTGGTTCGAATACCTGGCAACCCGCATCGCCGCCCGGCCCCGCACGCTGCTGAGCTACGGCCGGGCACTGCTGGACAAGCGGTGACGGAGGCGCACGCCGCCCCAGCCATACGGGAGCTGCGGGTGGAGATGCTCGTGGTGCTGGGCATCTCGCTGGGCCAGTCCGCGGTGTACTCGCTGCTGTCGCTCATCAACAAGCTGACGCTGCCCATTGCCCTGAACAAGCAGACCACCAGCATGAACACCAGCGCCACCCCCGATCGGCCGTGGCTCGACCTGGCCTACCAGGTGGCCGGTCTCGTGTTCCCACTCATGCCCGTGGTGCTCGTCCTGTACCTCCTGTGGGCCCTGCACCGGCCCGAGGGCGGGCCGTTCCGCGCCATGGGGTTCGACCTGCGGGAGCCCGGCAGGGACCTCGGGTGGGGGTTGGCCACCTTCGCCGGGATCGGGGTTGCGGGACTGGCCTTCTACTTCGCCGCGCGGGAACTGGGCATCAACACCTCCATCTCCGCGGCCAACCTCACCGCGGCCTGGTGGACGATCCCCGTCCTCGTCCTGCGGGCGATCATGAACGGCATCCTCGAGGAGGTGGTCATGCTCGGCTACCTCTTCACCAGGTGGCGCCAGACCGGCGGCGGCGTCGTGGCCATCCTTCTCACCAGCGCCCTGATCCGGGGCGGCTACCACCTTTACCAGGGGTTCGGCGGGTTCATCGGCAACGCCGTCATGGGCGTGCTGTTTGGTTGGATCTACCTGAAGACCCGACGCGTCATGCCGCTGGTCATCTGCCATGCGCTCCTCGACATCTTCGCCTTCGTCGGGTACGCCCTTTTGAAGCCCTACATCGCCTGGCTCTGAGCCGGCCGCTCACGCCGGGTGGGCGCCCAATGGTGTTGCGCGCCGCCACGACCGTAGAATCGCGTCCATGCGTGTTGGAGTTTTTGGAGCCACCGGTCAGGTGGGCGATGTCATGCGTCGGTTGCTCGCGGAGCGCGACTACCCCGTCGAGGAGATGCGGTACTTCGCGTCCTCCCGGTCGGCCGGTCGGGTGCTGCCGTGGCAGGGACGGGAGATCACCGTGGAGGATGCCGCCACGGCGGACTTCACGGGACTTGACGTCGCCCTGTTCTCGGCGGGCGGTGCCACGTCCAGGGCGATGGCGCCACGGGTGGCAGAGGCCGGCGCCATCGTCGTCGACAACTCGTCGGCGTGGCGCATGGATGAGCGTGTGCCGCTGATCGTGGCGGAGGTGAACCCCGGCGACGTGGCCCGTGCCGAGATCGGCATCATCGCCAATCCCAACTGCACCACCATGGCCGCGATGCCCGCCGTCAAGGCACTGCACGACGTCGCCGGCCTCGCCGCGATGCAGGTGACCACCTTCCAGGCCGTCTCGGGCTCGGGCGTCGCCGGGGTGAGCACCCTGAAGAACCAACTCACCCAGATCGACGACCCGTCCCGCCTCGCCACTGACGGCTCGCTGTTCGCCCCCACCGACCTCGGCCCGTACTTGGCGCCCATTGCGTACAACGTCCTGCCGCTCGCCGGTTCGCTGGTGGATGACGGCGAGGGCGAGACCGACGAGGAGAAGAAGCTCCGCAACGAGTCCCGCAAGATCCTCCATCTGCCGAACCTGAGGGTGGCGGGCACCTGTGTGCGGGTGCCCGTGTTCAGCGGACACAGCCTCAGCATCCACGCCCAGTTCGACCGGGCCATCACCGCGGCGCAGGCGCGGGCCGCACTGGCTGCGGCGCCCGGCGTGGAGCTCGTCGACGTGCCGACCCCGCTGCACGCCGCGGGCCGGGACGCCTCGTTCGTTGGCCGCGTCCGCCAGGACCAGTCGTTCGAGGACGGCCGGGGCATCGTTTTGTTCCTCAGCAACGACAACCTTCGCAAGGGCGCCGCGCTGAACACCATCCAGATCGCAGAACTGCTGGTCCGATGACTGGTGTCCTGAGCAGCGACCGCCAGGGAGCGTGTCGAAGGGGTGGGCCTCGGCTGGCCGTCATTGGCGCCGGCGCCATGGGGGAGGCCCTGCTCGCAGGCTGGCTGGCCTCCGGGTGGGAGCCGGACGACATCGTCATCGTCGACGCCCACGCACCCCGGGTCGCCGAACTGCAGCAGCGCCACGGTGTGCGAGGCGTGCAGATGGTCGAGGCGGCCTCCGCCGACACCCTCGTGCTGGCCGTCAAGCCGTACCAGATGGACTCCGTGCTGCAGGAACTGTCCCCCTCGCTGCCCGCGAGCTCCCTGGTGGTGAGCATCGCGGCCGGCGTCACACTCGACCAGTTGGCCGCAGGACTTCCCCAGGGGCAGGGGATCATCCGGGTCATGCCCAACACGCCCGCGCTGGTCGGGCAGGGCATGGCCGGCATCGCGCCCGGCGGCAACGCCTCGCAGGCCCAGTGTGACGGGGTGGTCGAGTTGTTCCGCGCCGTCGGGAAGGCCATCGTCGTGGACGAGGAATCCCTCCACGCACTCACGGGGCTGTCCGGGTCCGGGCCCGCGTACCTGTTCTACATCGCCGAGGCCATGGTTGAGGCCGGCGTGCACCAGGGGCTCACCAGGGGGCAGGCCACCGAACTGGTGCACCAGACCTTCCTGGGCGCCGGGACCATGCTGGCGGGCTCCGGCGAGACCGCCACGGTCCTGCGGGAACGCGTCACCTCGCCCGCCGGCACCACGGCCGCCGCGCTGCGCGCCATGGATGACCACGGGGTCCGGGCCGGCATGCTGGCGGCCGTCGAGGCCTGCGTTCAGCGCAGCCGCGACATGTCACACTGAGGCGGCGATTGGTCGGGGGCCCGGCCACCGGGTTACCATGGGGAGTCGCCCGAACCGGTGGTCCGACGGACCGCGCCGGTGAAGGCAAACATCAAAAGATACCGAAAGGCACGAAGTGGGCTCTGTCATCAAGAAGCGACGCAAGCGAATGGCCAAGAAGAAGCATCGCAAGCTGCTGAAGAAGACTCGTATCCAGCGTCGTCGCGCCGGCAAGTAAGTTGTCACTGCCCTCACGGGTTCTGCTCCTCACCCGGGTCAATTGCACGCTGTGCGATGAGGCGGCCCGCGTGGTGTCGCAGATCTGCGAGGATGCAGGAGTGGGCTGGCGCGCCGTCGACGTCGATACCGACGACGACCTGCGCGCCGCCTACAGTGACCATGTTCCCGTGGTGTTCACCGATGGTGAGCTCCACGGGTACTGGTTTGTTGATGCCGAGAAGTTGAAGCAAGCGCTCGCTGACCGACCGGGCCGTCCCATGCGGGATGACTGGCGGCCGACGCAGCACCACCGTTGAGTTGGGGGACCACACCCGTGACCGAGTCCGATGAAGCGTTGCTCGCCGAGACCGACGTCGCCGTCGGTTCGCTGACCGTCGTGGGCGCAGGCCCCGGTGACGCCGAGCTGATGGCACTCTCGGGCGCGCGGGCCATCTCCCGCGCAGACCTGGTGGTCGTCGACTCCGAGGACTCCATGGGTGTTCTCGAGGCGCTTGGCATCGACAGCCACGCGAGCGTCGTGGTCGCCTCCAACGACCAGCACGCGCAGCTGGTCAGCGCCATCGACGAAGGGCGCCACGTCGTCCGCGTCACCGCCGATGACCACCTCCGGGGGGGCTTCCACTCCGACACCCTGCCCAGAATCCTGGAGACCCACCGCAACCGCACCCACGTGGTGCCGGGCATCAGCCGGTGGGACTGCGCCCTCAACTACGGCGCCGTGGCCCCCACAGCGTCGCTGGCCATGCTCGACGCGAGCCTCGAGGTGCCTGAGAGCAGCGACTGGCCCACGGCCGGCACCGTTGTCACATGGACGACGGCGCGACTCCTGGGCGATGTCGCCGCAGAGGGCGCCCGTGTTCACGGGGACACCGGTCAGGTGCTGGAAATCACGCGCCTCGGGTCGACCTCCCAGGTCAGCCGGCTCGTGACGTGGGCGGAACTGGATTCGGCAGGTGCCGCCCCTGACGCCGACTACTACCTCGTGACAGGCCCCGGCATCCTCGACGCCGCCCGCGGCCGCCTGGACTGGTTCGGCACCAAGCCGCTCTTCGACTGGAGCGTGCTGATCCCACGGACCAAGGACGACTTCGACGACCTCATCGAGCAGCTGTCACGCTACGGCGCCAGCAGCGAAGTGGTCGCCACCCTCTCCATCGAACCCCCACGCACCGAGCAGGGCATGGAGAAGGCGATCCGGGGGCTCGTGGATGGCCGCTACCTCTGGATCATCTTCACCTCACCGCACGCGGTGGAGGCCATCATTGAGCGTCTCAGCGAGTACGGGCTGGACTCCCGCGCACTGTCCGGCGTCCTCATCGCCGCAGTGGGCGGCGGAACCGTCGACGCGCTGGGCCGCCACGGACTGGTCGCGGACATCATTCCCGTCGGCGACAACACCGCTGGCGGACTGGCCGTCGAGTTCCCCGCGCACGACATCCTCATCGACCCACTGGACAGGGTGCTGGTCCCCAGCGCCGACGTGTCGGTGACGGCCCTCCTGGAGGGTCTCGGCCGGCTGGGCTGGGAGGCCGAGGAGGTCACGGCCTACCGCACGGTCCGGGCCGCGCCGCCGCCCGCCGAGGTGCGGGAGCGCATCAAGGACGGCATGTTCGACGCCGTCGTCTTCACCTCCTCCACTGCAGTGCGGAACATGATCGGCATCGCCGGCAAGCCCCACGCCGCTTCGGTCGTGGCCGCCATCGGGCCCGCCACGGCTGCCGCCTGCGAGATGCACGGGCTGCGGGTGGATGTGGTGGCCGAGGCCCCCACGTTCGAGTCGGTGGCCGAGGGGCTGGCGCGTTTCGCCGACCGCCGCAAGGCGGAGCGGGCCGAACAGGGACTGCCGGAGGCCAAGCCGTCGGAGCGCAAGCGCCGCAAGCGTCGCAAGGCCCCCGCCGACGGCGGATAGGCTTGGCCCACACGCTGACCAAGGAGCAAGGCATGGCTGAGGAACCCCGCATCGTGCACGTGATGCGTCACGGGCAGGTCCACAATCCCGGTGGCGTGCTCTACGGCAGGCTCGACGGATTCGGGCTCTCCGAGCTGGGACATGAGATGGCCACCCGTCTGTCGACGCGATGGGCGCAGGTGCCGCTCACCCACCTGCGGTGCTCGCCTCTGCAGCGCGCCCGGGAGACGATGGCGCCCACGGCGGCGCTTTTCCCGGACCTGGAGGTCGTCACCGACGATCGTGTCATCGAGGCCGCCAACGTGTTCGAGGGAAAAGTCTTCGGCGCCAGCAACAGGGCGCTCCGCGACCCCCGCATGCTGCGCCACGTCCTGAACCCGCTGCGCCCCAGTTGGGGGGAGGCCTACGTGGACATCGCCGCCCGGATGCGTGCCGCGCTGGCCGATGCTGCAGAGGCAGCCGGCCCCGGAGGGCAGGCGCTGGTCGTGTCCCACCAACTGCCCATCTGGATTGCCCGTAGCGACGCGGAGGGGCTGCGCTTCGCGCACGACCCCCGCCGCCGCCGCTGCACACTCGCCTCCGTGACGTCGTTCACCTTCCGGGACGGCCGCATCACGGCCGTCGAGTACGACGAGCCCGCCAGGGACCTTCTGCCCTCGTCGTCGCACCGCAAGTTCAAGGTCGGCACGTGACCCGGTGGCCGGTCGTGGCCATCGCCGCGGTGCTGTGCCTCGTGAGCGCCTGCAGCAGCACGGGCGGTGACACCGGGCCCGACGGATCCATCGGCTTCCAGGGCGGCGACGGCTCCATCCTGGTGCTCCCGCCCGATCAGCGGCAGATGGCGCCTGAGTTGTCGGGGGAGACCCTCGACGGCGAGACCCTGTCCACAGCCGACTACACCGGCAAGGTGCTCGTGCTGAACGTGTGGGGCTCCTGGTGCGCCCCGTGCCGTGCCGAGGCCCCAGCCCTGGTGGAGGCGGCCAAACAGATGCCGGACGTGCAGTTCATCGGCATCAACACCCGCGACAACGACCCCGCCACGGCGCAGGCATTCGTCCGCGCCTTCGGCGTGGAGTACCCCAACCTCTACGACCGCGACGGCTCCCTGCTGCTCGGCTTCGGGCAGGTGCCGCCCAAGGCGATCCCCAGCACGCTCGTCATCGACGCGACGGGGCGCGTGGCGGCCCGGATGCTCGGCGAGGTGAGCACGTCCACGCTCGTGGGTGTGGTCGAGGATGTGAACGCGAAGCAATGATCCTGCTCGAGGGTTGGATCAGCCAGGCACTGGGCTCGTCCCTGCTGCTGGCCGTGCCCGTGGCGGTCCTGGCCGGACTGGTGTCGTTCGCCTCGCCGTGCGTCCTCCCGCTGCTGCCCGGCTACCTCTCCTACGCCTCAGGCCTCGGCGCCTCGCAGATCAGCGACGGCACGGGCAACCGTCGGGCCCTGGTGCTGGGCACCATCGGTTTCGTACTCGGGTTCGCCGTGGTCTTCGTCCTCACGGGTGCCCTCTTCGGCGGCCTCGGTGCGTTGCTGCTGGAACACCAGCGCCTCATCAGCGTGGTCGCCGGCGTCATCATCATCCTGCTGGGCGCCGGCTTCGTGGGGTGGCTGCCCATGCCTCCACAGGTCCGGCTGTCGATGGTGCCGCGGATGGGCGTGGCCGCCTCCCCGCTGCTGGGGGTGGCGTTCGGGTTGGGCTGGACCCCCTGCATCGGCCCCACGCTGTCGGTGGTGCTGACGCTGGCCCTGACCGAGGGGTCGGCCGTGAAGGGCGCGACCCTCGCCTTCTTCTACGCGCTGGGCCTCGGGTTGCCGTTCCTGACGTTCGCCGTGGCCTTCACACGTCTCAGCCCCCATCTCGGCGCCCTCATGCGGCACCAACGAGCGATGCAGGTGGTGGGCGGCGTGCTGCTGCTGGTCGTCGGCCTCGCCATGGTGACGGGGCTGTGGGATGTTGCCATGGCGCAGCTGCGCAACTGGGTGTCCTCCTTCGGGACGATCCTGTGAGCCCCCGCACCGCGGGCACGGCCCCCTCCATGCGCACCGGCGAGTTCATGCGCTGGTGCTGGACGCAACTGACGAGCATGCGTACCGCGCTCGTGATGCTGTTCATGCTGGCGCTGGCCGCCGTGCCCGGTTCGATGATCCCGCAGGAGACCATCTCGCCCGTGCAGGTGGCCGACTTCAGGGCGGCCAACCCCGGCCTCGACGCCGTCTTCAGGCCGCTCGGGATGTACAGCGTCTACACCTCGGTGTGGTTCTCCGCCATCTACCTGCTGTTGTTTGTGTCGCTCGTCGGCTGCATCCTGCCGCGCGTCGCCCTGTACTGGCGTTCGATGCGCAAACCGCCCCCCACACTGCCCTCACGCCCCGACCGGCTGCCCGTGAACCGCCGGACCGTAGTGGGCGGCACGGCCGAGGAGTCCCTGACACGCGCAGAAACGTGGTTGCACGGGAAGCGCTACCGGACGCGTCGCGTCGCCGAGGGCGTGAGCGCGGAGCGCGGGTACTCCAGAGAGGCAGGCAACCTCATTTTCCACAGCGGCCTCGTGGTGCTGCTGTTCGGGCTCGCCTGGTCCAACCTGCTGGGCTTCCACGGCAGCGCCGTCGTGGTGGAGGGCAAGTCGTTCAGCAACGTCATCACGCAGTACGACGACTTCACCGCCGGCGGTTGGAAGAACAGCGACTCGCTGGAGCCCTTCACCCTCACGGTCGACGCCTTCCACACCGCCTTCGAGACCGGCGAGGTCCAGCGCGGCGCCGCGCGCCGCTTCGACGCGGATGTCACTTTCACTGACGACGGCGAATCCAGGAAGGGCCTCATCCAGGTCAACACGCCGTTGATCACCAATGGCGGTACGCAGATCAACCTGCTGGGGCACGGCTACGCGCCGCTCGTCACCGTCACGGACGGCAACGGCGACGTGGCCTTCTCGGGGCCGGTGGTGTTCCTGCCGCAGGACGGTAACTTCTCCTCCGTGGGGGTGGTGAACGCGCCGGATGCCCGGCCCCAGCGCCTCGCCTTCGAAGGATTCTTCTTCCCCACGGCAGTCCTCGACGACAAGGGCCCCCGCTCCGTGTTCCCGGACGCCGCCAATCCTGAGCTGTTCCTCAACGCATGGTCCGGTGCGCCCGCAAAGGAGACCGGGGTGCCGCAGAGCATCTACTCGCTTGACACCTCGGGCCTGACTCCCGTGCCCGGCGACGGCGGCGAGGTGCTGCGCATGCGGCTCAGCCCCGGCACCGGGATCGACCTGCCGAACGGACTGGGCACCGTCACCTTCGACGGGTGGTCGCGGTGGGTGAAGCTTCAGGTGAGCCAGACCCCCGGCAACACCCTCACCCTCATTGCGCTCCTGGTGGCGGTGGCCGGGCTGTGCGTCAGCCTGTTCGTCAGGCCTCGCCGACTCTTCGTCCGCCTGGACGGCGAGGGTGCAGTGGTCGGTGGCCTCGACCGGACCGACGCCGCCACGGGCCTGGAGGATGAGGTGGCGCAGCTGGCTGCTGCGGTCTCCGATGAGGAACCGGAGGCGGCGGTTGGGGACGTTGCCGGCCACGCGGCACAATGGGGGATGTCCGAGCTCGTCGACACGAAAGGAACAGGTGCATGACCGCATCCGGCTTGTCCGACCTGTCGATGGTTGCGGCGGCGGTGGGCTACCTCATCGCCTTTTTCCTCCACAGCGCTGAATGGGCATCCGCGCGAGGTCTTGCACCCGTGCGCCCCGCGGACGGTTCGGAGGATCCGGCGCGCATCCGCGTCGACCTCTTCGGACGCATGGCGGTGGGCGTTACGGTGGTGGCGTTCCTCGTCCACGTGTTCGCGGTGGTCACGCGCGGGGTCGCTGGGGGCCGCCCGCCGTGGGGCAACATGTACGAGTTCGTGACGGCCTCCGTGATGTTCGCCGTCCTGGCCTACCTGGTGGTGGTGTGGAAGCTGGGCGCCCGCTGGCTTGGCATCGGCGTCACGCTGCTGGCCGCTATGGGCCTCGGGGGTGCCGTCACCGTGTTCTACGTCGACGTGGCCCCGCTTGTGCCGGCGCTGCACTCCGTCTGGTTCGTCATCCACATCGTGGCAGCCGCCATCTCCGGCGCGGCCTTCAACCTGGGCGCCGTCGCCTCCGCCCTGTACCTGCTGCGCCGGCGCGCGGAAGCAGAGGGACCGGTGGTCACCGGCTACCTGGCCAAGGTTCCCCACTCCATCAAGCTCGACCTGTTCGCCTATCGGTTGCACGCGTTCGCGTTCCCGCTGTGGACCTTCACCATCGCGGCGGGCGCCATCTGGGCCCAGTACGCCTGGGGGCGGTTCTGGAACTGGGACCCCAAGGAGACCTGGTCCTTCGTGACCTGGGTCATCTACGCCGCGTACCTCCACGCCCGCGCCACGGCCGGCTGGAAGGGAACCCCCGCCGCCATCATCGCCATCGTCGGCCTGGTGTCCTTCTGGTTCAACTTCGTGGGCGTGAACCTGCTGTTCAGCGGTCTGCACTCCTACGCCGGGATCTGATCGGGCGTCGGTGTGAGCGAATCCGATACCCAGTGGCTGGTCGACCTCTACGAGGAACAGGGCACGAGCCTGCACCGGCTCGTGGTGATGCTGGGTGCCGAGTCCGAGTCCGGCCACATCCTGCGGGCGGCCCTCATCGGACTGTCCCGGCGGGCGCACAGGCTCGTCGACCCTCTTGAACGGGTCGAGTTCCTCGCCGAGGAGGTGGTGCACGACGCCCGCAGCGTCCGTGGGGCGTCAGGGACCCTGGAGCTTCCGGAGGTGTCGGAGTCGCGCCAGCAGGAGATCCTCGCGGCGATCTCCGCCATGCCTGTCCGGCTGGGCGAGGTGATGGTCATCAGCCACTACCTCAGCGTCTTCGGGCCGGAGCTGGCCGGGATCCTGCGGATGACGGTCCGCTCCTCCAACCACCGGCTGGAGGAGTCCCTCGACCAGCTGCGCCGAGTCATCGGCGACCCGACACCCGGCAGCTCCCCCGGCGTGATCGAGTCCCTCTCGCAGGAAGTCACCGCCGCGCTGCGCTCGGCGGCCCGCCTCGTGCAGCCGGCGGGCACTGACACGCTCGAGGCCGAGCTCCGCTCGCTCAACGGGGACCACCGCAGGGGAGTGGCGCTGAAGGTCTTCATCCCGTTGCTGGGGCTGGCCCTGGCCCTGGGGTTCTGGCTCGCGAACGCCACGACGCCCGAAGCGAGTGTGGAGACCGCGCCCACCATCAGCCCCACTGCCGACCCGACGGCGTCCGCGTCGCGGTCGCTGCCGGCCCAGGTCCGGTCCGTCCCCGTGTACTACGTGGGCCGCCAGGACATGTTGCTGTACAAGGAACTGCGCGACCTTCCCGTCAGCGGCGACCTCGTCCGGGCCGCCATCGGGGCAATCCTGACACCGTTGCAGCCGCTGGATTCGGACTACGACTCGCTCTGGGGTGGGGGGCGCCTGAACAACGCCACGCTCACCGGCCACACACTGACGCTCGACCTTTCGGCGTCCGCCTTCGAGGACCTCACCACCCCGAAGAAGGCACAGGCCGCCGTGGACCAGATGGTCTACACGGCCAGCGAACTGGTGGGCGACCCGGAACTGCGGGTCCTCTTCACCTCGGATGGCAAGGCCCCGCCGGAGCTGCTGCGGAGCAAGGACGGTTTCGGTCGGCGCGGACTGGATCCCATGCCGGCGCTGTGGTTGTCGTCACCCACGAGTGGCGCCAAGCTTTCCGTCGGTCAGTTGGTGATCGTGGGCACCGTCAAGCCGGACGCCGCCGCACCGCTGCTGCGGATCATGGACGTGGGCGGCACCGTGGTCAGCAGCACCACGGCGCAGACCGCCACGGAAGCCAACCGGGACGGCTGGCGGGTGTGGTCCGTGACCGTGTCCCTGACAGCGGGAACCTACTCCCTCGAAGCCTCCACGCAGATCGAGGGGCCCGACGGTCGCCTTCGCTCGGTGTCCGAGGACAAGACCATCACCGTGTCCTGACGCGGGAATCGCGCGCCACCGGCCACCACGTCATCGGGTGGCCACCCAGCTTGCGGCCTGCACCAGCACGCGCGTGGGCGGGAAACGGGTGACCTGGGCAGCCAACTTGTTCCCCGGCCCGTCCACCACGTACGGCTTGCCCGAGCGGAGCGCCGCGAACGTGGAGCTCACCACCTGCCCGGGGGTGCGGCGCTGTGACATGGCGTAGCCGTTCCCGGCGTTGGTGAAGAAGGACGTGCCAGTCCGCGGGCAGCCATCTGGGGGATGACCGCCCAGCATGCCGGAGGAACCGAAGCCGGCATTGTTCACGAGGGTGTGCACGTCGAGGCCGTCGAGCCTCGACACGAGTGAGGCCCTCTGGTCCGGATCGGAGAGGTCGCACGGCACCACGAGCGTCTCGACCCCGTGCCGGGCGGACAGCTCTGACGCCAGTTGCTCCATCTTGTCCCCGCTGCGTGCCACCAGGACCACGTTCGATCCCTGGTCCGCCAACTCGCGCGCGAACGCCTCGCCCAGACCGCCGGAGGCGCCCGTCACCACTGCCCATTCGCTCATGTCGGTCACTCCAGTGGCGTTGTCAGGGCGTGCCATGATGGGCGCATGCAGCATTTCGATGTGGCCGTCATCGGCTCCGGCTCCGGCAACTCCCTCATTGACGAGCGGTTCGACGGCCTACAGGTGGCCCTCATTGACGACAACGACGAGTTCGGTGGCACGTGCCTGAACCGTGGCTGCATCCCCACCAAAATGTTCGTGCTCCCCGCCGACTTCGCCGTCAGCCCCCGGGACGCCGCGAGGGTGGGCGTCAAACTGCGCTTCGAAGGTGCCGACTGGGTGACCATGCGGGACAGGATCTTCGGCCGTATCGACCCCATTTCCCTGGGGGGTCTCGACTGGCGGCAACGCAGCCAGAACGTGACGGTGTTCCGGTGCGCGGCGAGCTTCGTCGATGCCCACACCCTGCAGGTGGGGGACGAGCAGATCAGTGCCGACCAGATCGTCATCGCCACGGGCTCGCGTCCCCGACCGCTGGGTGCCGAGGTGCCCGAAGAGTTGCAGGACCGCATCCACACCTCCGACGACATCATGCGTCTGGACAAGCAGCCGAGGCGCCTCGTGATACTCGGCGCCGGGTTCATCTCCGCCGAGTTCGCCCACATCTTCTCAGCCCTGGGTACCGAGGTGACGGTGATCAACCGGTCCGGGACCGTGCTGCGGGGCGAGGACGAGGAGGTCAGTCATGCCTTCGCGGAGCAGCTGTCCCGCACCGTCAAACTGATCTTCAACCAGCAGGTCGACGTCGTGGAACACGGCCCGGCCGACGACCTGCAGGTGGTGACGAAGGACCGCAATGGCGTCGAGTACATCTACTTCGCCGATGCCGTGCTCGTGGCCACGGGGCGACTCCGCAACTCGGAGTCGCTCAACCTGGAGGCCGCTGGCGTCGAGGTGCGTGGCGACGGCCAGATCCGCGTCAACGCGGCGCAGCGCACCAGCGTGGAGCACATCTGGGCCATGGGCGACGTGTCATCGGACCACCTCCTCAAGCACGTGGCCAACGCCGAGATGCGCACCGTGCAGCACAATCTGTTGGCCATCCCCTCCGACATCGTGGAGACGGACCACCGCTACGTCCCGCACGCGGTGTTCTCCCACCCACAGATCGCTGCGGTGGGGGCCACGGAGCAGCAGTTGCGGGAGTGGGGCACGCCGCATGTGGTGTCGCGGCAGCGCTTCTCCGACGTTGCCTACGGCTGGGCCATGGAGGACCAGGGACATTTCGTGAAGCTGCTGGCGGATCCCCGGAACTGGCGCCTGCTGGGCGCCCACATCATGGGGCCCCAGGCCTCCACCCTGATCCAGCCCCTCATCCAGGCCATGAGCTTCGGGTTGAGCGTGCCGGACATGGCCCGCGGGCAGTACTGGATCCACCCCTCCCTTCCGGAAGTGGTCGAGAACGCGCTGCTGGGTCTGATGGCCAACCAGAAGCGTGAGGCGCTGGACGCGCACTGAGGATGCACGGCCGGTAGCCTGAACCCCGTGCGCCGCCTCCTTCCTCCCCTCGCCGTCCTCGCCTGCCTGATGGCCGGGTGCGCCCCGTCACCGGCGGCGGAGCCCACGCCCAGCCCCAATGGCTCCGCACCGCAGCCGAGCGCGCCGCCGGCCACGTCGGTCACGTCGTCGGCGACTCCGCCTCAGGGCGCCGCGTGCGCCGCGCTCGTGTCCGGCATGAGCCTGCCCGAGCGGGTGGGGCAGCTGTACATGGTGGGTGTGTCCACGACCGGTCTGGACGCGGCCACGGCCGCGGCCATCCGCGACACCCACACCGGCTCGGTGGTGCTGCTCGGCAACTCCGCGGCCGGTGCCGAGGCCATCACGAAGGTGACCGCTGACGTGGCCGCGCTGGGCACCGGCGCCATGCCCCTGTTGATCGCCGCCGACCAGGAGGGTGGCCGGGTCCAGAGGCTGAAGGGCCCGGGGTTCAGCGACATCCCCACGGCCTTCGCGCAGGCCGAACTACCGGCCGGCGAGTTGCGGGTCGCCGCCCGCAGTTGGGGCGAGGAGCTCGCTGCCGTGGGAGTCCACTACAACCTGGCGCCCGTGGCGGACGTCGTGCCCAAGGCCAAACAGTCGAGCAATGCCCCCATCGGGGCGCTGAAGCGCAACTACGGCAATGACCGGGAAACCGCCGCCCGCGGGGTCACCGAGTTCACCCGTGGCATGGCGGACGCCGGGATTGCCACGTCGCTGAAGCACTTCCCCGGCCTGGGCAAGGTCACGACCAACACGGACTTCGGGGCCGCCAAGGACACCGATGTTGTACCCGGTGACGAGGACTGGTCCGTGTTCACGGCCGGGATCGACGCGGGTGCGTCGTCGGTGATGGTGTCCTCCGGGGTGTTCGAGAACCTCGACCCGAGCACCGAGGGTGTGTTCTCGAAGATCATCGTGACCGACATCCTGCGGGGCGAGCTGGGCTTCGACAGAGTGGTGATCGCCGACGACCTCGGCGCGGCCGTCGCGGTGAAGGAAATCCCGGCCGCCGAGCGCGGGACCCGTTTCATCCGGGCGGGAGGGGACCTGGCCATCAATGCGGATCCTGCGCTGCTGAAGGGCATGGTCGCGGACACGCTGACGGCCGCCGAGGCAGACGGGGCGTTCGCCACGAGGGTGGCGGAGTCCGCAGGCCGCATCCTGGAGCTGAAGGCCAGCGTCGGTCTGCTGGAGTGCCAGAGGTAGATCCCGCACTTTTCGTCCTCAACCGTCGGGCCGGGGGCCAGAACCTGCTCGAGGCGCAGGGTTGGGGAACGAAAGTCGTGGCTGGCGTTGCGGACGGCCTCGGGTCAGCCGAAGCGGCCGGTGATGTAGTCCTCCGTGGCCTTCTGGTCCGGGTTGTGGAAGATCTTCTCGGTGGAGGCCACCTCGATGAGCTCACCGGGTTTCCCCTGCTCCTTGAGGTTGAAGAAGGCCGTCTGGTCGGACACCCGTGCAGCCTGCTGCATGTTGTGGGTGACGATGACGACGGTGTACTCCTCCTTCAGTTGATGGATGAGGTCCTCGATGGCCAGCGTGGAGATGGGGTCGAGGGCGGAGCATGGCTCGTCCATGAGCACCACGTCCGGGGCGATGGCGATGGCGCGCGCGATGCAGAGGCGCTGCTGCTGGCCGCCGGAGAGTCCCGAGCCCGGGCGGTCGAGGCGGTCCTTGACCTCCTTCCAGAGGTTCGCTGCCCTCAACGACTTCTCCACGATCTCCTCGGCGTGCGGTTTGGACACCTTGGAGTTGTTCAGCCGCACGCCCGCCAGCACGTTCTCCCGGATGGACATGGTGGGGAACGGGTTGGGGCGCTGGAACACCATGCCCACCTGTCGGCGGACCCGCACCGGGTCGACGCCGGGGCCGTACAGGTCCACGCCGTCCAGCAGGACCTGCCCGGTGGAGTAGGCGCCGTCGATTACCTCGTGCATGCGGTTGATCGATCGCAGCACCGTCGACTTGCCGCAGCCTGAGGACCCGATGAAGGCCGTGACGGAGCGCGGCTGGATGGTCAGGTTGACGCCGCTGACGGCATGGAACTTGCCGTAGTAGATGTCGAGATCCTTGATCTCGATGCGCTTTGACATCGCGGTTTCTCTCTTCTCTCAGCGGCCGGGTTTGGGGGCGAATTTCCACGAGATGAGCCGACCGATCAGGTTCAGGAGCATCACGATGAGGATCAGGGTGAGCGCGCCGGCCCAGGCGCGGGCGTGGTAGGGGTCCTGCGGGATGCCCGGCGTCACGTACTGGTAGTACACGAACACGGGCAGCGTGGCCATGGGCGCGTCGAACGGGTTGGTGTTGAGCGACTGGTTCATCCCCGCCGTCACCAGCAGGGGGGCGGTCTCGCCGATGATGCGGGCGATCGACAGCACCACGCCCGTGATGATGCCGGCCAGGGACGTGGGGAGCACCACCTTCACGATGGTGCGCCACTTCGGCACCCCCAGGGCGTAGGAGGCCTCACGCAGTTCGTTGGGGACGAGTCGCAGCATCTCCTCGGTGGAGCGGACCACGGTGGGGATCATCAGGATGCTGAGGGCGATGGCGCCGGCGATGCCGACCTTGGTGCCGGGCCCGAAGAAGAGGGTGAAGAGGGTGTAGGCGAACAGGCCCGCCACGATCGACGGGATGCCCGTCATGACGTCGACGAAGAAGCGGATCGCCGTGGCCAACCGGTGGCGTGCCCCGTACTCCACGAGGTAGATGGCGGTCATGAGCCCGATCGGCACGGAGATGAGCGTGGCCATGCCGGTGATGATGAGCGTCCCCCAGATGGCGTGGACGGCACCGCCGCCCTCCCCGATGACGTTGCGCATCGAATAGGTGAAGAACTGCACGTCCATCCGGGCGAGGCCGGCGCTGATGGTTCCCCAGCCAAGCGACACGAGTGGGGCCAGCGCCAGCAGGAAGAACCCCGTGACGACGTGGGCGGCGAGCCGGTCCTTGGCGTGCCGGAGCCCCTCGACGCTCGCGGAGAGGGCGAAGCTGGTCAGGAGGAACAGCACCGCGCCGACGATGACGATGACGCCCGGGTTGCCCGCCCCCAGGATGGTCAGGACGGCGGCGGTGATCACGAGGCACACCACCATGAGGGCCGGTTCGGTGAAGCGCGGCAGGCGTCCCGCCGTGAGGGGGTTCACCTCCGTGCGGAGCTGTGGCAGCGATCCCTGCATCAGTTGGCCCCCGAGAACTCTTTGCGCCGGGCAACAACCCAACGGGCCGTCATGTTGACGGCGAGCGTGATGACGAACAGAACAAGTCCCGTGGCGATCAACTGGTTGACACCCAGTTGGTACGCCTCCGGGAACGACAGTGCGATGTTGGCGGCGATGGTGTTGGGGTTGCTGGAGGTGAGCAGCTTCACGTTGATGACGGCGGCCGGCGACAGCACCATGGCCACCGCCATCGTCTCGCCCAGCGCCCGGCCCAGCCCCAGCATGCAGCCTGAGACAATGCCCGGCATCCCGAACGGCAGCACCGCCTGGCGAATCATCTCCCACCTGGTCGCGCCCAGTGCGAGGGCGGCCTCCTCATGGAGGCGGGGCGTCTGGGTGAAGACCTCGCGGCACATGGCGGTGATGATGGGGAGCACCATGACGGCCAGCACGAGGGCGGCTGTCAGGATGGTGCGGCCCGTGCCGGAGACGGGGCCCGCGAAGAAGGGGATCCAGCCCAGGTGCTCGTTCAGCCACACAAAAATGGGCCGCATGAGGGGGGCCAGCACGTTGATGCCCCAGAGCCCGAACACCACGGAGGGGACGGCCGCCAGCAGGTCGATGATGTAGCCGAAGAACTGGCGCACCCGCTTGGGTGCGTAGTGCGTCAGGAACAGGGCGATGCCCACCGACAGTGGGACGGCGAACAGCATGGCCAGAGCGGCGGCCCACACGGTGCCGAAGGCGTAGGGGGCCACGTAGGCCCAGAACTCGCCGAAGGGCAGGTCGGAGGCATCCGCCGTGAGTGCGGGGATGGACATGCCCACGAGGAATGAGGCCACGGCAGCGAGCACGACGAGGATGGCGATCCCGGACCCGGTGGAGAACCCTTTGAAGACCATGTCGCCGACGTGGCCAGCGGTGCGTCGCAGCGCCGGGGTGGCCGCGGACTCTTCCGCGACGGGGTGTGACTTCATGGTGCTCCTGGGCAGGGGAGGTCCCGGTTCGGCAACGGGTGGGGACCACACGGGCCGACCACGCCCGGCCCGGGGATACCGGGGCGGGCGTGGTCGACCATCAGGGTGGTCGGCGTCACTGTATCGATTCGATGGCTGCGAGCACCTGCCCGCGGAGCGCTTCCGAGAGCGGGGCTGCGCCGGCGCCGTCCGCCGCCACCTTCTGCCCCTCCTCGGAGGCGATGTAGCCCAGGTATGCCTTCACGAGGTCCGCCTTGGCGTCGTCCTTGTAGTCGGTGCACGCCAGGGCGTAGGAGACCAGCACGATCGGGTAGCCCGACGCCTTGGAGTCCAACTCCAGAGCCAGGTCATGCTCGGCCCTGCCTTCGGCGACGGGGGAGGCTTCGACGGCGGCGGCGGCGGCCTCGGCCGTGGGCTGCTCGAAAGCGCCCTCGGTACCGATGCTGGCCTTGGTGGCCTCGCCGGCCTGTGAGGCGTCGGCATAACCGATGGTGCCGACGCCATCCTTGACGGCTGAGATGACCCCCGAGGTGCCCTTGGCGGCCTCCCCCTTCTGGTACGGCCAGGCGCCGTCCGGCTCCGCGTCCCAGACCTCGCCGGCGGCGTTGCTGAGGTACGTCGTGAAGTTGTCGGTGGTGCCGGAGTCGTCGGACCGGTGCACGGCCGTGATGGCGAGGTCCGGGAGCGTCGCGTCCGGGTTCAGCGCGGTGATCAGCGGGTCGGACCAGTTGGTGACGTCGCCCTTGAAGATGGAGGCCAGCACGGCCGGGGTCAGGTTGAGCGACTCCACGCCGTCGACGTGGAACACGACGGCGATGGGGGAGATGTAGACGGGCAGGTCCAGGGCCGTGGAATCGGGTGCACAGCTCTTGAAGGCACCTGCCACGTTCTCCTCGGACTTGAACGCCCGGTCGGAGCCGGCGAAGTCCGCACCGCCACCCATGAAGGCGTCACGGCCGGCGCCGGAGCCGTCGGGGGAGTACAGGACGGTGACGCCCGGGTTGGCGGTCTGGAACTGGGCGATCCAGTTCTCCTGCGCCACGCTGACGGAGGAGGCCCCCATGCCATTGAGTGTGCCCTTGAGGCTTGCGGCGCCCGTTGTGGCGCCGTCCGTGACAGCGCCCGTCGGGGTGGTTTCGGCGGTCTGGCCCTCATTGGCGGCGCACGCCGTGAGCATGAGGGCGGCCCCCAGACCAAGGGCTGCAGTCAGGCGCAACTTCATTGCGGTGCCTTCCAGGGCTTGACGAAGTTCTGGTGTGCGGGTTCTGGTGGAACCCGAAGATGTGTTTGCCACACCCCAGAAACTAGGCACCGAAGGTGACCTGATGCCCACCCATTGCGTGAACAGCCGGTGAACAGGTGGCAATTTCTCAGGCCGTCGGCTTGAACACCTCGGAGCGGATGAGTGTGCCGGTGGCGTCCAGGTGCAGGGCGACGGCCTCCGCCACCACCATCGGCTTCGGTTCCATCCCCAGCCCCTCGTACATGGCGGGCAGGACGGGGCGGTGCCCACAGACGGCGGTGGGACGGTCCAGTCCGGCCATCAGCTCGGCCATGAAGCGCGCCACACGCTTGGGATGCGCCGTCCCCTCCTCCTCCGTGAGGATGTCCACCCGGCGGATCGGCAGCCGGCGTGACTCCGCAAACGGCTCCAGGGTCTGGACGCACCGTGTCGCCGACGAGCTGGCGAGGCTCTGGATGCAGAAGGCGTCGAGCAGATCCATGAGGCGCTGCGCCTGTTTGCGTCCCCGCCCCGCGAGGCGACGACGCTGGTCGGGTCCGGACCAGTCCTTGCGGAGCATCGCCTTGCCATGGCGCACCAGCATCAGCACGTTGGTCGACGGCAGGTCGATGGCGGCGTTCAGTACCGTCTTGTCCACGTCGTAGCTGAGCTGCTCCAAGGCCTCCTCGATGGTGAACCACTTGACCTTCTGCACCTCGCCGTCCGGCTTGCGAGGACGTTGCTCCACCACCTGGGCACGCCAGTAGTGGGTGGCCTTCAGTCCCTTGGTGACGGTGTACCGCTGGGTCGGGAGCCGCAGGTCGAGGCAGGCGGTCACGCCAGTCTCCTCGCGGATCTCCCGTACGGCTGTCTCCGGCAGGAGTTCGTCACTGAGGCCCTTGCCCTTGGGGAGCGACCAGTCGTCGTAGCTCTCCCGGTGGATGAGGAGGACCTGGGGGCCCTTGTTGTTGTGGGTCCTCAGGACCACGCCACCCGCCGCGATGACGTCCGGCTTCCTGCTCATCGGTTGCGGCGCTGCCGGGACTGGCGGATCAGGTCCTCCTGGAGGTCGACCAGCGGTATTCCCTCCGCGTTGGTGGTGTGGGCTGTCCAGGTGTCGTCCAGCAGTTCCCAGTGCACCACGTCGGGTGCGAACGCCAGGTCGAACAGTTCCTCGATCTGCTGGACGTGGGCCGGGTTGCTCAGCGAGACGATGGCCTCGACGCGACGGTCCAGGTTGCGGTGCATCATGTCGGCGGAGCCAATGCCCACCATGGGTGTGCCGGCGCCCGCGAAGGCGAAGAGGCGTGAGTGTTCCAGGAAGCGCCCCAGGATGGAGCGCACCCGGATGTTGTCGCTGAGTCCGGGGACGCCCGGCCGGATGGTGCAGGTGCCGCGCACCCACATGTCCACGCACACACCCGCCTGCGATGCGCGGTACAGCGCGTCGATGATGGACTCGTCCACCACGGAGTTCACCTTCATGCGGATCCCCGAGGGGAGCCCGTTGCGGTGGTTCTCCACCTCCCGCTCGATGAGCCCCAGCAGCCCGGAGCGGATGCCGTGGGGGGCAACCAGCAGACGGCGGTAGTTGGTCTCCTGCGTCATGCCGGAGAGGTGGTTGAACAGGCGTGCGATGTCGTCGGTGATGATGGGATTGCTGGTGAGGAGGCCCATGTCCTCGTAGAGCCGAGCGGTCTTGGGGTTGTAGTTGCCCGTACCGATGTGCGCGTAGCGGCGCAGCCCGTCGCCCTCCTCACGCACCACCAACGCCAGCTTGCAGTGGGTCTTGAGCCCGACCATGCCGTACACCACGTGCACGCCGGCCTTCTCCAGTTCGCGGGCGAAGCCGATGTTGGCCTGCTCGTCGAAGCGGGCCTTGATCTCCACGACGGCCAGCACCTGCTTGCCGAGGGCGGCGGCCTCGATGAGGGCGTCGACGATGGGGGAGTCGCCCGAGGTCCGGTACAGCGTCTGTTTGATGGCCAGAACGGCCGGGTCGCTGGCCGCCTGCTCGATGAATCGCTGGACGGAGGTGGCGAAGGAGTCGTAGGGGTGCTGCACCAGTACATCGCGCATCTTCAACGCCTTGAACATGTCTGCGGGGCGTGCGCTCTCCACCTCGGCCAGGTCCGGGTGCGTGATGGGCAGGAAGTTGGGGAACTTCAGGTCTTCGCGAGGGGTGTCCTCCAGAGCGAACAGGCCTGACAGGTCCAGCGGCGCCGGCAGCCGGAACACTTCCGCCTCGGAGACGTCCAGTTCCCTGATGATCCGGGAGATCATCCTGTCGTCGATGTCGTCCTCCACCTCCAGGCGCACCGGAGGGCGGCCGACGCGACGTCGCAGCAACTCCTTCTCCAGGGCGAAGAGCAGGTTCTCGGCGTCGTCCTCCTCCACCTCGATGTCCTCGTTGCGGGTCACCCGGAACGTGGTGTGGCTGACCACCTCCATCCCGGTGAACAACTGACCGAGGTGGCGGGCGATCACCTCCTCCAACGGCAGGAAGCGGCCCTCGGCGAGTTTCACGAACCGCGCCAGCACCGGTGGCACCTTCACGCGGGCGAACTGGCGTGCCCCGGTCTTGGGGTTGCGGAGAATCACGGCCAGGTTGATGGACAGCCCCGAGATGTAGGGGAAGGGGTGCGACGGGTCGACGGCCAGGGGGGTGAGGACGGGAAAGACGCGCTCCGCGAAGAGGGTGCGCATCCTGTCCTTCTCCGTGGCGGTGAGCTCGGCCCAGTGCAGGATTTCGATGCCTTCGGCGCGCAGGGCGGGGCGGACGTCCTCGTGGAACACGCGCGACTGGTCAGCCACGAGTTCTGCAGTGCGCTGCAGAATGGCGGCGTGCACCTCGCCGGGCATCTGCCCTGTGATCGACGGCACGGCCACACCGGCGTGGATGCGGCGCTTCAGGCCCGCCACCCGCACCATGAAGAACTCATCCAGGTTGTTGGAGAAGATGGCCAAGAACTTGGCGCGCTCGATGAGCGGGACCCTCAGCTTGTCCTTCGCGAGGTCCAGGACGCGGTTGTTGAACTCCAGCCACTGCATTTCCCGGTCGGAGTACCTGTTCGCGGGCAGGGGGGCTTCGGCATGGTCCAGGTCCTGGTCCAGGTGCTCCACGGCCATGTCGAAATCCTCACAATTGGTAACTGGTGTCGGTGTTGCTGGTCTCAAAGCTAGCGGATCGATACATGGCCACGACCCGTTGTTCGCTCGCCTCCACGAACAGGATGACCTCGGTGCAACCGACAGTCTGCAGATGGGCCAGCCCCGCCTCCAGCAGCGCCCGCCCCAGACCGTGGCCCTCATGGTCGGGATGCACCGCCAGGACGTACACCTCGCCGGTGGCCTCGTCGTGGCGCTTCGTCCAGTGGAACCCTGCCACGGACCCGTTCCCCTCCCCCCGGCTGGCCACCAGGAGCCCCTCGGCGGAGAACCACGGCTGGCTCGCCAGGGCGTCGAACTCGTCGCGGGTCAGCTTGCCCTGCTCCGGATGGTGGGCGAATGCCGCGGCATTGGTGGCGACGACGCCGTCGGCATCGTCGGGGCGAAATGCCCGGACCGTCCATCCCTCGGGGACGGTGGGTGGGAGTTCGTTGCGCAGCGGACGTGCCATCTTCAGGAGCTCGCGCACTGGCGCCAGGCCCAGTTTGTCGGCCAGACCGGAGACGCCCGCCCGGGTGCCGAACGCCCAGACCGTGTTCCGGGGGTGGGCCTCCAGCGCCTCGCGCAGCAGGGCCGTCCCGTGTCCCCGGCGCCGATGTGCGGGCAGGACACCCGCCTGGATGGTGGCGTCCCGCGCGTCGATGACGGCGAAACCCACGAGGGCGCCGTCGGCCTCGGCCAGGAGGAAGCTGCCGGGGCGCTGCCCCGCGATGACAAGATCCGCCGACTCATTCGTGGGGGAGACGCCGTCGGCCTCGGAAATGCTCCGCACGAGGTGCTGCACATCGGTTCGCTGCTGGGGGCTGAGGCGGTGGAGCTCTGTCATTGGATGTCCTTCCGGGCTGACGTGAAGCGGTAGCCGACGTTGCGGACCGTTCCGATGTACCAGTCGAACTGGCCCAGTTTTGCGCGCAGCCTCCGGATGTGGACGTCGACGGTGCGTGTGCCGCCGAAGTAGTCGTAGCCCCACACCTGGCTGAGGAGAACCTCCCGGGTGAGGACCTTGCCGGGGTTGGTCATCAGATAGCGCAGGAGCTCGAACTCGGTATAGGTGAGATCCAGGGGATCACCGGACAGCGTCGCCAGGTAGGCGGCCTCGTCCACACGGATCGGGCCGAAGGCCAGAACCTGCCTGTCCGTGGCGGAGCGCATCAGCATGCGGATCCGTGCGTCGAACTCGGCGGGCTCGCTGGTCTCGCTCACGAAGTCGGTGAATCCCCATTCACGCCCGAGCAGCGACACGCCGTTGGCGGGCACCAGGAGCAGGATGGGGATGTCGGCGCGGGCGGCGCGGAGTGTCGTCGTGACGGCACGGGCCCAGACGAGGTCATCCCGACCGTCCACCACCAGCACGTCGACGGCGTCCATGCGGCCGATCGCCTCGGGTGTGGTGGCGACCGCGGAGGTGGCGTGGTTGAGCAGCGACAGTGCGCCCGGGATGGTGGCGCCGGGGGAGACGAACAGCACTGATCCCACGGGGCGCCTCCTTCTGGTGGTCCGGGCTTGCGGTGCAATCGTAATGCGTCGAGCCGCTCCCGTGGTGGGCCGATGACCGTCTCCGCGGGGGGCGCCGCCGCGTGCCCGGGCCCGCAGGTAGCATGGCGACCATGCCCAAACGTCTGCCGGACAAGCTGTTCCGGGATCAGGGCACCACCAAATCCCCGGAAGTGCCCGGGGACGCCGGGTCCGCGGGGCGATCCGCGTCCCAGCACGCGCGCGTTCCGTACCGGTCGCGGGAGGCCCGCGAGTTCGCGCCTCCGCTGGTGGTCGCCAGCGTTGTGGGTGCCCTGCTGCTGGGTTTCGGCGTCGGCAAACTGGTGGCGGTGCAGTCCAATGACGGCTCGTCCCCGCCGGATGTGACCGTGGGCTCCGCGACGGCGTCCGCCTCCGTCATGCCCTCGTCGGAGGCCACCCTCGTGCCGTGGGGTGGCGCCGTGCGCACCATCCGGGCGTTGGATGCCGAGGGTCGCTGTTTGAGCGGGACGGGCTTCAGCCCGGACCCGCCCAGCAACCTCGTGGACGACGACCCCAGTTCGCTGTGGCGCTGCCGCGGCTCCGGCACAGGGGAAACCATCACGTTCACCCTCAAGTTCAAGGACGTCGTGGTGGGGGTGCGGCTCATCAACGGCAACACGGCCAGCCCTGACCGGTATCTGGCAGAGCGACGGATCCTGACCGTCAAATGGACGTTCAGCGACGGCTCGTGGGTGGTGCAGCCGCTGGCGGCCAATGACCGCCAACTCCAGGAGGTGCGGTTCCCCCCGACGACCATCACCGGTGCTGTCACCATGACCGTGCTGGACGCCACCGTCCCCGGTGAGACCTCCGAGAGGAACGACGCCGTCTCGATCAGCGCGCTGGAGTTTCTCGGGGTGGAGTGACCGGCTCGGTCAGCGCCAGTCGTCGGTGTCGATGAGGATGGTGACGGGCCCGTCGTTGACCGATGTCACCTGCATGTCAGCCCCGAACCGGCCGCGACGCACCTCGGCGCCCAGCGCCTCCAACTCCCGGCAGTAGCGCTCCACCAACGGCTCCGAGACCTCGGCTGGCGCGGCGGCACTCCACGACGGGCGGCGGCCCTTGCGCGTGGTGGCGTGGAGTGTGAACTGGCTGATGACGAGGATGGGGGCGTTGTCGTCGCTGGCGGACAGTTCATCACGCAGGATCCTCAACGACCACGTCTTGGCCGCCAGCGCGTGTGCCTGTTCCGGACCGTCGCCCTGCCCGATGCCCGCCAGCACCAGTAGTCCCGGCCGGGGCAATTCGGAGACCAGTTCCCCGCCGACGGTGACGCTGGCATGGAGAACCCGGGTGATGACGACGCGCATGACACCCCTGTCTAGGGCATCAGTGACATCGGGGGCAAGCGGGGCGCTGGCTAGACTTGGATCATGGTGTCGGCGCCACGAGCGCCGGGGTGTTGCACACGATCGACGAAGGAATGATGCACATGCAGATGGACATTCAGGTGCCTGAGGGCCTCAATCCCGCGCTGACGGCTCTCGGCTGGCTCGTCGGACGGTGGGAGGGGACCGGTAACGGCACCGACCACGACGGTGAGGACTTCACCTTTGAGCAGCGTATCGAGTTCAACCACAACGGTGGCGAGTACCTGTACTACGTCTCGCAGACCTTCCTTCTCGACGAGGGGAAGACGGGCCGGGCGCTGGGCATGGAGTCCGGTTTCTGGCGACCGAAGGCCGATGCGTCGCTGGAGGTGGTGATGACCAACTCCGAGGGCTGGACCGAGGTCCTCGTGGGCAAGATCCAGGTCACGCGCATCGACCTCATCACCGACGCCGTCGTTCGCGCCGAGAGCGCCGAGGTGACACATTCGTCGGGGCAGAGGCTCTACGGCAAGGTCGAGGACGACCTCATGTACGCCCTTGACCGTTCGACCGACTCCCACGCACTGCGGCCCCACATGTGGGCCCGTCTGTCGAGGGTCTGAGATGGTTGTGCGTCAGGACGAGGGCGTCGACGCCGGGCTCGCATGGCACCACGGCAACCCCGTGGTGGAGGGGCGGGCCATCGCCGACGGCGTGGGAGTGGCCGATCTGGGCAACCGGGACGTCATTGAGATCAAGGGCCCCGACCGGTTGACGTGGTTGCACGCCCTCACCACCCAGCACCTCGAGTCGCTCGCGCCCGGCGTGGCCACCTCGGCGCTGGTGCTGGCGCCCACCGGCCACATAGAACACGTGCTGCACGGCGTCGACGACGGTGAACGCTTCCTGGCCTGGACCGAACCGGGCAGGGGTGCTGCGCTGGTGGAGTGGCTGGAGAAGATGCGTTTCATGTCGCGCGTCGAGGTGCTGTTGCGTCACGACCTGAAGATGGCATGGTTCGGGCATCGCATCGCCGTGCCCGAGGGATGGGCCGCAAGGGACAGCGAGATTGGCGGCACGGATGTCTTCGTGCCGGTCGACGCCCTGCTGCCGGACGAGGAATTTTCCGCGGTGCCCGTCGGTACCTGGGCCTACGAGGCGGCCCGCATCGCTGCAGGCGTGCCGCGGATCTTCGTGGACACCGATCACAAGACGATTCCCAACGAGATAGGCCTGCTCGGCACCCATCTGGAGAAGGGGTGCTACCGAGGTCAGGAGACGGTCGCGCGCGTGCACACGCTGGGGCGCCCGCCGCGTCGGCTCGTCCAGTTGCACCTGGACGGCTCCCTCTCTGCGCTGCCGGACCCCGGCGCGCCCCTCATGCTGGACGGCCGGGCCGTTGGCTTCGTGGGATCCAGTGCGCGGCACCACGAGCTGGGGCCGATCGCGCTGGGACTCGTGAAGCGGAACGTCCCCGTGGACGCCCAGCTGCTGGCCGACGACATCCCTGCGGCACAGGAAGCGCTCGTGGACCCCGACGTGGGCCTGCATGTGAGGCCGGTCCTGCGCTGACCCCGCCTGTGGGCGGCGCGTCACTCAGGCGCTGAGTTCGGCGACGATGCGAGCCAGGGAGACGTCGTCGGCGGGGCCGCCGAGCTCACGCACGGCGAGCATGGCCGCGCCTGCCACGCCGTCGGACACCCTGCGGACCCGATCCCCGAGCGCGGCGGACACCCGTCGTCCCACTGGGCTGTCCGTACCGAGCACGCCACCGCCCAGCACGACGGGGCCGGCGTCGGTGCCGGGGAGTGACGCCAGAGTGGCCAGGGCATGCTCTGCGGCCTGCCGGCAGATGTCCGCCGCCACCGGGTCCACGTCGGCCTCCTCGCCTGCGAGCACCGCCAGCCGGGCCAACTCCACGGGCGGGCGGCTCTGTGTCCAGGTGAGCAGCGCCGCCAGTTCGGGGGCTCTCACGCTTCGTCGGTGCGTCACATCTGAGACCAGCGGCAGCACCCGTGCGGTGAGTGTGGTGGCAGGTCCCCTGCCGTCGATGTGGGCGGCCACGGCCCGTGCCACGCGGTGCCCGATCCAGAACCCCGACCCGTCGTCCCCCAGAATCCAGCCCAGGCCGTCGCGGACCGCGCTGAGTCGGCCCGCCGTGACCCGGGCGGCCACAGCGCCCGTACCCACGATCAGTACGGAGCCCTGAGGTGACGTGGTGCCGGAGAAGTAGGCGCCCAACAGGTCGCTGACGAGGACGACGCGGGAAGGCAGGCCCTCGCGGGCGAGGGCCAACGGAAACTCGGGGAAGTCGCGGGAGAGGACGCCCGCCACGGTGGCCACCACCAGCTGTGGTGGGTGGGAGCCGCCAGCTGCTGCTGCGGCGCATGTCGTGGCGATACTCGCGGCCGCCCGGACGGCATCCGTGCCGGGATTGCCGGGGCCCCCGCGCATCACGGGACCGCAGTCGCCGTCGCGGCTCACGACAACGGCCCGGGTGGTGCTGCCGCCGGCATCGACGGCGATGGCTGACGGCATCACTGCCATGGGTGCTCCTCGTGGGTGTGATCCCCGATGCGGTGCAGATGACGGACGCCGGCCCGTCCCCGTGGGGGGAGGACCGGCGTCTCTGGCGATTAGTTCAGCGCGGCGAGGGCTGCGTCGTAGTCGGGCTCGGTGGTGATCTCGGGAACCTGCTGCGTGTAGGCCACCAGGCCGGTCTCATCGATGACGATCACGGCGCGGGACAGGAGACCCTCCAGCGGTCCGTCGATCATGGTGACGCCGTAGTCCTCACCGAGCGTGGTGCGGAAGTCAGAGGCGGTGACCACGTTCTCGATGCCTTCGGCCCCACAGAACCTCGCCTGGGCGAAGGGCAGGTCGCGGGAGATGCAGATCACGGTGGCGTTCTCCAGCCCGGCGGCCTTCTGGTTGAAGGTGCGCACGCTGTTGGCGCAGACGCCCGTGTCCAGGCTCGGGAAGATGTTGAGCACGAGGCGGCGGCCTGCGAAGTCCGACAGCTTCACCGGCTGCAGGTCCGTGCCCACGAGGTTGAAGTCGATGGCCCGGGAGCCGACGTCGGGCAGCTCCCCCTGGGTGGAGACCGTGGAACCCTTGAAAGTGATGTCTGTCATGCAGCCGATCTTTGCTCATTGATCCAAACGCGGCGCGACTATCCGAGGATTGGCTGTCCTCAGGGCAGCAGTTCTAGCGCGGCGATGGCGTCGGCGAGGACTCGGAGGCTGTTGTGGTGGACCCGCTGCGAGTTGGCGGATTCGCTGATTCCCTCCAGCCGGGCCACCTCTGCATTGTCCCGTCCCTCCAGGAGGCCGATGAGGCTCCGACGTGCGCCGTCCCGCAGGCCGGCGATGTGGACGTCGACGAGGCGGGTCATGCCGTCCGCGGCCGCGACGGCGGCGGCCCGTTCGTCCCGGACCGCGGTGCGTACCCCGGAGTAGCCGGACTGCCCGGCCAGGTCCTCCACGAAATCGATGGCCGCGCGCGCCAGCCACCAGGCGCTGCCGTCCTGGATGCCACGCTCCTCGTCGATGACGCGCACGCCGCCGCCCCCGATCCCGAAGCGCATGTCCGCCGTCCCGAACAGTTCGTTTCGCAGCACCACGGAGGCGGCCCAGGCGTCGCCGAGCGTCGCGTACACGCCCTGGACCTCGTCCCCGACGGTGACACGCAGGGGATCGAGCGGCGTGATGCGCTCGTTGGTCTCGTTGATGGCGCGCAGCAACGCGGTGTGGACGAGGGAGCGCTCGGTGGTGCGGGAGGACACCAGATCACCGAGCAGCGCCACACATTCAGGTAATACCTTCAGTTTCTCCACATGAAGATTATATCTACATTACGAGGTGGCCGTGCTGCTCAACCACCTGTGGTGCCATGAAACTGGGGGAAATGGAGCTGTTCTGGATGAATCGCTCATTCCCCACCAACCGGTAACGGCGTCAACGTGCGCACCTCTGCAGACCTTGATTTCCTTCATCTCCACGCCGTCCTCGTTGCCCCCCGAGGAAGGCCCAGGCTGGTCTGGTTGCCGTTCCAGAGCAGACGGTGAAGGATCGGGAAAATCTTCATCACGCCGCGATGAAGATTGTTTCTTCACTTCGGGGCGCACTCGATGACCGTCTGGCCCAGCGGCGTCGTGTGGGCATCGACGACCGTCAGATCCGCTGCTGACGCCAGTCGGGTGTACTCATCGAGGACGCGCTCCCGGCCACCACTGAGAACCAGCATCCGCAGGTTCATCTCTGCGAAGTCAGCGCGGCCTCGCTCCGCGGAGACGGTTTCCTCGATGATGACGACCCTTCCCCGGGCGCCGGCAGCCTCCGCGCACCGGGACAGAATGGCAATCGCCTCCTCGTCACCCCAGTCGTGGAGCACGCTGTTGAGCACGTACACGTCGCCGTCGGTGGGCAGGGCGTCGAAGAAACTCTGACCCACGAAGGAGCAGCGCCCCTCAAAGCCACGTGCGGCCAGCCGGCTCCGCCCCCGCCCAACCGTGTCAGGAAGATCGAGCAGTGTCGCGCGCAGTCGCGGGTGGGTCTCCAGGATTTCGGCGAGGAGAGCCCCGTTGCCTCCTCCGACATCGACGACATGCTTGGCTCGGGACCAGTCGTACCCGTTCGCGTCGTCAGTGACGTACTCGGCTCCGGCCGTCATGGTTGCGTCGAAGGAGGCGCTCATGGACGGATCGGCGGCGAGGTGCCGCCAGAAGGGCACGCCAAAGACCGTCTCCCAGGCAGGCTGCCCGGTTCGCACGGTGTGGAGCAGCCCTGTGAATGCGAGATCCATCTGCCCGCCGAACCCGTCAAGGGTCAGCCAGGTCTGCATACCGCCGGGGTGATCTGAGCGCAACAGCGAGGCGAGATCGTTGAGCCCGAACAGCCCCGGCTCCGGTTCGACGAAGACACCGTGGCAGACGAGATGCGCCAGCAGCCGTCCCGGGCGTCCGGGTCACTGTCCGCCCGACGCGCCAAGTCGTCCGCATGGACGGGCCCGTCGGTCATCAGGTCCGCCAGACGAAGGGTCGCGGCCACCCGGACCGCCATCGGGGTGACCAGGTCGATGACCGGCGCCAGCATCTGCCAAGCCGAGGGCTCGCGCGCGTCGGTGGATTCAGTCCCGGTTGTCTGTGTCATCGCTTCTCCCCGTGGAAGGCGTCGAGTCACTGCCAGATGATCCTATCCGGCCAGAGTGTCCCGGTCCGGAGGCCGCCCCCTTGGTCTGTTCCCTGAGTGCCGCCCGCGAGGCACGCGCCGCCCTGAGTGCCGCCTGTGAAGAACGAATGGTGGTGTATCGAAGGGGTGGTGGGGTGTGGGGGTCCTTCGATACGCCCTGCTCCTTCGTCGCGGGGCTACTCAGCTGATCGGCCGTTCCGGCACCGTGGGGTGGGAAACCCAACACTTTCAAGTGAGTTCTTCAGGGCGCTTCGCGCCGCCGTGGGTGGAGAATATGGCTCATCCAGCGTGAAGCGGAAGCCCTGGTCAGCGACGGGTCAGATTCTATTTTCGTGTCAGGGAGCGGTGGGGGCCGGCTCCTTCTTCGCAAGGATACCCAGGTCAGAGTGGCACGTCCTTTCCCAAGAAGGTCACGAGCATCGTCGTGCTCAATCGTCGTGCGCAGCCATATTCAACGGCCCTCGTCACCCGGAGGCGTGAAGCCGCGGCGGGGCTCCGGGGCCTGCCGTGCACTGGTCTTTGGCGCTGGCGTGCCCTGGCGAGGCCATTGCGGTCCCGGCTCCCGGCGGTGCGTCATTCGCCTTGGAAGTGAATCGGTCTGTCCGGCCGGGTGGTGTGACCACCGGTGTCCCCGTGTCGGGGTCGAGGTGGATGCGCCACCGGTCGCCGGGGCGGCTGAATCTGTCGGGTTCCACGAGTTTGTGGTGGTGCGGGCACAGCAGCACCAAATTCCACAGGGCGGTGGCGCCGCCGGCCCACCAGGGTTGTAGGTGGTGTGCTTCGCAGGCCGAGTCGGGGGCGGTGCAGTTCGGGAACACACACCCGCCGTCGCGCAGGCTCAGGGCTTTTCGGATGGCGGGGGTGACGAGGCGCTGCGTGCGGCCCACGTCGAGGATCTCGGAGGGGCCGCCGAGGACCGCGGGCATCAGGTCGGCGTCGCAGCACAACCTGCGCAGGTCCCCGGCCGTGATCCTGGCGCCCTTGGCCAACACCCCGGCCTGTTCGGCGCGTTCCCGGAGGTCTTCCTCACGGATGGTGACCACGATCCGCGGCCGGTCTCCCACACTGCTGGGTGCGTCGCGGTGGTCGGCGATGATGTGGGTGAGGGCGTCGGCTCGGCGCTGCTCCGGGGTGCGGTTGATGTCCTCGGCCTCGTCCCGCATCACCTGTGGTCCGGGACGGGTGGCGCGGGTGGCCTTGAACCGGTCCCGGGCCGCGCGGCGGTCGGACTCCACATACGCCTCTATGAGACTGATCAGCGGTGCGGCCTCGAGGTGGGGCAGGGACCCGTGCAACCACGTGGAGCCGTCCCCGTCGTCGCCCCACCGCAAAGACCGCTTGCTGAACGCCCGGCGGCGCTGCTGCTCCAGCCGTGCCGCCTCATCCTCAATACTGGGGACCAGCTCCGGTGCGACTTCGGCCAGGATCTGCGGTGCCAACTCCGCCAGCCGTTTGGGGGTGTTCTTGTTCGCCCGGTCCAGGAAGGCCTGCTCCGCACGTGCCTTCTGCTCAGTGCTGAGTTCGGGAGGCAGCTGCGCCATCCCTTTACCGATGGCGGCCG
>JBDSRF010000138.1:0-13125 GCA_039929445.1 Arachnia sp. | reverse complement strand
TGAAGGACAGGCCCAGCAGGACCCAGAGGCCCAGTGCGAGGTAGGTGCTGATGCCGATCCAGCGGGACGTCGCCGCCACCGCCGCCATCAGGATGATCATGGCCGGCAGCATGAACTCTGTGATGGTCCACCGGACATCGACGTAGTCGCGCAACAGTGTCCGCTCGGGGGAGTTCTCCACCTTGTCCCAGGTGTCCACCCGGTTCTTGTAGCGGGAGTCCCTGTTGGCGCGTCGCTGCTCCGACTTGCTGAGGTTGGGGTGCAGCCGCTGCATGCGATCCGCCTCGGCCTGCCTGCGGGTGGGGGTGGCGCCCTGCTTCTTCTGCGGGGTCCGCGTCACCACCCGGGCGGTGGGGGCCTCGACGGCGGGGGCGGTGGTCTGCGGGACCGCCGTGGCACCGCTCCGCTTCTCGCCCTTGGGTGTCAGGGAGGAGATGCGACTGCCGCCGGCGGCCTCCTTCTGCTGGGTGCTGCCTGGCGCGACGACGGCCTTGCGCTCATAGGGGCGGAACAATCCCACCGGGTGTCCTTCCAGAAACATTGTCTTCAGCCCAGCGCCCGAGACGGGCACAGGGGTGTGGCGTGCAACCCCAGTCTAAACCAGTGGGGAGGATCAGGGTCCCATCAGGGTGCCGGTGCCCCCGGCTGACGCGGCTTGCGGGTACCGTGGGGTCGACCAGCAAATGATGCGGAAGGACTTTCTCGTGGCAGGCATTTTTGAGCGCATCGCCTTGATGTTCAAGACCAAGGCGAACAAAGCACTCGACAAGTATGAGGACCCCCGGGAGACCCTCGACTACTCCTACCAGCGGCAGCTCGAGCTCCTTCAGAAGGTGAGGCGCGGCGTCGCGGACGTCGCAACGAGCCGCAAGCGCGTGGAACTCCAGGCGCAGAAGATGAACGCAGAGGTCGAACGCCTCCAGGTCTCCGCCCAGCGGGCACTGGCAGCCAACAGGGAGGATCTGGCGAGGGAGGCGCTCACCCGCAAGGCGGGTCTGCAGGAGCAGCTCAGCGACCTCCAGACCCAGCACGCCCAACTGCAGGGCGAGGAGGAGAAGCTGGTTCGCGCCAGCTCCCGTCTGCAGGCCAAGGTTGACGCCTTCCGGACCCGCAAGGAGACCATCAAGGCCACCTACTCCGCGGCCGAGGCGCAGACCCGCATCAACGAGGCATTCTCCGGCATCTCCGAGGAGATGGGCGACGTCGGCCTGGCGATCCAGCGAGCCGAGGACAAGACCCTGCAGTTGCAGGCCCGCGCCTCAGCCGTGGATGAGCTGCTGGCCTCCGGTGCGCTGGAGGACCCGTCAGGCACGTACAAGGACGACATCACCCGCGAGTTGGACGCCCTGGCCTCCGACACCTCCGTCGAGAATGAACTGGCCGCCATGCGCGCCCAGCTGACGGGCGGTTCCGCCCCGACCCCCCAGATCGACGCACCGGACACGGCAGTCACGCACGAGACGGCTCAGGAGGAGCAGGCATGATCATCCGCATCATGGGACTTGGCCAGTGGTCAATGGAACCGGATCAGTTGCTGGCACTCAACGGCATCGACGAGACCGTCGAAGAGGCAGTGGAGGCAGGCGACCAGGAAGCGCTAGGCGTCGCGCTCGCCAAGCTGGTGGCGGGTGTGGAAGAGGTCGGCACGCCGGTGCCTGACGACGTCATTGTGGAGTCCGACCTGGTTCTGCCGGACCCCGACGCCACAGTCGAGGAGGTCCGGTCGCTGCTGGACAGCACCCAGGAGTTCTACGGGTTGATCCCGGACGCCCATGAAGGTGAGGACATCCGTCCTTGAGGGTTCTCGTCGCGGCCGACGCCATGGCCGGCGTCGGCCCGCGTGACGCCTCGGACATCATCGGGGCAGCCTTCGCGGAGGCCGGGGCGCAGGTGGCCGTCGTGCCACTCGTCGACGGGGGACCGTGGTTCCCCGACGCCGTCGCGGCCTTCGACGCCACCGGCGTCGTCGAGCAGCCGGCCACGATGGCGGAGGCGCTGGACGCACTCGCATCACCTGCGTCGACTGCGACACGCCTCTACCTCGACCTCACAGGCCTGGCCCGACACACGTGGGCGGAGCTGGTCGCGGTCGGACCGCAACGGCTCGACGCGCTGCGCGACGCTCTGGCCGGGCGTGAGCTGATGGGTGTGGTGCGCTCCGGCCAGCAGGGTGCCGCACTCACGGGCCTGACGGGTGTCGTGGCGGAGCGCGGCCGCACCGAGGGGGCCGACCTCGGCGACACGCTCAACAACGACAGCATCGTCTCCGCCTGGCTGGAGCAGGTGGGCGTCGACGGCGCAACACCGGGGGCGGGCGCCGCCGACGGCCTGGGGGCTGTTGTCGTGGCGCTCGGAGGCCGCGTCTCATCCGGCATCGAGGTCTGCGTCGCGGGCTTTGACGTGGCGGCCACCATGGCGCAGGCAGACCTCACCGTCACCGGGGCGTCGGTTCTCGACTTCCACGCCGTGGGCGGGGACGTCGTCAAGGAGGTGGCGCGGCTGTCCACTGACGCCCTGCGTCCCGTGATCGCGATCGTGGGCCGCAACTTCGTCAGCTCCCGCGAACTCCGGTTGGCGGGAATCGAGTCCGCACACCCAATCCTCGAGGGGGCCGGTGCCGACGAGCCCATCCCGGCCCAGGTCGGGGATGTGGCCGCACGGGTGGCCAGGTCCTGGATCTGGTGATCCCGAGACCGGTATTTCGGTGGGGCGTCCCCACGGCGTAAACTCTGACATGTCAACTTCACTTCACCCACAATTGGAGCCACTGTGACCGACACACAAGCTGTAACAACGGGCGTCATCCTGACCGACGTCGCCGTCGACAAGGTGCGCGCGCTGCTGCAGACCGAAGGTCGCGACGACCTGCGCCTGCGCATCGCAGTGCAGCCGGGCGGTTGCTCGGGGCTGCGCTACCAGCTCTACTTCGACGACCGTGACCTCGACGGGGACATCGTCAACGACTACGACGGCGTCAAGGTCGTCACCGACAAGATGAGTGGCCCCTACCTGGGCGGCGCGAGCATCGACTACGCCGACACCATCGAGAAGCAGGGTTTCACCATCGACAATCCCAACGCCGGCGGCTCCTGCGCCTGCGGTGACTCGTTCCACTGAGGTAGTGCTAGGCCGACCCGCCGCGAAACAGGGCCACCCCGTCTGGTACAAGTGCCGTGGGGTGGCCTTTTGCGTTATCGTGGGGGTCTCAGTGACAGCCCGTCGCGAAAACCCCCCGGGGCTTCCGACGAGAACGCTCGACGAAAGGCATCTGGTGAGTGTGGAAGTAGCGGGCAAGTCCCGATTGGGACGTGTCGGACGCCGGATGGCGATGGCGGTCTCCGCCGCGGCGATGGTGGCGCTTGCAGGCTGCTCCGGTCAGGGCGCGAGGCTGGGGCTCCCCGTCCAGGCGTCGGCCGAGAGCTCGAACATGAGCACCCTGTGGATCGGCATGTGGATCGCAGCCTTCATCATCGGGGGGCTGGTGTGGGGGCTGATCGGCTGGTCCGTGATCCGCTACCGTCACCGCGAGGGCGACTCCCGGATCCCGCGGCAGACCAAGTACCACCTGCCGCTGGAGTTGCTGTACACGCTCGTGCCGTTCCTCATCATCGGCGTGCTGTTCTTCTACACGGTCCGGGCGCAGGACGGCCTCATCCAGCAGAAGGGCGAGCCGGACGTCACGGTCAACGTGATCGGGCAGAAGTGGTCCTGGACCTTCAATTACATGGAGCAGGACAACCCGGCCATCGGCACCGCCGCGCACGAGACGGGCACGCTGCAGGAGATCCCGGACCTGTACCTGCCGGTGAACAAGAAGGTGCGGTTCAACCTGCACTCGGCTGATGTCATCCACTCGTTCTGGGTTCCGAGCTTCTTGTTCAAGATGGACGTCATCCCGGGACATCCGAACTCGTTCGACGCGACGCCCAATCGGATTGGGACGTACGACGGAAAATGCGCCGAGTTGTGCGGCACCTACCACTCGCTGATGGTGTTCAAGGTGCACATCGTCAGCGAAGAGGACTACAACGCACACGTGAAGGAGTTGGCCGCCAACGGCAACGCGGGCGAGGTCAAGGTTCCCGACACCATCGTCAACACCATCCCGAGCCCCGAGGCTGAGGAGGACCAGAAGTGACCGCCCAAACAGCTCGTGTCGCCACGCAGGAGGGGGCGCGGTCGGTACAAGCCGCCGACACCGCCCTCGGTGCAAAGGTGATGAAGTACCTGACCACCACCGACCACAAGGTCATTGGCAACATGTACTTCGTCACCACCATGTTTTTCTTCATGTTCGGGGGTGTGCTCGCGCTGTTCATCCGCGCTGAGCTCGCCAACCCGGGCCTGCAATTCCTGAACTACGAGACGTACAACCAGTTCTTCACCATGCACGGCACGATCATGTTGCTGATGTTCGCGACGCCCCTGTTCGCGGGCTTCGCCAACGCGCTGATCCCCCTGCAGATCGGTGCGCCGGATGTGGCGTTCCCGCGCCTCAACGCGTTTTCCTACTGGATGTATCTGTTCGGCGCTCTCATGGCGTGCGCGGGCTTCCTGATGCCGGGTGGAGCCGCCAGCTTTGGGTGGTTCGCCTACGCCCCACTGTCGGACGCCATCAACTCGCCGGGATTTGGTTCCAACCTGTGGGTGTTCGGCCTGTACGTCTTGGGCCTGTCGACGATTTTGGGCGCCGTGAACTTTGTCACCACCATCATCACCATGCGGGCCCCCGGCATGACCATGTTCCGGATGCCCATCATGACGTGGAACATTCTCGCCACGTCCATCATGGTGCTCATCACCTTCCCCGTCCTGGGTGCAGCCCTCCTGGTGCTCGGCGCCGACCGCGTTCTGGGCGCGCACATCTTCGACGCCAGCCACGCAGGCCCGGTCCTGTGGCAGCACTTGTTCTGGTTCTTCGGCCATCCCGAGGTGTACGTCATTGCCATCCCGTTCTTCGGCATCATCACCGAGGTCATCAGCGTGTTCAGCCGCAAGCCGGTGTTCGGCTACTACGGCCTCGTGTTCGCGACGTTGGCCATCACCGCGTTGTCGATGTCGGTGTGGGCTCACCACATGTTCGCCACGGGTGCCGTCAACCTGCCGTTCTTCTCGTTCATGAGCTTCATGATCGCGATCCCGACGGGGGTGAAGTTCTTCAACTGGATCGGGACGATGTGGCGGGGTTCCATATCCTTGACTGCATCGATGCTGTTCGCCATCGGGTTCCTCGTCACGTTCCTGTTCGGCGGCCTCACGGGCGTCATTCTCGCCAGCCCCGCACTGGACTTCCACGTGACCGACAGCTACTTCGTCGTGGCGCACTTCCACTACGTGGTGTTCGGCACGGTGGTGTTCGCGATGTTCGCAGGCTTCTACATGTGGTGGCCCAAGTTCACTGGCCACATGCTCAACGAGACGTGGGGCAAGGTGCACTTCTGGTTGCTCTTCTTCGGTTTCCACATCACCTTCCTCGTCCAGCACTGGCTGGGTGTTGAGGGAATGCCGCGCCGGATCGCCGACTACACAGCCACCGAGGGGTTCACCTTCCTGAACCAGGTATCCACGTTCGGTGCGTTCCTGTTGGGCGTGTCCATGCTCCCGTTCCTGTGGAACGTGTGGATCACCCGCAAGTCCCCCAAGGTGGAGGTGAATGATCCGTGGGGCTGGGGCCGCTCTCTCGAGTGGGCCACTTCCTGCCCGCCGCCGCGGCACAACTTCACCTCGCTGCCGCGCATCCGTTCGATGCACCCCGCGTTCGACCTGTCCCACCCGGACATGGCCGAGGAGGACGAAGCCGAGTTCGCGGAACTCTTCGACGACAACAGCGAGTCCGACGATCTCGTGGAAGGACAACTCACATGAGGGCCGAAACGCTGGTCTTTGGGTTCATTGCGGCCTTCTTCATCGTGATGACCCCCATCTACTGGTTCATGTCCCACGAGATTGCCGGCACCTTTGGGCTGGCTTTTGCCGGCCTGCTGGGGCTCATCATTGCTGGATACCTGGCCATCACCGCCCGTGGCTTCGACCCCCGGCCGGAGGACCGCCGCGACGCGGAAATCTACGAGGGTGCGGGCGAGTTGGGTTTCTTCCCGCCGCAGAGCCTGTGGCCGATCGTGTGCGCGGCCACCGTCACGCTGATCTTTCTCGGCCCGGGCGTGGAGCAGGCATGGATCTCAATCCTCGGCTTCGGCATTGGCATCTGGGCATGCTCGGGATGGGTTCTTGAGTTCTACCGGGGCGACTACAAGCACTGAGCAGCAACAACATCGTGAGGGGCCGCCGTCGCATCTGCGACGGCGGCCCTTTCCGTGCCCACCCGATGCGTCAGAAGAGGATGGGACCGAGCAGCGCGCCCGCCATGATGAACGGGCCGAACGGCAGTTCGGTTCGGCGGCCGGCTCTTCGTGTGGCCAGCATCCCCAATGCCACGACGGCGAACAGGAGGAAGGCGGCCGCGGATCCTAGCCACACTGCTCGCCAGGAGAACCAGCCCAGCGCGGCACCGGCGCTGAGTCCCAGCTTCACGTCGCCCAGCCCGAAGCTGGCCGGTGCCGCGAAGGCCATCACGAAGTACACGACGCACAGCGCGGCACCGGCCAGCGCTGCCCTGCCGACTGAGCCCCACTGGCTGGTGGGGAGCAGCAGGATCAGGAAGACCGGGTAGGACCCGTAGGTGAGCAGGTCGGGGAGGTGGTGCTCGGCCACGTCAATGGTCGCGGCGATTGCCCAGATGGCTGCCAGAGCCATGAAGGCCAGCAGTGGCAGCGTCGCCCCGAACCACCAGCCGAACCAGCCTCCTGCGAGCGCGGCGGTGGCCACGTGCCACCAACCGGACCGCAGACGGTCAGGGGTGCGCGCGAGACGTCGGAGGAGGGGAGTGCCCGCCAGGGCGAGGACCGCGGCGGCGAGAGCGGCCAGCACGATGGCGATCACAGGTTGGAGAACGTGTCCATGATGCTGATGACGGCCGGCCCCATGATGACGATGAACAGGACGGGCAGGATGGTCAGCATCAGCGGGAAGATCACCTTGACGGGGATCTCCATGGCCTTCTTCTCGGCGGTCTGGCGACGCGTCTTGCGCATGTCATCGGACTGGGTGTGCAGCACGTCAGTCAGCGGCAGGCCGTACGCCTCCGCCTGCACGATGGTGCGCACGAATCGACGCAACTGAACGGACCCGGCCCGCTGGGCGAGGTCCTCGTAGGCCACCCGCCGTGCCTGACCCACCCGGATCTCCTGCAGCGTCCGGATCATCTCGTGTGCCAGGGGGCCGCGGCCCTGTTTGGCCACCCGCTGCATGGCTGCATCAAAGCCCAGCCCGGCGTTCACGGCGATGCTCATCTGGTCCAGTGTGTCCGCCAACTCCAGATTAATGGCCTGGGTCCGCTCCTGACCTCTGCTGTGCAGCAGCAAGTCGGGGGTGAAGAAGGCCAGCACGGTGAAAGCCACGCCGCCCAGCATCATCATCGGGCTTCCGTCGCGCGTCACGACGAAGGCAAGGGCGCCCACCACCACGGCCAGCACCAGTTTGGCCGAAAGCAACTTGTCGACAGTCCATGAATCCGGGTACCCGGCGCGGGCGAGCATGGCTTCATAACGACTACGCGCCTTGGGCGAATCAAGGATGGACCGTCGCTGCGAGCGCGATGGCGCCGCCTGCTCCACGGCACCCAGCCCCCGTGCAAGGTTGGTGAGGCTCCGTGCGCGCGCCGGATCGGGGCCGGCGAGCAACAGCCAGATGGCCACGCCGAGAGACAGCGCCAGTACCGCCACCATGATCTGTGGATACATGTCCGTTCGTCCTCTCAGTACTTGATCTGCACGGTCTTGCTGAGCCAGAAGGACCCCACCACCAGAAGGACCGCAGAAAAGCCCAACATGATCCAGCCGAGCACATTGTCGCGGAAGGCATCGAAGTACGACGGGTTGAGCACCGCCACCAGGGCTGCCACACCGAAGGGGAGGGCGATGAGGACGTAGGCGGACAGCTTTCCCTCGGCGCTCAGCGCCGCCACGCGCGCCTTGAGGTCGGCGCGCTCACGAATGGTGTGGCCCACACCCTCCAGAACGTCAGCCAAGTTGCCACCCACCTCCCTGTTGATGGCCACTGCCTGCGCCACCCAGAAGAAGTCCTGGCTGTCCATCCGCTCCGCGGTGTCCTCCATGGTCTCGTTCAGGGGGCGGCCCACCCGCAGCTCGTTGGCGATGCGGCTGAACTCATCCGAGGTGGGCGACTCCGACTCCTTGGCAGCGGCCGTGATGGCCTGCCCGAGTGAGTAGCCGGCTCTCAGACTGGAGGCCAGCAGGGTGGTGGTCTCGGGGAGCTGCTTGCCGAACGCGTTGCGCCTACGTCCGGTGAGGATGCGCAGCACCACGGCCAGGAGCGCGGGACACAGAAGGGCCATGGCGATTCCGAGGACGAGTTTGCCCAGGAGTACCCCGGCGGTGAGGCTGACGAAGCATGCGCAGGCCACGAGGACGACCACGTCCCGGGCGGGGGTGGTCAGTCCTGCCTCGTCGAGGCGGTCATCCAGGGTGCTGTTGCGCCGCCGCAGCAGCGTGTCGACCCGTTTGGTGGTGAAGTCGGCCAATTGGGCGATGGCGCCGGGTGGGGCCGGCTGGCCGGGGCGCAACCGCGCGGGGGAGACGCGTCGGGACGGAAGGACCGCGACGAGCACGAGGATGATGACGGCGATGCCGAACGTGATGAGGGCGGCCAGCAGCAGGGGCTGCATCAGGGGCGCCATCCGTCGACAGGGCCGAACACTGACGCCGGGAGACGGATGCCCATCTCGGCGAAACGCTCAGCGAACGCGGGGCGTACCCCGGTGGGGATGGTGTGTCCGAGGAACCGGCCCTCGCGATCCACACCGGCGGCGTGGTCGAACACGAAGATGTCCTGCATCGTGATGGTCTGCCCCTCCATCCCGTTGATCTCGGTGACGTTGACCACGCGGCGTGTGCCATCACGGAGGCGGGCGATCTGGACAATGAGGTCCACGGCGGAGGCCACCTGCTCGCGCACGGCCCGCAGCGGCAGATCCATGCCGGCCATCAGCACGAGCGTCTCGAGGCGGGAGAGGGCATCGCGTGGTGAGTTGGCGTGGATGGTGGACAGCGAACCGTCGTGGCCCGTGTTCATGGCCTGCAGCATGTCGAGCGCCTCGGCGCCGCGGACCTCGCCGATGACGATGCGGTCCGGGCGCATGCGCAGGGAGTTGCGGACCAGGTCGCGGATGGTGACCTCGCCCTTGCCCTCCACGTTCGGGGGGCGTGATTCGAGCCGCACCACGTGGTCCTGCTGCATCTGGATTTCGACGGCGTCCTCGATGGTGATGATGCGCTCATCGGACGGGATGAACGAGGACAGCACGTTCAACAGCGTGGTCTTGCCGGTATCGGTTCCGCCCGAGACGATGATGTTGAGGTTGGCGCGAACGCACGCCGAGAGCAGGGTCGCCATCTCCTCGTTCAGCGAGTCCAGCCGGATGAGGTCATCCACGGACAGGGCATCCGTCGAGAACTTGCGGATGGTCAGCGTGGAGCCGGACACAGCCAGCGGCGGGATGATGGCGTTGACGCGGGAGCCATCCTCCAGACGGGCATCCACCAGCGGGGATGACTCGTCGATCCGGCGGCCGATGCGCCCGACGATGCGGTCAATGATGGAGCGGAGATGAGCCTCGTCGCGGAACGTGATGTCGGTGGCCGTGATGCGGCCGCCCTGCTCCACATAGATGCGGTCCGGGCCGTTGACCATCACCTCGGTCACGGTGTTGTCGGAAAGGAGTTGCTGGATGGGCCCCAGCCCGAGGACGTCGGCCATCACGTCCTCGACCAGCCGACGTCGCTCCTCCCCGGTGAGCGCGGTCTCGCCGGCGCCGATGACGGCACGCAGTTCGTCGCGCACCATGGTCTGCAGCTGCGGCTCCGTCAGTGACGGGTCATTCAGCTTGCCCCCCAGGCGGACGTACAGCGTCTCCATGGTGCTGTCCTTCAACCGGGTCAGCGCAGCGGACTTCGGTGCGGGCCTGGGTGGCTCGGCCTGACTGGGCGTCGGTTCGGGGTCGGCCGGTGGCCGGGGTCGTGGTCCGGGCGGCGGCTGTTGGGCGCGCCCGGCGCGCAGGCGGTCCGAGAGACTCACCGCGTCCCCCGCTTCGGGACCGCGGAATGGGGATCCTTGACGATGCGCGCAACGAGTCGTCGCAGCGCTTTGGCCGCCTTGTCCTTACTGTCACCGTGCAGCAGGGGTATGCCCTGGTTGACCGACCGTGTGACGGCCCTGCTGTTGGGAAGCACCACATTGACCTTGGTGTCGCAGGTCTTTTCGACGTCATGGACGCTCAGGCCGGTGCTTCGGTCCTCCCCGTTGACCACCACGTGCTGGGTGTGCGGCAGTCCCAGTTCCGCGAGGGTCTCCAGCTCCTTGCGGAGCCCGCGGATGCCGGGGACGTCGAGGCCGGTGACGAGCACCAGATCGGTGGCCATGTCGAGGGCGATGAGGGTGTGTTCACCCAGGCCCGGTGCGGTGTCGATGACCACGAACCGGAAGGACTGGGCCAGCAGATCGACCAGCGCGCGTGCCTGGGCTGCCGTGATGCCGTCGGCGGCTGACGGCGAATCTGCTCCCGCCACCACGTACACCCCCGACTCGTGCCGGGTGAGGTAGGGCTTGACAGCCATGGCATCGCCACCGGCCGCCGCGCGCACGGCATCCGGGAGCGTGTACTCGGGGGACAGATCCAGACCGCTGGCCACATCGCCGAAGTGGATGTCGAGGTCCACGAGCACCGTCGAGTCGGCCGCGATCTTGTTCAGGCCGATGGCCAGGTTGGTGGCGATCATGGTCTTGCCCACCCCGCCCTTGGGGGAGGCGACAGTCACCACCTTTCCGGCGCTGACGCCCGCGGCTGCGGGGGGAACCATGGCGGGCATCCGCTGCTTCAGCCGGCCAAGTACTTGGGCGAGCGTTGCTTCGTCGGCTTGGGGGGAGATGATGTCCGAGACGCCCGCCCGCATGGCTCCCATGGCGACGTCAGCGTCGGCGTCGGCCACGAGAAGGACGTGGAGGCCGTGCCGCTGGACGGCCCACGAGGCGAGCTCGAGGGCCGCGTTGGCATCGTCGGCCGCCACCACGAGGAGGTCAGGTGGAGTGTGGAAGCGGCGTTCCCGACTCATGGGGTCGCGGAGGTCATCGAAGGTGCAGGAGTCCACGGGGCCGGTCACCAGGCGGGACAGAATTGCCAGCAGCGGGCCGTCGGGACCCACCCATACTGCGGCGGTCACGGCTTCAGCCCCGTCACGGTGATGGGGGTGGTGTTGTCGACCGCTGCCGTCCCACGCTCGAGGGACAGCCAGATGGTGCCGTGCTCGGCCAACCAGACAACGCGTTGGACGTTTTGCGCCGACACCGCCAGCGTCACCTGGATGCCCCCGCTGACCTGCGGCTCGCCATCGGTTTCCTCGGGGAAGGTGACCCCCTGCACGCGGGAGACAAGTACCCGGTGCAGGATGGTGGCGGTCGTCGGTTCCGGATCCTCCCAAGTAGCCACGAGCCCCACCTCGTCGCCGGCCCTGAGGTTGCCCCCCAGCACCCGCTCGGGGGTGAGGACTACGGTGACTTCGGACAGCTCCTCGGGAACGTCCACCACCTTGCCGGCGGCCACGCCGGGATCGACGAACCTCAGTTCGAGCACTTGCTCGCCGGGCAGGAGGTCCATGCTCGCCACCCTGTCGCCGAGGGCGTTCGTCGAGTCCACGGCGCCAGCCGCGACGGCAGATCGGGGCAGCTTCATGACTTTCACGTTGACGTCGAGCTCGGCCGAATCCCCCGTCAGGATGGGCGCGGTGACGACGAGAACCCGGGTCAGTTCGTACCCGGCGGCGGCACGCGCATCCGCGCCTGCCACGTAGCCGGCCACCAGAAGCCCTGCGATGAGGGCCAGTACAACTGCCGCAACGGCAGCCATCACGCGTCGGGTCATGGGGAGGAGGTTCCTGTCATTTGCTCAGCTGAACGGTGGTCACGCCGAAGTCTGTGGATGCGCCCAGTTCCGCGTCGGCCAGCGAGACATAGCGAACGAAATAGCCTTCGATCCAGCGGGCCGAGCCGTTGCAGCCGGGCGCATTCGTGATGCCGTTGGTCAGGCAATAGCTGGTGGCGCGGATGGCGGCGAAGCCCGTGATGTTGTACCAGGTGTTCTTGCCAGTTCCGCCCAACGCCGGCGAGGTGGCGTCCGGGTGGATGGAGGTGTACAGGGGGACGAGCACCTCCGTGGCCTGCATCCACGCGTTGAGCTGGGACTCAGAGCAATCGCTCGGCTCGCTGTTGCCGGGGTCGCCCTGGAGGCGCTTGCCAGTCTCGGCGACCACCCGGCAGCCCTTGGTGGACGCCAGCCACTGGAACTGGCCCGGCACGATGTGGGGCGAGGGGGAGCCGCATGCCTTGTCGCCCGGTAGGGGGTCTCCGCCTTTGCCTTTCGTCACCAGGTGGACCAGCCCGGTCGGGTCATCGAGGAGAGCCTTCTTGAGGGAGCACTGCGAGACCGTGATGGGCAGGACCATCATCTTCTTGGGCGCACCCCATCTCACCTCGGCGGCGGCCGGGATGGTTGTGCTGGTGAAGCCGAGCACCGGGGCGAACCAGTGCTCACGCGTCGTCGTCAGGTCGACGCGCACGGAGGTGGTGGTGGGGTGGGTGACCTTGACGCTGTCCGCGCCGGTGCCGGGTGTGTTGCCGCCCGCCAGGGTGGCAGCGGTGGCGTTCTCGTTCCCGCAGGGTCCCTTGGCGCAATCGTTCGCGATGGCCAGGGCGGCGGCATCTGCGCCGTTCTGCAGTTGCTTCTGGTCCCATCGGACGGCGCCGACGTCCACGGCCAGGGATGTGAATCCCACGAGGACGACGAGCAGCAGCGCCACGACCACCGCCGTGGCGCCGCGCTCATCTGTGTGCCTCAGCCGCCGCATCGCATGACTCCTGTCCCTGATGCCGTGAAGGTCTTGCCGAACATGCCCGTCAGGGCGGGATAGGTGACGTTGATCGTCACGGTGACCGTATTACCGGGGCTGCACACAGCGGGCATGATCGACACGTCCGACAGTTTCACTGACGTCGGTT
>JBDSRF010000137.1:0-6999 GCA_039929445.1 Arachnia sp. | reverse complement strand
CCATCCGGACAGCGTCATGATCACCCTCAGCGCTTTCACGCGTCGACTCCGGGGGGGCGGTCAGGAAATGGACGTCAGGATGCCCGCCTTCCAGGCCCGCTGGCTCGACGAGCAGGAGCATTCCGGTGAGAACACCGGCACCAACCCCACCCACGCCATCTTCGTGGAGTTGAAGGAGCAGCGGAGTGCCGGGGCGGCGCAGCCGGGGCGGCTCGGTCCCAGCGCATCCTGAGGCGTGGGGCCCGCGGTCAACGGGTGGCGGGTGCGAGGTCCCAGTTGGCCAGCGACGTGAAGTCGAACGTGCCGCGCTCCGGTCGGACCGTCACGGAAACCAGGTGGAGCGCACCGACGCGCATCACCCCCAACGGCTCGGTGTCGGCGAGGCGCGCCGCAACCTCCGCATGATCGACGGCGCCCGTCGCGTAGGCGAGGCTCAGGTGCGGCGCCACGGGCGGGGCTGGCAGTGCGCTGGCCCAAGCCTGGGTCACGGCCCGACGACTGGTCTCCAGCAGGGCGTCCCACGCCTGCGACGGTTCCGCCCACACCTCGACGGCCACCTCACCGGGCTCGGGGCGACCAAAGATGAGGTCGAACGCAGACACTTCGGAGAGGGCAGCGCCGAGGGCGTCGCCGAGCCGGGTGAAATCCTGCTGGGCCACTTCGTCGTCGAACTCGGCCAGCCGTTGGAGCGTGCAGTGGAGGTACGGCCCGGGCATGAGGGGGAGGCGTTCGATGCCGGCGATGGATGCCTGTGCCTCGGCGAACCGGTCGCTGATGTCGTCGCCGGGCAACACGTAGAGGTGGAGCGATCCCTCGGGCTTGCGCCACGGTTGCATCCTGGCAAAGAAGCTGTCCATCAGTAAAGGACCTTTCGACGTGGTGTGCGCGACTGCGAACCTGCGGCGAGCCTATGCCCCTCGCAGGTGAACGACCGGAGGTGGGTTCTGCGGCCGGTACGCTAGCTCGCATCATGACTAGCCCGCAGCTTCTCGACCGGCAACGGTGGCTCTCCGGCCTCCCCGCCACGTCCCGTCGGCGACCCTGGCGGCAGCGGATGCTCCGCAGCCCCCTGTTCTGGCTCACCGTCGTCCTGCTGCCGTTCTACGTGTACTGCGTGTACAGCCAGTACTGGATGCTGCACCCCGACCGGGAATTCGCCGACGGCACGGTGGCGCTGGGCCTGAACAACGAGGCGCTGCGCCAGAGCGCCTACTGGGCGATGTGGACGGCCCTGGCCTACGTGTTGCTGTTCGTGTGGCTGGACCGGTTCCGCGCGCAGCGGCCGCTCGTGTGGCTTCTGACGTTCCTGTGGGGTGCATGCGCGGCGACGTGGATCTCCATCCACGTGAACTCGTGGGCTGCGGAGGCCATGAACACCACCAGCGCCAACGCCGACATGGGCACCCGGGCCGCCATCTTCATCGCGCCCTTCGTTGAGGAGGCCAGCAAGGCCACCGTGCTGTTCCTGCTGGTGGTGCTGTTCCGTGCGCGGATCGTGTCGCGCCTGTCGATCGTGACGCTGGCCGGGCTCTCCGCCATCGGGTTCGCCTTCGTCGAGAACATCATCTACTACGCCCGCGTCTTCGTGTACGCCAACAACACCATCGAGGTCACCGACCCGCAGGCCGAAGTGCTCAACCTCGTGATGCTGCGGGGTGTCTACACCTCGTTCGGCCACCCCGTCTTCACCATGATGACCGCACTGGGGCTGGCCATCGCATTGGGCACCCGCAGCAAGATCGTGCGGGTGGCGGCGCCGCTCGGTGGGTTCGTGGTGGCCTGCGGCGGGCACATGCTGTTCAACGGCGTGGCCTCCTCCGGGGACTCGGCCTCGCTGCGGCCGCAGTGGTTCATGGCCCTGGGTCTCGTGGCGACACTCATCCTGATGCTGGTGCTCACGGTGGTGGCGCAGGCGCAGCTGATCCGTCGCCGCCTCGGCGACTACCGACGGGTGGGGTGGCTCACCGACCGCGACCCCGTCGTCTTCTCCGGCCCTTTCAAGCGCTTGAAGCTGCAGTTGGCCGCAGTGTTCCGGGGACCCCGGCGCACCTGGCTGCCCACCGCCCGGTTCATGCGGCGGATCACCGAACTGGCGTACCTCCGGGAAGGCATGACCCGCGGGACCATCGGTGTGGGCGGCGACGACCGCGCCCGGGAGATCCTGCTTGAACTCGAGGTCCTGCGCCCCGCGGCCCTGACGGAGACGCGAGGGCTCGCGCTCTTCCCGCCGCGTCGACGCAAACGACTGGCCTCGGCTCCTCCGCCGCAGTCTCCGGGCCCCGCAGGCCTGGGCGGGAACTGGCCGGCCCCATGACCAACGGCCCGCAGCCTCTTGCGGCGGCGCTCGAACACCTCGAGGCTGTCCTTCCGCACGCCCAGTACCCGCTCCCACTGGAGGACGCGGACGCCCTGCGCCGGCTGACGGCCTCCGTGGCCAATCAGGTGCGCGACCACCTCCTGCCCCGGGCACAACGCCTGGACGCGCCGCTGTTGGTGGTGGTGGGTGGATCGACGGGATCCGGCAAGTCGACGCTCGTCAACAGCCTCCTGCGTGCGCGCCTCACCAAGCCCGGGGTGCTGCGCCCCACCACCACCTCACCGGTGCTGGTGGCGCACCCCGACGACCTCGCCTGGTTCGACTCCGGCAAGGTGTTGCCCAACCTGGTCCGCAGCTCCACCCCCGTCCACGACTCCCGGGCGCTCCACGTGGTGGCCCATGCGGCGTTGCCGCCCGGGCTGGCGCTGCTGGATGCCCCCGACATCGACTCCATCGACGACGCCAACCGTCGCCTCTCCCGGCAGTTGCTGGCCGCGGCGGACCTGTGGCTTTTCGTCACCTCGGCGGCCCGCTACGCCGACGCCGTCGGGTGGGAGCTCCTCGAGCAGGCGGCCGCTCGCGACACGGTGGTGTCCGTGGTGTTGAACCGGTGCCCGCCGGAGTCGGCCGAGGATCTCCGCTCCCACCTCTCAGGCATGCTCAACCAGCGTGGACTGCCCGCGGCCCGCCTGTTCGCCGTGGCGGAGCGGGAGCTCGGCGACGACGGCATGCTGCCGCTGGCCGACGTCGCTCCCATCCGTTCCTGGCTCGCGGGCCTCGCGGCCGAGTCCGAGGCTCGCACCGACATCGCCCTCCAGACGCTGGCGGGGGCGGTCCGCGGGCTCGATGAGCAACTGCACCAGCTGTCCGCCGGGACGCGCCGGCAGGGCGACGCCGTGGATGAGTTGGGGCGCCAGGCCGCCAACCAGTTCCGGCTCGCCGCCGACGAGGTGGGGCTTGCCACCAGCGACGGCACCATGCTGCGCGGCGAGGTGCTGAGCCGCTGGCAGGACTTCGTCGGTACCGGCGACTTCATGCGGGGCGTGGAGGAGCAGATCTCACGCTGGCGTGACCGGCTCACCGGCTGGTTCACCGGCCGCCAGGAGGCCGAGGGTGTCCGTGGCGCCATCAACGACGGGCTGGCCGCCCTCGTGGTGGAGCACGGCCAGTCCGCCTGCGAATCCGCCGTGAACCAATGGACCATGACGTCGTGGGGCCGCCGGATAGTGGACGCCAACCCTGGCCTCTCCCACACGAGCGCGAACTTCGACGCCGACGCCACCCGCGCAGTGCGCGAATGGCAGGCGGACGTGCTGAGGCTCGTCGAGGAGCAGGGGCGTGGCAAGCGCAACAAGGCTCGCTTCCTGGCGCTGGGCACCAACGCCGTGGGGGCCGCCCTCATCATCGTGGTGTTCGCCACCACCGGTGGTCTCACCACCGCCGAGGTCGGCATCGCGGGTGGCACGTCGCTGCTGGCGCAGCGGCTGCTCGAGGGCGTCTTCGGGGAGGACGCCGTGCGACGGCTCGCGCAGCGCGCCAAGAGCGACCTCGACGCACGTGTCCAGGCACTCTTCGCCACCCAGCTCACACGCTTCCTCCACATCACCGAACAGCTGCAGGTGGACACCTCCGTGGCCGACCGTCTCGACGAGGTGGCCGAGGAGCTCCGACTGGCAGGCAGTCACGCCTTCGACGACCTGACCCGCCCGGAAGGGTTCTGACGTGCGGGGGCTCGCGGAGCGACTCGCGCTCGTGGAGGACGTGCTGCGCACATCGGCGGGGCGGCTCCCCGACGACGTCGAGGCCCGTGCCGGGCGCGTCCTGGAGCACGCGGGGCAGCGGATGTCCTTCGGGTCGCAGACCGTGGTCGCGCTGGCCGGCGCCACGGGCTCCGGCAAGTCGTCACTGTTCAATGCACTGGCGGGGCAGCAACTCGCCGAGGTGGCCGCCCGCCGCCCCACCACGTCCCAGACGCGGGCCGTGGCATTCGCGCCCAGCGACGTGGCGTTGCTCGACTGGCTGGGCGTGCAACGGCGCAACGAGGTGCCGCCGCCGCTGGACGGGTTCCGCGACCTCGTGCTGCTGGACCTGCCTGACCACGACTCCACCGAGGTCGCCCACCGGCAGGAGGTGGACAAGATGGTGCCCGTCGTGGACCAGTTCCTCTGGGTGTTGGACCCGCAGAAGTACGCCGACGCCGCCGTCCACGAGCGGTATCTGCGACCGCTGGCCCGGCACCGCGACGTCATCACCGTCGTGCTGAACCAGGCCGACCGGCTCACCCCGGAGGAGTTGCGTTCCTGTCTGGCCGACCTCCGCCGCCTTCTGGAGGACGACGGGCTGGCCGGCGTCACCGTGCTGGCCACCAGTGCGCGCACCGGCAGTGGGCTCGACGACCTGCGCCGGCGCCTCGCGTCGCTGGCCACCGCCAAGACGGCCTCGGCCGCCCGGCTGTCCGCCGACATTGACGTCCTGGCCAGTGAACTGGCCGCCGCCACGGCCGGCCCGGCGGTCGGCACCCCGTCGAAGCGTTCGGTGGCGTCGCTGGAGGACAGCCTCGCCGGGGCGGCCGGTGTGCCCTACGTGGTGGACGCCGTGCGCACCTCGATGGTGCACAGGGGTGCGCTGGCCACGGGGTGGCCGCTCGTGAAGTGGCTGGCACGCTTCAAGCCCGACCCGCTGCGCCGCCTGCGGATCGGCTCCGGTGCCAGGCATGCGCAGCTGGAGGCGGACGTCGCCCCCCGCAGCTCGCTGCCGAGCCGCGGCAGTATCGCCGACGCCCGGCTGCGGACCGGGTTGCGGACGCTGAGCACCGAACTCTCCGAGGGGCTGCCGCAACGCTGGCAGGCCGCCATCCACGACGCCGTCCACGCATCCGTACCGACGCTGCCCGATACCCTCGACCGCGCCGTCGTCACCGCCGACCTCCGGACCGAGGCGCCGCCCGTGTGGTGGCAGGTGTTGAAGTTCCTGCAGTGGCTGCTGATCTTTGCCGTGGTGGTGGGGCTCGGATGGCTCACCATCGACGTCGCCCTGGCCTACTTCCAGCTGCCCCAGCTGCCGCGCGTCATGATTCGCGACATCCCCTTCCCGCTGCCCACCCTGCTCGTCGGCGGCGGCCTGCTGCTGGGGCTGGTGCTCTCCCTGGTTTCGCGGGTCTTCGTGGGCCTCGGCGCCCGGTCGAAGGCGCATCGTGCGCGGGCCGTCCTTCGCAAGCGGGTGGCCGAGGTGGCAGAGCTCGAAGTGGTGGCGCCGGCACGGGCGGAACTCGACCGGCTCACCGACGCCCGCCGACTCGTCGCGAAACTGTCCTGACCGAAGCGCCGCGCCCGGCATGGGGGGCGAACGCGCGGTGGCTGGCATACTGGCACGCGGTCAGTACCGTTTGAAAGGCATCCCATGGCAGAGTTCATTTACAGCATGTACAAGGTCCGCAAGGCCGTGGGGGAGAAGGTCCTCCTGGACGACGTCACCCTGTCGTTCCTCCCCGGCGCCAAGATCGGCGTGGTCGGCCCGAACGGCGCCGGCAAGTCGACGCTCCTGAAGCTGATGGCGGGCATGGACCGTCCCAACAACGGTGACGCCTCCCTCGCCAAGGACGCCACGGTGGGGATCCTGCTGCAGGAGCCGCCGCTCGCGGAGGACAAGACGGTACTCGAGAACGTCGAACTGGCCGTGGCCGAGACCAAGGGCCTCATGAACCGCTTCAATGAGGTGTCGGAGGAGATGGCAAGCCCCGACGCCGACTTCGACGTGTTGCTCGACGAGATGGGCAAGCTGCAGACCGAGCTCGACCACCGCCAGGCGTGGGACATCGACGCCCAGCTCGAGCAGGCGATGGACGCGCTGCGCTGCCCGCCCGGTGACACCCCCGTCAACGTGCTCTCCGGTGGTGAGCGCCGCCGCGTGGCGCTGTGCAAGCTCCTCCTCGAGGCTCCCGACCTGCTGCTCCTCGACGAGCCCACCAACCACCTGGACGCGGAGTCCGTCAACTGGCTGGAGGGGCACCTCAAGTCCTACAAGGGCGCAGTGCTGGCCGTGACGCACGACCGGTACTTCCTCGACAACGTGGCCGAGTGGATCTGCGAGGTCGACCGTGGCCGCCTCCACGGCTACGAGGGCAACTACTCCAAGTACCTGGAGACCAAGCGCTCACGGCTCCAGGTGGAGGGCAAGAAGGACGCCAAACGCGCCAAGATCCTGGAGCGCGAACTCGAATGGGTGCGCTCCAACCCGAAGGCGCGGCAGGCCAAGAGCCGCTCGCGCCTCGCCCGCTACGAGGAGATGGCGGCGGCGGCGGAGCGCGACCGCAGCGTCGACCTCGGCGAGATCAACATCCCCGCTGGCCCACGCCTGGGCTCCACCGTCATCGAGGCCGCGAAGCTGAAGAAGGGCTTCGGTGACAGGGTCCTCATCGACAACCTCTCCTTCACGCTGCCGCGCGCCGGCATCGTCGGCATCATCGGCCCCAACGGCGTCGGCAAGACCACCCTGTTCAAGACCATCACGGGTCTGGAGGAGGCCGATTCCGGCAACGTCCGGGTCGGTGAGACCGTCTCGTTCAGCTACGTCGACCAGGACCGCAGCGGTCTGGAGCCGAAGAAGAACGTCTGGGAGGTGGTCTCCGACGGCCTCGACTTCATCAAGGTGGGCAACTTCGAGATGCCCTCGCGTGCCTACGT
>JBDSRF010000136.1:0-14964 GCA_039929445.1 Arachnia sp. | reverse complement strand
ATGTGACTAGGGAGGATGGTGTCGGCCGATCGGCCAATAGTTGCTTTGTGTGGGACAAGGGTGGACGATGTGCGAGTGAAGTCACTTCTGCGCGTCGCGCTGCACAACGACTACGAGGTGGTCGTGCGTGGGCTGAGGTCCATGCTCATGCCGTATGCCGACCGCATCGACGTGGTGGAACTCGACGCCCAGATGCCGGTGGTGCGCGACGTCGATCTCACCCTGTACGACACGTTCGGCAAGGCCCAGGTGGACGGCGAGGACATCGACGAGATCATCGAGAACCCGCACGCCGGGAAGATCGTGATCTACACCTGGAACATGCATCCGGTCCTGGTGGACCAGGCCATCGCCAAGGGCTGCGCCGGGTACATCGACAAGGGCATGACGGGCGACGAACTGGTGGCCGTGCTGTTGAGGATCGCTGAGGGCGAGGTGTTCGTCTCGCCCCCGCTGGCGCTCGACGACCACGAGGATCCCAGCTCCGACACCGGCGACTGGCCCGGTCAGGGCGCGGGCCTCAGCGCCCGTGAGGCCGAGGTGCTGGCGCTCATCACCCAGGGGTACACGAACAATGACATCGCCTCACGCAGCTACCTCAGTATCAACTCGGTGAAGTCCTACATTCGCTCCGCCTACCGCAAGATCGGCGTGGAGCGTCGCTCGCAGGCCGTGCGGTGGGGCATGGAGAACGACATGCTGCCTGACCGCAGCCGGGTCATCGTCCACTGACGCCGGACCCGTCCACCTGCAGCGTTATGCCTCGGCCCCGGCGTCGGTGCTGAAGACCTCCAGAACAAAATCCACATCCTCGACGAGCACGGCCGTCGGCATGCCCAGGGACCCGCGCAGGATGGCGTGGACCGCCGGGCCGTCCAGCGGCCAGCCGATGATGTCGTGGCGCCAGTGGCATGCCACGACGGTGCTGCGACCGGAGGCGGCCACCCGTCGCGCCAGGTCCCGCAGCCGCAGCGGGCTGAGGAAGTAGCCGATCTCGGAAATGACCACGAGGTCGGCGTCCACCACGGGGAGTTCTTCCGGCACGCGCAAGCGCTGGGTCGAGACGTTGGGCACTCCATCGAGGGCCTCGCCGGCCCGGCGTAGAGCAGCGGCGCTCTCATCGACGGCCAGGACGTGGTCGGCCCGTCCGGCAAGGTCCGCCGCGAGGGCGCCCACCGAGCAACCCACTTCGAGGACACGGCCGTAGCGTGGCCGGGGAAGCGCCGCCAGCGTCACGGCCCGCTTGCGTGCCTCGTACCAACTACTGCGCACCCGCCAGGGATCGGGATCGCTGGCGTGCAGCGACTCGAAGGGGTTGGTCTCGCCGACCTCGCCATCGAAGAAGACCTCGATGTCCCTGTGGAAATGCGCCAGCATCGGTGCCCCGAGGATGGCCTCGTCGCCGTGTGCGTCGCTCAGCGGATCCACCTGCGAGTGGTGCGCCCGCATCGCCTCGGACTTGGCGGCGTGCGCGTCGCCGGCTAGGGGTAGGCAAGGGCCAGCGGGTAGCGAGTCGCCCGGCGAACCCCAGTGCCAGAACCAGATGGGGCATTCGAGGAGGCGGGCGTCTGTGCGCCAAGCCGCACTGGCTGCCGCCAGCGCAGCCGCCTCGTGATCGGGATGGCCGTCGCCCCGCCACGTCGACACGAGCAGGGTCCCCTCGCCCCGGGTCCCGACGAGGTCCACGAGAAGGCGGACGAGGACGTCGTGGCCCTCCGCGAGGCGACCGTCCCCCAGGCCGGGACAGTGGAGGCCGGCCGATGGTGCCAGATGGCTGATGGCCGCGGCGACCTCCTCCCGCCTGAGGGCGACGAGGGCATGGGCTGTGTGCGTGGGGGAGTGCGGGTGCGATGCCTCCCCGTCCGTGGCCACGACCACGTCCACCGTGATGCCGAGCCGGTGGGCGTCGAAGAGCAGGCCCCCCGCCATCAGCGTTTCGTCATCGGGGTGCGCGGCCACCACCACGAGGTGGTGAATCCCGGCCAGCTCCAGCACGGGACGCCCGGAGAGGCCGGGGGTGGAGGCCCACGCGTCCTCGGGGGTGCCGTCGTCGAGGTGGTGGAACTCCGGCGGCCCGCTCATCCCCATGTGGAGTCCATCCCGTCGAGGAGCCCGTCGCCGATGGTGACGGCATCCCGCTCCGCCTTGTGCTGACGCACGTACACCTCGAGATCGCTCACGCGGCGCGCGTGGTCCTCGTCGGCGGTGAGGGGGCCGGGTCCCAGAGCGTGCGCGGCGGCACGCAGCACCGATTCGCACGCGTCATGGACGACGTGGCGGACGCGCACGGTCCTGGGCCACGCCTGGGTGGCCTGCAGTGCGCCGGCATCCACGGCGTACGACGCCTGCTCCAGCGTGGCGGCCGCTGCGTGCAGTGCGGCGTCCCCCTGACCCAAGAGCATGCGCGCCACCTGGTCCGGGGCCCGCGCCCCGGCGGCGGACGTCATGCTCCGCAGCAGCGTCGCCGCCCCGCCCCACCAGATCGCCGCGACGCCGATCCCACCCCAGGCGAAACCGGGGCGCTCCAGATACCAGCCGGGAGGACCGACGGGGTGGGCGGGCACGTCGTCGAAGTCGACGGCGCCCGATGTGACGGCCGCGAGGCCCCGGGCCACCCACGGCGCCTCCACGGGGCACACACCGGGGTGCCGAAGGTCGACGGAGAACAGTTGCCTCTGGCCGTCCGTCCTCCACGCCGAGACCAACGCGTGGCTCAGTATCCCGGCCAAGGAGCACCACGGCTTGCGACCCCGGAGACGCTGCGCAGCCGTGGGGCCCACGGCCTCCAGTCGTGCGCCCGGCCCCTCCGCCGCGAACACGCCCCAGGTGGACCGGGCCGGCGCGACCGGTGGAGGCTCCGGGGTGGCGGCCGCCTGGTCGAGAATCGCCATGGCGTCCAGGTGTGGTTCGACGGCGCGGGCCACGGTGAGGTCGACGGATCCCAGGTCGGCCAACGCCTCCCACAGGGCACGAGTCCGGCCGGCGCCGGGCAGCGGCAGCAGAGCGGCCAGCCCCGGCGCCAACTGGAGCGCGGCCGCTGGATCTCCCGCGGCCTCTACCGCCCGGCCGAGCCAGTCGGCCCAGCCGTCGGGGCACGACGCCGGGGCGTCGACGTTGAAAGTCACCATGGTGGCCAAGGCTAGGGTGCGCGGGGGGTGAGCACCTCACCCCTGAAGCCACATCCGCGCGCCGGGTCTGCGCGACAAGGGGGCTGATGTGACGCCGGTAGTGGGCGGTGGGAGACTGATGTCTGACGACTCCCCTCTCTCCGCGAAGGAACATGCATGACCCCCACTGGCCGCGTCACACTGCCCATCGAGCAGGGAATGGACGACCAACTCCCCGGCATCCTGGCTCGCCTCGGCGCCGACGCCGTCCGCAACTCCGACGGCACGTGGCTGCCGGAGATCACGTCCCAGTTGGGGGTCAAGGTCTATGAGACCTACTTCCCGGCGCGTGGCAATCAGGAGTTTGCGCTGGCGCACCTGGATGCCCGGCCCCGCTTCTACCTGATGTCGCCTCGGATCGCGGCGCCCGCCGAGGGCGCCCTGGAGATCGACATCATGCGCGGCTACCTGCCGCTGCAGGTGACCCCCGACTTCACGGACTTCTACCGCTGGTGGGAGGTCATCGACCGCACCACGGGTGACGTCGTCCCCGTTGATGGGTGGAGCGTCGTGGGCGAGGGCGCCGACACCGTCGTGAGCATTGCCAACCCGGCTCCCTTCCACGTCCACACCGTCAACTTCCTGGCGTGGCAGGTGTGGGACTCCACCCAGATGTACAACTACACCACCAACAACTGGCAGGACGACCCCACCCGCGTGCGGGAGATCGGATACGACGCCCGCCACCCCGAGGCCTGGGAGTTCATGCAGCAGTCGCTCCGCGACTGGTGCGCCGATCGCCCCCAGGTGAACGTGGTGCGCTTCACCACCTTCTTCTACCACTTCACGCTGGTCTTCAATGACCTTGCCAAGGAGAAGTTCGTCGACTGGTTCGGCTACAGCGCGTCGGTCTCCCCGCTCGCGATGGACGCCTTCGAGGAGGAGTACGGCTACGCGCTGCGCGCCGAGGACTTCATCGACGAGGGCTACTACAACTCGCCCTTCCGCAATCCCAGCAAGACCTACCGCGACTGGCTCGACTTCCAGGCCCGGTTCGTCACCAACCGCGTCAAGACCCTCGTCGACATCGTCCACGATGCAGGCAAGGAAGCCATGATGTTTCTGGGCGACAACTGGATGGGCACCGAGCCCTATGGCACGTACTTCGGTGACATCGGCATGGACGCCGTCGTGGGATCGGTGGGATCGGGCGCCACCTGCCGGATGATCTCCGACATTCCCGGTGCCAGGTACTCGGAGGGTCGATTCCTGCCGTACTTCTTCCCCGACGTCTTCAAGGAGGGTGGCGACCCGCTCGGCGAGGCCAACGAATCCTGGCTGTGCGCCCGCCGCGCCATCGCCCGCAAGCCGCTGGACCGCATCGGCTATGGCGGATACCTCAGCCTGGCCGTGAAATTCCCCGACTTCGTGGCTCGTGTGGAGGAAATCTGCAACGAATTCCGCGCTGTCCACGACCTGGGCGGTGGGCAGCGCCCCGAGAACGCACCCATCCGCTTGGCCATCGTGAACGCGTGGGGGAGCCTGCGCACGTGGCAGACGCACATGGTGGCGCACGCCCTCTGGTACAAGCAGATCTACTCCTACCTCGGCGTCGTCGAGGCCCTCAGCGGCCTGCCCTTCGATGTTGAGTGGATGAGCTTCGACGACGTCCGCGCCGGATCCCTTGAGGGGGTCGACGTGGTCCTCAACGTCGGCGCCGCCAACACGGCCTTCTCCGGCGGTGATGAATGGCTGGATGCCGACCTGGTCACCGCGCTGCGGAAGCACGTGGCGCAGGGAGGTGGCCTCATCGGGGTGGGGGAGCCGACCGCGGTCCCCGCCAACGGCGCCTTCTTCCAGCTCTCCGACGTGCTGGGCGTGGACAAGGAGATCGGCTGGTCCCAGTCGACCAACCGCTATCCCGTTGCCCACGGCGACCACTTCATCACGGCCAACGTGCGCGGCCGCGTGGACGTGGGTGAGGGGGCCGGCGACATCTTCGGCCTCGACGGCGCCGAGCTCCTGCAACTCGACGGAAAATCCGTGGACGTCGCCGCCCACACCGCGGGCGCCGGCCGCGCCGTCTACGTGGCGGGCCTGCCCTACAACGCCGACAACACCCGACTGCTGCACCGCGCCATCTACTGGGCGGCCGGCAGGGACCAGGAGTTCGGCTCCCACTGGACCAGCACGAACCCGGACGTCGAGGTGGCGGTGTTCCCGGCCACGCGCAAGGCGCTGGTCATGAACAACTCCACCGGGGCGGCCAGCACCGTCGTGGCGGGGCGCTCCACCGGCATGCTGGGCGACGGCGACGTGGTCGCCCACGAGCTGGACCTCGACGCCATGGAGTCGCGCTGGCTCGACATCTGAGCGCCACCGACCCACCCACCGCGTCGTCCCCACGGGGGCGGCGCGGTGGGTTGTTTCGCGGCGAGATGGGGGAATGGCCGCCCCGGCGGGGGCGAGTAGGATCACGCACTGGCCCACGAGACGTCTTCACGAAAGGGATTCTTCCCATGCCGCAGCTTCGTTCCCGCACCACCACGCACGGCCGCAACATGGCTGGCGCCCGCGCGCTGTGGCGGGCCACCGGCATGGGGGACTCGGACTTCGGCAAACCCATCGTTGCGGTGGCCAACTCCTTCACACAGTTCGTGCCCGGCCACGTGCACCTGCGCGACATGGGCAAGCTCGTCAGCGGCGCCATCAAGGAGGCGGGCGGCGTCGGCCGTGAGTTCAACACCATCGCCGTAGACGACGGCATCGCCATGGGTCACGGCGGGATGCTGTACTCGCTGCCCAGCCGCGAACTGATCGCGGACTCGGTGGAGTTCATGGTCAACGCCCACTGCGCGGACGCGCTGGTGTGCATCTCCAACTGCGACAAGATCACCCCCGGCATGTTCCTGGCCGCACTGCGGCTGAACGTCCCCACCGTGTTCGTCTCCGGCGGCCCCATGGAGGCTGGCAAGGCCATCATCAAGGAGGGCGGCACCGTCGCCACCTCCCTGGACCTGGTGGACGCCATGACCGCTGCCGTGGACGACAGCATCTCCGACGACGAACTGCAGCGCATCGAGGCCAACGCCTGCCCCACCTGCGGCTCCTGCTCGGGCATGTTCACGGCCAACTCCATGAACTGCCTCCTGGAGGCCATCGGCCTGGCCCAACCCGGCAACGGCTCCACACTGGCGACGTCCGCGGCACGCAAGGACCTCTTCCTGAACGCCGGACGCCTCGTGGTCGAGCTGTGCCGCCGGTACTACGACGAGGACGACGCCTCCGTCTTGCCGCTGTCCATCGCCACCAAGGCCGCGTTCACCAATGCCATGCGCCTCGACGTGGCCATGGGGGGCTCCACCAACACGATCCTGCACCTGCTGGCGGCCGCCCAGGAGGCGGGCGTCGACTTCGACCAAAACGACATCGACGCCATCAGCCGCGTCACCCCCTGCCTCAGCAAGGTGGCCCCCAACTCTGACCGTTTCTACATGGAGGACGTCCACCGCGCCGGCGGCGTCCCGGCCATCCTCGGCGAGCTGCACCGCGGCGGCCTCCTCGACGCCAGCGTGCACGCCGTCCACGCGCCCACCCTGCAGGGGTGGCTCGACGACTGGGACATTCGCAGCGGCCTGACCACCGACGTGGCGCTGGAGCTGTTCCACGCCGCCCCCGGCGGCGTGCGCACCACCGAGGCCTTCTCCTCCACGAACAGGTGGGAGACCCTGGACACCGACGCGGCCGACGGCTGCATCAGGTCCGTGCAGCACGCCTACACCACCGAGGGGGGACTGGCGGTCCTGCGGGGCAACCTCGCGCCCGATGGCGCCATCGTCAAGACGGCCGGCGTGCCGGAGCACCAGTGGGACTTCACCGGCCGTGCCGTGGTGACCGAGTCCCAGGACGAGGCCGTCGAGATGATCCTCGGCAAGAAGATCCAGCCCGGAGACATCGTGATCGTGCGCTACGAGGGTCCCAAGGGTGGCCCCGGCATGCAGGAGATGTTGTACCCCACCGCGTACCTCAAGGCGTTGGGCCTGGGGCCGCAGTGCGCCCTCATCACCGACGGGCGCTTCTCCGGGGGCTCCTCGGGCCTGTCCATCGGGCACGTGTCGCCGGAGGCGGCGTCCGGCGGCACGATCGGGCTCGTGGAGACCGGGGACACCATCACCATCTCGATCCCGCAGCGCAGCATGACCCTCAACGTTGACGACGAGACGCTTGCCGCCCGACGCGCCGCCGCCGACCAGCGGGGCTGGAAGCCGAAGGATCGGGTTCGCCACGTCTCGACCGCGCTGAAGATCTTCGGGTCCATGGCACAGTCCGCGGACAAGGGCGCTTCCCGCCTGTTCGTCGGCTGAGCGTCAGGCTGCCTCGGCCGCCGGGTGGTCGCCGGTGGCCGGCTCCACGTCAGCGGAAGGCAGCGAGGCACTCTGCTTGCGGGTCAGCACCACGGCCAGGACGGTCATGAGCAGCACGGCGGCGCCGATGGGCAGGGCCGGGTTGATGGCCCACAGACGCTTCACGGCCACGAAGCCTGCGAACCCGACGGTGCCGTACATGAACGCCCAGATGACGGAGCCGACCGCCACCGAGGGCAGGTAGCGACGCATCGGCATCCGCGCCACCCCCGCCGACAGGTTGACCATGGTCTGCACACCGACGGTGAGGAAGCTCAGCGCCACGGCGGGCGCGCCCCACCGGTTCAGCCAGCCCGCACCCACCGCGTACGCGCGGCTCTCGATGAGCCGCGACCAGCGGCTGCGGCCCGTTCCGGCGACGATGACGCGCCCCAGCCAGTAGGTGGCGTTTGCACGCAGCATCACGATCACGAACAGGGCACCAACCACCACGGCGAAAGGCGCCTGCCACGTGCTGGGGTCCATGCATTCTCCTGGGGGGATCGGCTGATGCCATCCTAGGCCGCATGGAAGTGGCACCCAATCCCGATTTTGCTAGGTTGGCCAGTGGAGGTGGGCATGGCAGACATTGAGGACTTCGATCTCGACAGGACCACACAGTTGGCGTGGGACGATTTCACTGACCGTCTCGCGGAGGTGCTGTCCGTCATGGACGCCACCAGCGACCTCTGCATCTCGGTGGTGGCCAACCGCACCCACACGGGCAGGACGCCCGTCATCCGGTTCTCCTTCGCGGAACCCGAGACGGTGGTGGCGACACTGTCGTGGGCCGACGTCCCCGGGCTCGCCGAACTCGGCTGGCAAGCCGGCGATGACGGCTCGTACCGCGTGGAGCACCATCAGGAGGACACGGCCGCGCTGGCCCTGCTCGTGACCCGCACCATGACGGAGGCGCTGGGAGCCATCCACCCCGTCTTCCTGGAGCCCGACCAGCTCGCCGACATCCTGAAGCCGGCCGCCCCCGTGGAGCCGGGGGCGGGACTGCTGCCCGGCACCTTCGGCATCGTGATGCCCGGCAGCCGCGAGGAACTGGACACCGTCGTCGACGCGGAACTCACGGAGGCCTTCGGACACCCGCCGATGCGCGACGCCCAGGGCGACGTGGCCATCCGCATCGGCTCCACCATGCTCTTCCTGCGTTCCACGCCCGACTTCAAGGAGCTCGTCCTGTTCGCTGTCCTGGTGCACGAGGTGGCGGGGCGCTCACGGGCGTGCGAGGTCCTCAACGACCTCAACACCGAGTCCCGGTACTGCCGTTTCGCGCTCCACGTGGACAGGGTCTTCGTGCAGGTCTCCGTCCCGGCCCGCCCCTTCGTCCCCGCCCACCTGCGGCAGGCGCTCGTGGCCATCTCCCAGGTGGCGGACGGGATCGACGACGAACTCGCCGCCCGCCTGAGCGGCCGCACCACTTTCCCCGGCTAGAGTTGGGCGCCATGACGATCAACCCGGATGGCGACGGCTACTTCACCGCGTTGGACGCTCCCGAGTGCCGCAAACTGCTTGCTTCCGCCGTGGTGGGGCGGGTGGCGTGGAACTCCCCGGAGGGCATCAACGTCCTGCCCGTGAACTACCGCCTCATCGGCGACAACGTCGTCTTCCACACGTCCGCGAACGGCCCCCTCTCAGCTCTGCTGCAGACCACCCGGGTGGCGTTCCAGGTGGATGAATTCGACGCGGAGTCAGCCGTGGGGTGGACTTTGCTCGTCCGTGGGAACTCCGCACCCGCGCTGGGCCTAGAATCCGTGTCATGGGTGCCCGACGGGCGCCATGTGGGCGTGGCCATCAGCGTCGAGTGGGTCGGTGGCCGTGTTGTCTCGGGAACACCGAGCTGAGTACCGGAGGAACATCATGGAACACCCCCAGAACCAGGAGTCCCAGAAGGACGCGGGCAAGAGCCCACTGATCGTCGTCGGTGTCGACGGCAGCGACGACGGCCTTCGGGCCGTGCGCTTCGGGGCCAACACCGCCCGCGAATTCGGCGGCGAGCTCATGCTGGTGCACGCCGTTGATGACGCCATGCTGGCCGGCGCCTGGGGTGTCGTCTACGACCCCGAGGTCCTGCAGAACGCCGGTGTGACGGCGAACCTGCAGGCCAAGAACCTCGCGCTGGAGCTCGGACTTCCCGAGGACAGGGTCCGCACCGAGGTGGTCCTGGGCTCACCCGGCGGTGTGCTTGGCCGTCTCAGCGAGGTGGCGGACCTCATCGTGCTGGGCCGACGCTCCGTCTCCGGCCTGGAACGCATGTTCGTCGGCTCCACCAGCGTGTCGGTGGTGTCCAACTCGTCCTGCCCCGTGCTCGTGATCTCCGCCGCTGCCCACCCCATCGACGTCGGCGGCAAGAAGCTCATCGGCGTCGGCATGAACACCAGCCCCGGCAACCACGCGACCCTTGAGGTCGCGTTCAAGCAGGCCCGCCGCTTCCAGTCATCGCTGGAGATCGTGCACGCGTTGCAGCCGCCCATCGGAATCTTCTCCAAGAAGCTGTCCCCCGATGACCTGCAGGAGCAGTTGCGCTACATCCGGGGTGGCATCGAGGCCATCGCCAAGTCCATCGCCGAGAGGTACCCGGAGGTGGCCTACGAGGTCATCGTCGTCGCCGACAGCCCCATCAACGAACTGGTCGGGCGGACCGCCAACTACGACGCGCTCGTGCTGGGGGTCAGCAACGGCGGGTTCGGGCTGGGCGGCCTCGTGCGGGGGCTGATGGCGCACGCCGAGTGCCCGCTGCTGATCACGCACTGACCAGGGTGACGGACACCACGCGAGCGCCACGGATCCACTTCGACGAGGCCCTGCCGATCTCGGCCGAGGCCGCGCACATCGCGGGCCTCATCCGCGAGCACCAGGTCGTGGTCGTGGCGGGGGAGACGGGCTCCGGCAAGACCACGCAGTTGCCGAAGATCTGCCTGCTGGCCGGACGCGAACGCATCGCCCACACCCAGCCGCGCCGGATCGCCGCCCGGACGGTGGCGCAACGCATCGCCGATGAGTGCGAGGTGGAGCTGGGGGACTTCGTGGGGTACCAGGTGCGGTTCACCCGGCGCACCAGCAAGGCCACCCGCATCAAGCTCATGACCGATGGCGTCCTGCTCAGCGAACTGACCCGCGACAAGGACCTCACCCGCTACGACACCATCATCATCGACGAGGCGCACGAACGCAGTCTCAACATCGACTTCCTGCTGGGCTACCTCAAGCAGCTGCTGCCCCGGCGCCCCGAGCTGCGGGTCATCGTGACATCGGCCACCATCGACACGAGGCGTTTCTCCGAGCACTTCAGCGACGCGCCCATCGTCGAGGTCTCAGGCCGCACCTTCCCCGTGGATGTCCGGTACCAGCCTCTGGCCGAGGACGACGACGAACTGGACGGGCTGACCTCCGCCATGAAGGAACTGGCGGCGGAGTCCGGCGCCGGTGACGTGCTGGTGTTCCTCTCAGGCGAACGCGAGATCCGCGACGCGGCCGAGGCCATTGACGGGCTGCGGCTGCGCGGCTGGGAAACCACCCCGCTGTATGCGCGACTGTCAGCTGACGAGCAGCAACGCGTGTTCCAGCCCCACACGGGGCGACGAGTCGTGCTGGCCACCAACGTGGCGGAGACCTCCATCACGGTGCCCGGCATCCGCTACGTCATCGACGTCGGCACCGCCCGCATCTCCCGCTACTCCACCCGCACCAAGGTGCAGCGCCTCCCCATCGAGCCCGTCTCGCAGGCCAGTGCCAACCAGCGGGCCGGACGTTGCGGACGGCTGGGCCCGGGCATCGCCATCCGCCTGTACAGCCAGGAGGACTTCGAGTCGCGCCCGAGGTTCACGGAACCGGAGATCCTGCGGACCAACCTCGCCACCGTCATCCTCCAGATGGCCGAGGCCGGGCTGGGGGACATCGAGGCCTTCCCGTTCGTCGAGGCACCCATCGCCGCCCAGATCAGCGACGGACTGCGGGTGCTCTCCGAGCTGGGGGCCATCCACGCCCGCAAGCGCCACGACCACCTCCGTCTCACCCGAACCGGTCGCACCCTGGCACGGCTCCCCATCGACCCCCGGTTGGGCCGGATGCTGCTCGAGGGGTCGCGGCGCGGCACCCTGCGCCAGATGCAGGTGCTGGTGGCAGGCCTGACCATTCCCGACGTGCGGGAACGCCCCACCGAGCACCAGCAGAAGGCCGACGAGCTGCACCGACGGTTCTGGACGCCGGACGGCGCCACGGCGGCGCCCGCACCAGAGCCCACCGGCGAGCCGCTGCGGCACACCGCGCACACAGGCACACGGAAGGAGGCGGCGGCGACGTCACTGGAAGGCGGCGACTTCGAGGCGCTGCTGAACGTGTGGGCGTACCTGCAGCAACGCCGCAAGGAACTCTCCGGCAACGCGTTTCGTCGGATGTGTCGTCAGGAATACCTGCACTTCGTGCGGTTCCGGGAGTGGGAGGACCTCGTCACGCAGCTGCGGGAGGCCTGTCGTGAGCTGGAGATGGACGCACGGGGGACCGGCTCCATGGCCGACGTGATGACGTGCCTGCTCTCCGGTCTGCTCTCCAACGTGGGACTCGCGGAGCCCGAGCGCGCCGCCAAGAAGGCCGGCAAGCGCAAGCCGATGGTGGAGTACCTGGGTGCTCGCGGCGTCCACTTCGCCATCCAGCCCGGCTCCGCGCTCGCCAAGTCGACGCCCCCGCTCGTCATGGCCTACGAGCTGGTGGAGACATCCCGGCTGTGGGCACGAACGGTCACCCCCATCCAGCCCGAGATGGTCGAGGCCGTCGGCGAGCACGTACTGACCCGGACCCTGTCGGAGCCCCACTTCTCTGCCCGCAACGCGAGCGTCGTCGCCAACGAGAGGCTGACACTCTTCGGGGTCCCCATCGTGGCCGGTCGGCCCACCTCCTACGCCGCACAGCACCCCGAGGAGGCGCGGGAAATCTTCATCCGCACCGGCATCGTCGAGGGCGAGTGGGAGACCAGGCACCCACTCGTGGCGGCCAACAGGTTCGCCCTGGAGGAGGCGCAGACACTCACCGACCGGATGCGCAGACCCGACCTGCTGCTCTCCGACGACGAGCTGTTCACCTTCTGGGACCAGCGGCTCGGCGCCGAGGTCGTCTCGGGCGCCACGTTCGAGGCGTGGGTGCGGAGCCAGGCCGATGACTCCTTCCTGCGCCTGACCCCCGCGGACTGCGTCAGCGACCCCGGCGAACTGCGGGTGGCCGACTTCCCCGACAGGTGGGAGGTCGGAGGCCACGAGCTGCCCGTGGCCTACGTCTTCGAGCCGGGCGCCGGACGCGACGGCGTCACCATCACCGTCGCGCTGGAGCTGCTGAACCAGCTGGAGCAGACACCGTTCACGTGGCAGGTCCCGGGGCTCCGCCGGGAACTCGCCACGGCCCTGCTGCGGTCGCTTCCCAAGGCCATCCGCACGCGGTTCGTGCCCGCCCCCGACTGGGCGGGTCGCGCCCTCGTGTGGCTGCAGGCCAACGGTGGTGCGGAGGGGGAGTCGCTGCCCGAGGCGCTCGCCCGCGCCCTGCGCGCCGTCACGGGCGAGCTGGTGCCGCCGGAGGCCTGGCAGCCCACCTCCGTGGAAGGGCACCTGCGTCCCACCTTCGTGGTCATGGATGGCCAGAAAGAGGTGGCGCGCGGCGGCGACCTCGACGAGCTGCGGGTGGCGCTCGCGCCCAAGGTGAGCGCAAAGCTGACCCGCTCCGCGAAGCGGATCTCCGCCACGGGCCAGACCCGGTGGACGTTCGGCACGGTGGCGTCGTCGGTCCAGCTGTCCGGCGGCGTGGTGGGCTACCCGGCGCTGATCGACGAGACCACCTCCGTGGGGCTCGTGGTGGCGGAGTCCGCGCAGCGTGCCACGCACGAGCATGAGCGTGGCCTGCGGCGCCTGCTGACGCTCGTGAACCCCTCACCGGTGCGCTGGGTCGTGTCCCACATGAGCAATGCAGAGAAGCTGGCGCTCGGTGCCAGCGCCTACCCCAGCGTCCCCGACCTGCTGGCCGACGCCTGGCTGAAGGCGAGCCAGCAGCTGCTGCGGGAGGCGGCACCCCCGGACGACGTCCGCGACGAGGCCACCTTCACCCGCATCGCGGAAGTGGTGCGGGCCGACTGCCCGGTGCGTACCCAGGCGGTGGTGCGGGTCGCCGCCCAGACACTGATGGCCCAGGCGGAGGTGGAGCGCGCGCTGCAGGCGTTCGCGCCCGGGGACCCGTTGCGGGTCGACGTCGCGGAGCAGTTGGCGAACCTCACCTTCACCCGCTTCATCTCGGCCACACCCGACCCGTGGTTCGACAGGCTTCCCGTGTACGTCCGCGCCATGTCGGTGCGCGTGCAGGGGGCGCTGAAGAACCGCACCCGGGACGAGCGTGCCCGGCTTGAGATCGAGGGGGTCGAGACCGAGTACGCCGCCCTGTGCGACTCGCAGCCCCCCGGACCGCTGCGCCCCCAGGTGGAGGAGGTGGCGTTCCTCATCGAGGAACTGCGGGTGGGGCTCTTCGCGCAGGGGGTGCGCACGGCAGTCCCCGTCTCCCCGAAGCGGGTGCGCCAGGCCATGGCCGCGCTGAACGCACGACAGGGATGACGGTCCGGGGTCACCTCAGCCCGCGTGCCACCATGGCTCGGTCAAGTAGTTCCTGATTGAAGCCGCGCTCCTTCATCGCACCGCGAGCGGACATTTCACGAGCAGTCTGGCCCCGGAGAACGATGGTGGCGACCTGGACCTCCAACGGGACGACAGGGAGGCGACGTCCCCGCCACTCGACGACCTCACGCACAGCCCAGACGAGCAGCCCTTGCGTCTCCAGTAGTAGCAACGGATCGACTGGCTCTCGGATCCGAGCGACTTCGACCTTGCAACCGTCGACCATCCATCGTCCGAAAAACCAGTTGCCCTTGGCGAGCATTGCCTGGTCATGGGTACTCAAGAAGTCTTCCTCGAGGGTCTGCAAACCTGGCCCGTCGGCCGCATAACCGGACAGGGCGTCGACGAGCCTGAGCACTGCTTCATCAGAAGTGTCTGGGTGCACCAGAATGTCGATGTCCGCCGGCTCGAGGCACACCCCATGGACCCGCGTCGCTGCGCTGCCAACCAGCATCCAAGGGACATCCTCCGGCGCGTGGTCAGAAAAGATCATCAACGCTTGCTGCCAGTTGGGCACCCGGCCTCCCATCGCCACCCTCACAGCGGCACGGCAATTCTTCAGGAGAGAATAGACCTCAGCATCCTACTTCGCTGAGTCCGCCAGGCGGGCAGGCGCGGCGGAGGTGGAATCCCGTACGGACAGTCTCTTGTCAGCGACCCATTGCTGACTTCGATGAACCGGCGCAGCCGACCTTGACAATCGACCAGGTGGCATCATGGCGTGGTGCCACAGACCGTCGATGAACTCATCAGCCTGTTCGAACTGACGCAGACCGGCGACCTCACCTTCCGGGGACCGCA
>JBDSRF010000135.1:0-14132 GCA_039929445.1 Arachnia sp. | reverse complement strand
GCTCACCCGCACGGAACTGCTGCTCGTCATCATGGGCTTCCTGTTCGTGATGGAGGCCGGCTCCGTCACCCTCCAGGTGGCGTACTTCAAGGCGACGCGGGGCAAGCGCATCTTCAAGATGTCGCCTATCCATCACCACTTCGAGCTGCTGGGGTGGCAGGAGGTCACCGTCACCATCCGCTTCTGGATCATCGGAGGCATCTGCGTGGCAGCAGGGCTGGGCATCTTCTACGCGGAATGGGTGATCGGTTCATGACGCTCGACTGGATGGAGAAGGCCGACCGGCTCAGCGACTGGCCCTCCGCGCACGTCGTGGTGGCGGGTCTCGGGGTCTCCGGTTTCGCGGCCGCCGACGGGCTCATGTCCTTGGGCGCGCGAATCACCGTGCTCGACGAGTCGGAGGCGCACGCCGAGAAGGCCGGCCTGCTGGAGATGCTCGACGTCACCGTGCGACTCGGCGCAGGCTCCACCGCCATCCTCTCCGACGATGTCGACCTCGTGGTCACCTCCCCGGGTTGGCGGCCCACCGCGCCGCTCCTGCAGCAGGCCGCAGCGCGGGGGATCCCCGTCTGGGGCGAGACGGAGCTGGCCTGGCGGATGATGCACCCCGACAGGGTGGTGCCCTGGCTGGCGGTCACCGGCACCAACGGCAAGACCACGACCACCCAGATGCTGGAATCCATGTTGCGCGCCGCCGGGTTGAAGACGGCGGCCGTCGGCAACATTGGTCGCCCGATCGTGGAGGCACTGCTCGACGACACCGACTACGACGTCCTGGCTGTCGAGTTGTCCAGCTTCCAGCTGCACTGGATGCACACGGTGGAGATGCATTCCGCCGCGGTGCTGAACCTGCACGCCGACCACCTGGAGTGGTACGACGGCGACGACGGCTTTGAGCGCTACGTCGCCGACAAGGCCAAGATCTTCCACGGGGTCCGGCACGCCGCCGTCTACAACGTGGCCGAACCGGCAACGGAGAAGCTGGTGGAGGAGGCCGAGGTCACCGAGGGCGCCCGCGCCATCGGCTTCACCACGGGCGTGCCGGGGGTCAGCATGCTGGGCGTGGTTGACGACCTCCTCGTCGACCGGGCCTTCGTTGAGCAGCGCAGGGACTCCGCGCTCGAGTTGGCAAAGCTGTCGGACGTCACCCCGTACGCGCCCCACAACGTGGAGAACGCCCTGGCCGCCGCCGCCCTTGCCCGCAGCTTCGGGGTCCCGGCCCACGCCATCGCGCAGGGACTGCGTGACCTGGAGTTGGCCGGGCACCGGATCCAGACCGTCGCCACCGCCGACGGTGTCACCTGGGTGGACGACTCCAAGGCCACGAACCCCCACGCCGCCAACTCCGCCATGTGCGCCTTCCCGTCGTTCGTGTGGATCGCCGGGGGCCAGGCCAAGGGCACAACCTTCGACGACCTCGTGGTGGAGCACGCCGCGCAGATGCGGGGGGCCGTCGTCATCGGGGTGGACCACGCGCTGGTGGCCGACGCACTTGCACGACACGCGCCCGAAGTCCCCGTTCACGTGCTCGAGAACACCGACAGTGGGGTCATGGACCAGGTGGTGGCGTTGTCGGCGCAACTCGCACGCGACGGTGACGTGGTGCTCCTGTCCCCGGGCTGCGCAAGCCTGGACATGTTCACCGGCTACGACGATCGTGGTGACCGGTTCGCCGACGCGGTTCGTCGCCACCTCGCCCAGACCGACACTGACCACTGAGAGCAACGGGACAATCATGGCCATCGCGATCGACACCACCGCCCCGCCCCGGTCCACGGAGGCGCCCACGGGTCTACGCGCGCTCTTCGCCTCGCCCCTGGCCGACTTCTACCTGGTGACGTTTTCCGTCACCATCCTGTGCGCCATCGGCGCCATGATGGTGCTGTCGGCCTCCTCCGTGTTGGCGCAGGCCGACGGCCGGTCGCCCTACTACTACGCCAGTCGTCAGGTGATCTTCATGGCGGTCGGTGTCGTCGGCGCCGCCCTCATCAGTCGCCTCAACCCCCGGGTGCTGCAGCGCATGGGCTGGGCCGGCTGGTTCGTGTCGATGCTCGGACTGCTGCTGGTGCTGAGCCCGCTGGGCCACAGCGTGAACGGCAACCAGAACTGGATCAACATCGCGGGCTTCACCTTCCAGCCCTCGGAGTTCGCGAAGCTGGGGCTGATCATGTGGGCGGCCGCCGTCTGGCACACCAAGCGTGGACGGCTCCACGAGGTGCCACAGTTGCTCATCCCCTTCGTGCCGGGCGCCGGCATCCTGCTGGCGCTGATCCTGGCCGGCAAGGACCTCGGCACCGGCATCGTCGTGGGCATCGTCGTCGTGGCGCTGCTGTTCTTCATCGGCACGTCGCTCCGGGTGCTGGTGCCATCCGTGATCGTGGGTGTCACGGGCATGCTGCTGCTCGTGATCGGCTCCGGCAACCGGATGGCCCGCGTCAACGTGTTCCTCAACCCCGAGTCCAACACCGACCTCTCGTCGCAGCCCATGGCCGCCGTCTACGCACTGGCCTCCGGCGGATGGTGGGGCCTCGGTCTGGGCGCGAGCAAGCAGAAGTGGGGCGGCCTCAAGGACGCACCCCACACCGACTTCATCTTCGCTGTCATTGGTGAGGAGTTGGGGCTCTTCGGTGTACTGGTGGTCATCGCCATGTTCGCCCTGCTGGCCCGCGCCGGGTTCTCCATAGCCCTGCGCTCCGACAGGCTCTTCAACCGCATCCTCACCTCCGGCATCACGGCATGGCTCATGGTGCAGGGGCTCATCAACATCATGGTGGTCATGCACCTGCTGCCGGTGCTGGGAATCCCGCTGCCGTTCGTGTCCTCCGGCGGGTCGGCGCTGCTGGCGAACCTGCTGGCGGTGGGCGTGCTGCTCGCCTGTGCCCGCGACACCCCCGAGGCCCGACGCCATCTGGCCGGGCGGCGGCGCGTCACCCGTCCCCGCATGACCAGCATCCTCGCGGCCGGCAGGGCCCGATGACCAGCGTCGTGCTGGCCGGAGGGGGAACGGCCGGGCACACCTCGCCGCTGATCGCCACGGCCCACGCACTGCAGGCGCTGGAACCCGGCATCGACCTGGTCTGCGTCGGCACTGCCAGGGGCCTGGAAACCCGCGTCATCCCGGCGGCGGGTCTGGCACTGGAGCTCATCACGCCTGTGCCGATGCCGCGCCGACCCAACCTGGACCTGGTGAAACTCCCGTGGCGTCTCGCCGGGGCAGTGGGGGAGTCGCGCCGCATCCTGCGCACGGCCGGCGCGGATGCGCTCGTCGGGTTCGGCGGCTACGTCTCCATCCCCGCCTACCTGGCGGCCCGCACGCTGGGCGTGCCCGTGGTGATCCACGAAGCCAACAAGATCCCCGGCATCGCCAACCGGATCGGCGCGAGGTTCGCCGCCTTCGTGGCCACCACGTTCGCGGAGACCGAACTACCGGGGGCCCATCTCCTGGGCATGCCCATGTCCGACGCCATCACCCGGCCCACCCTTGAAGTCGCCGCGGCGCGCGCCCGGTTCGGTCTGGACCCCGACCGGCCAGTGCTGCTGGTCAGCGGCGGCTCGCAGGGGGCCCGCAGCATCAACGAGGCCACCCGTGACGCCACCGACGCACTCATGGCGGCGGGCATCCAGGTGCTGCACGTGCTGGGGCCGAAGAACTTCACGGATGACGACGTCCCGCGCAGCCACCCCAGTGGTGGCCGCTACGAGCCTGTCGCCTTCGTCGAACAGATGGCCGACGCCTACATCGCCGCCGACATGATGGTGGCCCGGGGCGGTGCTGCGACCGTCATGGAAACCGCCGTGAGCGGGCTGCCCGTGGTGTTCGTCCCCCTGCCCTGGGGCAACGGCGAGCAGGAGAAGAACGCTGCCGATCTGGTGGCCAGCGGGGCCGGGCTGCTGCTGCGGGACGACGCCCTCGATGGTCGTACACTGAGCGCGGTGGTGTTGCCACGGATCACCGATCCGTCGGTACTGCGCGAGATGTCGGAGACGGCCCGGACGCAGTACCCGCGCGATGCGGCTGAAGCCCTCGCCCGTGCGACCGTCACCGTGATCGAAGCGAAGGACTCCTGACTTGACTCTCCTGAACCCCATCGACGTGTCGCCTGCCCGCGACGTCGGCCCCGTGCACTTCATCGCTGCCGGCGGCTCCGGCATGAGCGGAATCGCCCGCCTGTACGCCGAGCTCGGCATCGAGACCTCCGGTTCGGACCAGAGCGACTCCACGGCGCTTCAATCGCTGACGCGCGTCGGGGTCATCACCCACGTGGGCCACGACCCGGCGAACCTCGGCAACGCGGCCACCGTCGTCATCTCCTCGGCCATCCGCCCCACCAATGTGGAACTGGTGGAGGCGCGCAGGCGGGGGCTGCGGATCTGGCACCGCTCCGTCGCGCTCGCCGCGCTGATGATCGGCAAGCGTGCCGTCTCCATCGCCGGTACCCACGGCAAGACCACTACCACTGCCATGACCTCGGTGATGCTGGCCGAGGTGGGCGCCGAGCCCAGCTATGTCATCGGGGGACCCCTGTCCACCACGGGGGTCAGCTCCGCCATGGGCGACGGCGACGCCTTCGTCGTGGAGGCGGACGAGTCTGACGGCTCCTTCCTCCAGTACCCCACCGAGATTGCCGTCATCACCAACGTGGGCGCCGACCACCTCGTGAACTGGGGAACGCCCGAGGCCTATGCCGACGGCTTCCGCGCCTTCGCCACGCGGCCCCACGTCCGCCACGTCGTCATCAACATCGACGACCCGGGTGCCCGCGTCATCGCCGGCGAGATCGCCGACGAGGTGCCTCACGTGGTCACCTACGGTGAATCCCCGGACGCGGACGTGCGAATCACCGACGTGAAGGCCGCGGGCAATGGCGTCACGGCCACCCTCACCTACGGCGAGGAGTCGGGCCCCATCACCCTGCAGGTGCCCGGCAACCACAACCTGGCCAACGCATCCGCCGCCTATGCGGTGGGGCGTCTGCTCGGCCACAGCCACGACACCTGCATCACCGGCCTGTCCCGGTACGAGGGGACGCTCCGCCGGTTCCAGCTCATCACCGACACCGCCGGCATCCGCGTCTTCGACGACTACGCCCACCACCCCACCGAGATCCGCGCCGCACTGACGGCGGCCCGCCGCGCCACCGAGGCCGGCAACGAGGCCACCGGTCTGTCGGGGCGCCTCATCGCCTGTTTCCAGCCGCACCTCTACTCCCGGACCGTGGACTTCTCCGACGAGTTCGGGGAGGTGATGACGCTGGCCGACATCGCCGTCATCAACGACGTCTGCGGTGCACGTGAGGACCCCATCCCCGGGGTGACGGGGCAGATGGTCGTGGACGCCGCAAAGCGACATGGCGCCCGGGAAGTGATCTACGTCGTCGACAAGTACGACCTCCCGGAGGCCCTGAACGACATCGCCCGTCCTGGTGACCTCATCATCACGCTGGGCTGTGGTGACGTCACCATCGTCGGGCCCCTGCTGGCGCCGCTGCTCGCGCGGCGACCGGAGGCCCGGGGCGCTTGAGCACCACCAGCCCCGGGGCGTTCGCGGCCGCACTGCAGGAGAAGAAGCGGCGTGACCGTCGCCGCCGCCTGGCCCTCTGGGGTGCTGGTGGCGGGGTGCTGCTTCTGGCTGCCTTGCTGGTCTGGCTGCTCGGATTCTCTCCCGCGTTCCGGGTGGCTGACGTCACGGTGTCCGGGACGTCCCTGGTCTCCGTCGACGACGTCACCGCCGTGGCAGCGGTGCCGGTGGGCAGCCCCATCCTCGGACTGGACACGGGTGCCATCGCCGACCGTGTGCGCACCCTCGCGGCCGTCCGTTCCGTGGACGTGACGCGCGACCTTCCGCGCACGGTGGCCATCTCCGTCGTGGAACGCTCACTGGTGTACCAGCGGGTGGAGGGCGACACCTTCGAATGGGTGGACGCGGAAGGGGTGGTGTTCTCCACCTCCGACACCCCATCCGAGGGGGCCGTGCTGGCCGTCACCGCCGGCAAGGATGCTCGACTGCTGCGGGACGTGGCAACGGTGGTCAGCCACATTCCGTTGGCGCTGCTCCCCGATGTCGAACGCGTCCAGGCCAAGGCTGTGGACCGCATCACACTGCAACTCGACGACGGCGACCTCGTGGTGTGGGGGAGCAGCGACCAATCCGAGCTGAAGGCTGAAGTGTTGCTGGCCCTGCGGCTGAACGTGGAGGACGCAAGGGTCTACGACGTCTCCGCTCCCACGTATCCGACCACCAAGTAGCGAGGGGTGGCCTCGCACGGTCAACCCTGAAGTTGCACTTGAGGTGATGTTGGCGGGTTGGGGGTGCGCGTTGGACTGGCACGCACGACGCCCCCTAGCCTTCGGTTACAAGAGGCTGGGCGAACCGACAGAACAGTAGGGCAGGCATGGCAAGCGCATCACAGAATTACCTCGCAGTGATCAAGGTGGTCGGCGTAGGCGGCGGCGGCGTCAACGCCGTCAACAGGATGATCGAGGCCGGTCTTCGCGGCGTCGAATTCATCGCCATCAACACCGATGCGCAGGCACTGCTCATGAGCGACGCGGACGTGAAGCTCGACATCGGCCGTGAGCTGACCCGAGGGCTCGGCGCAGGCGCCGACCCGGCGAAGGGGCAGCAGGCAGCCGAGGACCACGCGGACGAGATCGAGGAGGCGCTCAAGGGTGCCGACATGGTGTTCGTCACCGCCGGCGAGGGAGGTGGCACCGGCACCGGTGCCGCACCGATCGTCGCCAAAGTGGCGCGCTCCCTGGGTGCGTTGACCATCGGCGTCGTGACGCGGCCGTTCTCCTTCGAGGGCCGCCGACGCTCCAACCAGGCGGAAGCAGGCATCGACGCGCTGCGCGAAGAGGTGGACACCCTCATCGTCATCCCCAACGACAAGTTGCTCCAGATGACCGACCACACCGTCGCCATCCTCGACGCCTTCAAGCAGGCCGACCAGGTGCTGATGCAGGGCGTCTCCGGCATCACGGACCTGATCACCACACCCGGCCTCATCAACCTGGACTTCGCGGACGTGAAGTCCATCATGAGCCAGGCCGGCTCCGCGCTCATGGGCATCGGCTCCGCCCGTGGCGAGGACCGCGCCCGCGCCGCTGCGGAGATGGCCATCTCGTCGCCGCTGCTGGAAGCCAGCATCGACGGCGCCCATGGCGTGCTCCTGTCTGTTGCCGGTGGCAGTGACCTCGGGCTCTTCGAGGTCTCCGCCGCCGCCCAGCTCATCGAGGAGGCGGCACACGACGAGGCCAACATCATCTTCGGTACCATCATCGACGACTCCCTCGGCGACGAGGTCCGCATCACGGTGATCGCCGCCGGGTTCGACGGTGGCATGCCGCAGAAGCGCACGGCGCGCCCCGAATCGGCTCGCCCGCCGCAGAACCGACCGGCACCGCAGCAGGGCGCATACAACAACGGGGCGCCGTCGCCGCAGCCCAACCCGATGTCGTCGCAGCGTCCGGAGTACCAGAACAACGCGCCCCGCCCGGCCGCACCCCGGCCGGCCGATGACGACGAACTGGATGTTCCCGACTTCATGAAGTGACCCCGGCGGGTGAACCGCTCGGGAGGATGCGCGATGCGGGAGTGGTCTCCACTCCCGCATCGTTGCTGTTTCTGCGCGTGTCACGGCCGACTGTGACCCGCGCGGGCACTGTTTCAGGATAAGGTTTCACGGGTAGGCACGGAAACGAGGAGAACACTGTGGGCGTACGAAAGCTGGCCGAGTGGATGGGCCTGGTGGAGGACAGCCGTTACGCGGACCCCGCCGAGGAGGTCTCAGCCGAGCTCACCGAGGATGTCTACATCGATGAAGAACCCGAGGAGTTGGTGAGCCGAGTGTCGAAGTTGCCTCAGCAGCGCGCGCACGTGAGCGTCGCGTCGACCGAGCCCGAGGTGGCCGACATCAGCCGCATCGTCAGCGTCCGACCGCGCTCCTACAACGAGGCCAGGGCCATCGGTGAGAACTTCCGCGACGGCATCCCTGTGATCATGAACCTCTCCGACATGGAGTCGGGTGAGGACAAGCGGCTCGTCGACTTTGCCGCCGGCCTCATCTTCGGGATGCGCGGCAACATCGAGCGCGTCTCCAGCCAGGTGTTCCTGCTCTGCCCGCAGAACCTGGTGGTGGGCCCCGAGGACAAGGAACGTCTGGCCACGGGCGGCTTCTTCAACCAGAGCTGAGCCCAGTGATCGGTTTCGTCCTCTTTCTGGCCCTGCGCCTCTACCTGCTGGTCCTCTTCGGCAGGATTCTGCTGTCCTGGCTGCCCTCCTTCGTCCCGGGGTTCCGGCCGCGTGGCCCCGTGCTGGTGGTCGTCGAGGCCATCTACCTGGTGACCGATCCGCCGCTGGCCTGGCTCCGCCGCTTCGTCCGCCCGTTCCGTTTCGGGGGCGTGGCACTGGACCTGAGCGTGATGCTGCTGCTCCTGGCGGTCCAGTTCGCGGCGAACATGGCACGCCTCCTGCCGGTCTGAGCCGACCCGTCGCGACCGCAGGGGCAATCCCTGCGCGTGGCGACTGCGTTAGAGTAATGTCGACTGTGTGACCACGGGGCTTCGCGCCCCACCACAAACCAATGGAGTAGAACATGAGCCTTACCCTCGAAGAGGTCCGCCGCGTCCGATTCCGGATGGCCAAGCGCAACGTGAGCGGCTACGAGGTCGGCGACGTCGACACGTTCATCGACAAGGTGGAGGAGTCCTTCTCCCAGTTCGAGAACGAGCGTGAACTGCTGCGTCGTGAGGCCGAATCCGGTCGCAACGCCGGCGACGCCGCTCAGCAGGACGGCGACGTCGAGGCGCTGACCTCCAAGGATGCCGAGATCGCGCAGCTCCGCGCCGAACTCGACCGGGTGAAGGCTGAGGCCGACGCCGCGCCGGCAGCCGCCGCCGAGGGCGACGCCCCCGTCGACGAGCGGGCCGATCGCCTGACCAACCAGAATCAGGAACTCGAGGCTGCCAACGAGCAGCTCAAGGCTGAGCTTGCGCGCGTGCGTTCCGAACTCGACGAGGTCCGCACACAGCGTGTCACCGAGGTGGCGGGTCAGGTCCAGAGGCTGACGGTCGGAACCCGCGACGATGCCAGCCCTGCCGTCATCCGTCTCGTGCAGCTGGCAACACAGCAGGCCGAGCAGCTGGTGGAGGAGGCTGAGGCGGAGGCGAACCGCAAGATTGAGGACGCCAAGCAGCAGTCCTACGAGATCACGACGGATGCCCGCACGAAGGCGGAGCGCGTCGAGTCCGAGGCCCGAGTCAACGCCGAGCAGATGACACGGGAGGCCGATGCGCGTGCCCACCACGTCGATGCCGAAGCCAACCAGCGTCGCACCGAGCTGTTCTCCAACCTGGAGCGTGAGCAGGGCGAGCTGACCACAAAGGTGGGAGCGCTCCGCACGTTCGAGGGCACGTACCGCGAGAACCTCAAGGGCTACCTCAGTCGGCACCTCAGCGTGCTGGACGAGGATGTCCCCGAGCCGGCCAACGCCCCCGAACTCGCGCAGCGCCGCGATTCCGACACGCCGCGTCTGGACGCCCTCGCGCAGGGCAACGACGCCTGACCCGCAGCCTTATCATGACGCTGGCCGGTCCCTTTGGGGCCGGCCAGCGTTGTGCGGTTGACTTGCCGCCGCCGGGGTGTAGTCTCTGCGGACACTCATGAGCCAGAAAGACCATCATGCCCACGAAGAAAGCAGAACCCACCGCGCCGAGCGTTGATCTCCCGGTCCGTGACGGGGAGGATCCGTGGACCGCTGAGGAGGTCGTCGAACAGCGCACAGCCCTGTCCGAGGAGCTCGAGCGCCTGGAGAAGAAGATCGCAGCCACCGAGCACGAGCTCAGCGACATGCTGAAGGGCGGCACCGATGGTGCAGGCAGGGACCCTGCCGACCTCGGATCCAGCAACTTCGAGCGCGACCAGGAGGTTGCGCTCGCCCAGAACGCGCGCGAGATGGCCGATCAGGCCCGGTTGGCGCTCCACCTCTTCGATGACGGCAATTACGGCCGGTGCGAGGTGTGTGGCGACCCCATCGGCAAGGGGCGCCTGCAGGTCTTCCCCCGTGCCACGCTGTGCGTCACGTGCAAGCAGCGAGAGGAACGACGCTGACCTCTGCACGGTGGCGTCCTGCTCTCCTGTTGGCGATCGGCGTTGGGGTCCTCGGGTTCTCCCTGGACCAGTTGACCAAACTGTTGGCGGTCCAGCACCTCACCCCCGGGCAGCCGGTTGAACTCCTCGGTCCGGTGCTGCGGCTGACGCTCATCCGCAACCCGGGAGCCGCCTTCAGCATGGGCAGCAACTCAACCGTGGCACTGTCCATCTTCGCCATCGTGGCGCTGCTGGCGTGCATCGTCATCGGGATGCCGCGGGTGCGCACCATGGCGCAGGGTCTGGCGCTGGGATTGTTGACGGCGGGCATCGCGGGCAACCTGCACGACCGGCTGCTGCGTGAGCCGTCACCGCTGCGCGGGCACGTCATCGACTTCTTCCAGCTGCCCTACTTCGCCATCTTCAACGTCGCCGACATCTGCATCACCAGTGCCGCGATCCTCGTCATCTGGTTGGGGTTCCGTGACACCCGGGCTGCCCGGCCCGCCGTCACCGCCGCGGAGGAACGCGACGCGTGAGCGTCTTCCTCGTGCCGCCCGACCTTGCGGGGGAGCGTCTGGACGCCGTGGCCGCCCGGATCACGGGGCACAGCCGTTCACGGATCGAGGCGCTCATCGCCTCCGGTGGCGTGGAACTGGCCGGCGTCACCGTGACGAAGCCGTCCCAGCGCGTGATGGGCGGGGAGATGCTGGAACTCGTCTCAGAGCCGCGCCCGGACACGGTCGAGGTGCGGCCACGGGTGGCGGCCGGCATGGGGATCGTCCACGAGGATGATGACATCGTCGTGGTGGACAAGCCCTCCGGTGTCGCGGCGCACCCCAGCCTCGGCTGGGAGGGGCCCTCCGTCACCGAGCACCTGTCAGCGGCGGGCATCCGTATCTCCACCTCCGGCGCGGCGGAACGACAGGGCGTCGTGTCACGGCTCGACGTCGGAACCAGCGGCCTCATGGTGGTGGCGAAATCCGAGAACGCCTACAGCGTGCTGAAACAGGCCTTTCGGGACAAGACCGTCGACAAGACCTATCTGGCGCTGATCCAGGGGCACCCCGACCCCTTCAACGGCACCATCGAGGCGCCCATCGCGCGGCACCCCGGGCACCAGTGGAAGATGGCCATCGTGGAGGGCGGCCGGGCCAGCACCACGCACTACGAGACGGTGGAGGCGCACCGCGCCGCAACGCTGGTGCAGGTGAAGCTGGAAACGGGACGCACCCATCAGATCCGCGTCCACATGGCCGCCATCGGACATCCGTGCTGCGGTGATCCGCTGTACGGCTGCGATCCCGCGTTGGCGTCCCGGCTCGGACTTGAGCGGCAGTGGCTGCACGCGGCCGGGCTCGGGTTCACGCATCCCGGCTCCGGTGCATGGGTGGAGTTCAGCTCTCCCACCCCGCCAGACCTGGCCAGCGCCCTCGCGATCGTCCGGGAGGACTGAGCGGTAGCTGCCCGGCGTGGGTGTCCCGAGACGATGTCCAGTACAGTGTCCCCGTGCGCAGAGCTAAAATTGTATGTACCCTCGGTCCCTCCTCCAACACCACTGAGCGTCTGGTCGAGCTGATCAACGCCGGTATGAACGTCGCCCGCCTCAACATGAGCCACGGCGACTACGACGAACACGGTGGACGCCTCAAGGCCGTTCGCGAAGCCGCCGAAATCACGGGCAAGACCGTGGGCGTGCTCGCCGACCTGCAGGGCCCCAAGATCCGCCTGGGTCGTTTTGCCGGCGACTTGAAGCATCAGCTCAATGTTGGTGATCACTTCACGATCACCGTTGACGACATCGAGGGCGACGGCTCCCGTTGCTCCACCACGTTCAAGGGTCTCCCGGGCGATGTCAACGTCGGCGACGACATCCTCATTGACGACGGCAAGGTCGGCCTGCGGGCCGTCAGGGTCACCGCCACCGACGTCGAGTGCGAGGTGACTGTTCCCGGACCCGTGTCCAACAACAAGGGCATCAACCTCCCCGGCGTCGCCGTGTCCGTCCCCGCCCTCAGCGAGAAGGACGAATCCGACCTCCGCTGGGCCCTCAGCCAGGACATCGACATGATCGCCCTGTCGTTCGTGCGTTCCGCCGATGACATCAAGCGCGTCCACGAGATCATGGACGAGGAGGGCCACCGCCTGCCGGTGATCGCCAAGCTGGAGAAGCCGCAGGCCATCACCAACCTTCAGTCGATCATCGACGCGTTCGACGCCTTCATGGTCGCCCGTGGTGACCTCGGCGTCGAGCTCCCGCTCGAAGAGGTGCCCTTGGTCCAGAAGCAGATCGTCCGCGCCGCCCGCAAGTGGGCCAAGCCCGTCATCGTGGCAACGCAGATGCTCGAGTCCATGACCACCGCCCCGCGCCCGACGCGCGCCGAGGTCAACGACGTCGCCAACGCCATCCTGGATGGTGCCGACGCGGTCATGCTCTCGGGCGAGACCTCCGTGGGCGACTTCCCGGTGGAGACGGTCGCCACCATGGCCCGGATCGCCGAGAACACGGAGCAGATGGGCCACGACCAGATCAACATCATCGACTGGGACCCGCACACCACCGGTGGTGTCCTGGCCAAGGCTGCCGCCGAGGTCGCGGACCGCGTGGGTGCCCGTTACCTGGTGGCGTTCACCAAGTCCGGTGACACGGCCCGCCGCCTCTCCCGCCTGCGGTCCTCGATTCCACTGCTGGTGTTCACCCCCGAGCAGAGCACCCGCCAGTCCATGACGTTGTCGTGGGGCGTCGAGACCTACATCACCCCGGACTTCAACAGCCAGGACGAGATGGTTGCATCGGTCGATGCCTTCCTGCGCGAGCGTGGACTCATCGAGGTCGGCGAGCGGATCGTCATCCTGTCGGGTTCCCCGATGGGTGTTCCCGGAAAGACGAACAACCTCCGCGTCCACAAGATCAAGGAGAACGGCGAGCAGATCTGAGCCGATCCCATGGCGTGACAGCCGTGACGTGGAAGAAGGGGAGCCCGCTTCGGCGGGCTCCCCTTCTTGCGTGACGTGGTCGCGTCGACCACTGTGTGCGTACCCGGAAGGGGAGTCGAACCCCTACGGCCTTTCGGCCAGACGGGTTTGAGCCGTCCGCGTATACCATTCCGCCACCCGGGCTGGGCGTCCAACATTGTGCCACAGCTGGCCCGGTCGCCGCTCGGCGGCTGCTCCGCCACGCACCGACCCCGACCAAGTGTGCAGCCGCTTGGCTTCCGCGCGAGGCGTCGCGGTACTATTTCCCCACGCTGCGCAGACGCAGCGTCCACACCCCATTGCTGAGGGAGCAAGAATGCCCGACAACTCACGGCCGACGCGGGTCCTGGTCGCCGAGGACGAGGCCCTGATCCGGCTGGATCTCGTGGAACTCCTGACCGACGAGGGGTTCGAGGTCATCGGCCAGGCCGCTGACGGCGAAGAAGCCGTCAAGCTGGCCCGCGAACTGCAGCCCGACCTGGTCATCATGGACGTCAAGATGCCGAAGATGGACGGCATCACCGCCGCCGAGGCCATCGCCGAGGAGCGCATCGCGCCCATCGTCATGCTGACGGCTTTCAGCCAGCGCGACCTGGTGGAGCGGGCACGCGACGCCGGTGCCATGGCCTACGTGGTCAAGCCCTTCGACGCCTCCGACGTCATCCCCGCCATCGAGATCGCCATCGGTCGCTTCGCCGAGATCAAGGCCATCGAGGACGAACTGGCCTCCCTGGAGGACCGCTTCGAGTCCCGCAAGATCATTGACCAGGCCAAGGGCATCCTGCAGGAGGGTCTGGGGCTGAGCGAGCCGGAGGCCTTCCGGTGGATCCAGAAGACGGCCATGGACCTGCGCAAGTCGATGCGTGAGGTTGCCGAGGGAGTCATCAGCCACCGCAAGAAGTAACGCACGGGGGCTCCGCCCCCGTGTCCCCCCGCTGGGGGCTCCGCCCCCTTGCCCCCACCGGGGCTCCGCACGCAGGGGGGCTCCGCACGCACGGGGGCTACGCACCCGTGTCCCGCCCGCTGGGGGGCTCAGCCCCCTTGCCCGCCGCTGGGGCTCCGCACGCAC
>JBDSRF010000134.1:0-13777 GCA_039929445.1 Arachnia sp. | reverse complement strand
GATGCGTCCTCGGACGTGGCCCCCAACGCCAGCCGTACCGCCAGGTACGCCACGAGGAGGTGGACGACGCCGAACGCCATCAGTCCCCCGCGCACCAGCCACTGGTAGGCGGTGGAGTCACCCACCTCACGTGCTTTGTCGCGGGCATCATCAAGGTCGGGTCGGTCCATTCCCGCAGCGTAGCCCGCCAGGGTCAGCGCTGGGCCGTCCTCACCCGGGCGGCGACGTCGAGTTCGAAGCGACCCTCAAGGACGAGCCGGCGGAGCGCAGGGGGCGCCGTGGGGTTCTCGTCCAGCCATGTGGTGGCAAGCCTGAGGTGCGACACGTCGGTGGGGAATCCTCCCAGCACCAGGCGGCGGGCGATTTCGATGGGGTGGTCGCGCCACACGTCCAGCAGCGACGCGAAGTATGGCTCGGCGAACACCTCGGTCAGCCGGTCCTGGCCGGGGGCAAAGATCCCGTCCAGAAGGGCGTCGACATCGGCATTGGTCTCCCCGTCCACGACGTGGGCGCGGTCCCACGCCTCCTGCTTGAGCGCCGCCTCCGGTCGCGAGTACCAGGCCCGCAGATGCGCCACCCGGCCCGCGGCGGTGTCGTCACCGGTGAGCGCGACGTCGAGGTCGTCGGGCGTGGCGCGCCCCTGCACTGCGAGCGACTGCCAGGCGAGCCAGCGCAGGTCATCGGTGACTTCCAGCCCCGGCAGCGTGCCCTCCAGTATCCAGGTGACGTCCGACGGCGCCAGCGCGGCCGCACGGATGTGGGCCTTGGCCCACTGCAACTGGCGCATGGACCCGTGCCCGGAGTTCTCGGCGACGCTCCGGCAGGTGTCGCGCCACCGCTGCGCCAGGTCCACGTCCGCGGGCGCGAAGCGTTGCAACGCGTCCTCGACACCTCCGATGAGCGCCGCCAGCGTCCCCGTGCGGTCCTCGAGCGGTGCGTGCTCGATGACGGCGTTGACGTACTCCCTGACGGGCAGGACGGCATCGCGGACGTCGGCGAACAACGCGGCCCACGACGTGGCGCGCACCAGGGGTTCGAGGTGGCTGATGTGGGCGAGAAGACCGCGCCGCGAACCGGCGTCCAGCCGCACGCGGACGAAGGTCTGGTCGGTGTCGTTGGGGAGGATGACGGCCGGCACGGCCTGCCCCACGGCGGCGGCGACGGGCGTGGCGTCGGAGTCGAGCGTGACGTCGTGGCGGGCCCGGAGGCGGAGGACGTTGTCGACGATGTCGTATAGGCCGAGCGTGGTGGCGTGGGGTCGGGTGCGCTCCCCCATGGGCCCGGGGCCGCGTCGGATCACGAGCCCCTCCACGAGGCCGTCGACCGCGGTCACCTCGGCGGCCACCTCGTCGTGCCCGCGGGTCAGGAGCCACGCGTCGGCCCAGGACTGCAGATCGCGACCGGAGGTCTCCGTCAGCGCGGCCAGGAAGTCGGTGAGGGTGGCGTTGCCGAATGCGTGCCGCTGGAAGTACAGCCGGCAGCCCGCGAAGAACGGCTCCAGCCCCACGTAGTGCACCAGCTGCGTGAGCGCGGATGCACCCTTGGAGTAGGTGATGGCGTCGAAGTTGTTCTTGGCGGCCTCCAGGTCGGGGATGTCGGCGACGATGGGGTGCGTCGTCGGCATGGAGTCGGCCACGTGGGCGCTCGCCTTCCTGCCACCCGTGAAGTTCAGCCAGGCATCCTCGAAACCGGCCGCCTCCTTTGACAGGTGCGCGCCCATGAACTCGGCGAAGGACTCCTTGAGCCACAGGTCGCTCCACCAGCGAGGCGTGACGAGGTCACCGAACCACATGTGGCTCATCTCGTGGAGGATGGTGTTGGAACGCGCCTGATGCTGAGCCGGGGTGGCCGGGGAGCGGAAGACATAGCCCTCGGTGTAGGTGACGAGCCCCGGATTCTCCATGGCCCCCAGGTTGTACTCGGGCACCAGGATCTGGTGGTACTTGCCCCACACGTAGTCGCCGAACGCGGTGTCCAGGTAGTCGAGGCCGGCGATTGTGATGCGCGTCAGCTCGTCGGCGTCCAGGTGGGGTGCCAGCGACGCACGGCACATCCACGCCAGTTCCACGTCCCCCTTCGGCGACGCCCACACGTCGTCGACGCGGTGGTAGGGGCCCGCCACGAGGCAGGTCAGGTACGTGGACAGGGGCGGGGTGGGGGCGAACGTGACGTGGTCCATGCCGTTGCCGACATGCCGGCGCGACACCTCCGGTTGGTTGGACAGCAGCTGCCATCCTGAGGGGCCGATGAGTTCGAACGTGAAGTGGGGTTTGATGTCGGGTTGCTCGAAGCAGGGGAACACGCGGCGCGCGTCTGCCGGTTCGTACTGCGTGTAGAGGTAGGTCTGTCCGTCGGCGGGGTCGCGGAAGCGATGCATCCCCTCCCCCGAGCGGGAGTAGCGGCTCGCACCCTGGACGTCGATCACGCAGGGCACTCCGGTCGGCAGGCCCCGCAGCCGGATCCGCGACCCGTCGAACTCGATGGGGCGCGGCTTCCCATCCACCAACACGGCCGTGACCGCATCGCCCTGGTAGTCCAGCCACGTGTCCGGCTCGCTGGCGGTGAGTGCGATGGTGGTGTCCACAGGATAGGTCGGCTGCGACAGGTCCGCGGCGTCGCAGACGTCCACGCTGACCCGCTGCTGATCGATGTGGATGGCCGCCGCACGGGCCCCTGTTTCTTCACGCGTCAGATTTGCTCCCATGCTCGCCATCCAATCAGACGGGGGCGCACCCGAGCCATGACCAGCCCGCGGCTTACCGCCGCAACGAGCACCGCCGGCCCCCAGAAGGGAGCCGGCGGTACGCGATGGCAAACGATCAAGCGCGTCAGGATGAGGCGTGTGCCCCCAGCGCCTCGGCCAGTTTCGGCCCCTGGGTGCTGGTGAAGCCGTCGGGCTCCTCCTCCCATTCCGGCTCGTCGAACCAGACCTCGCAGCCGCGGGCGATGAGCGGGTCGAGTGAGGCCCTGTCGACGATGGGGTTGCCCCACAGCCCGAGGACCTCCAGCTCCGGCATCGTCGCGAGCGGCGCCACCTTGGCGATGTTGTTCTCGGCCAGCATCAGGTAGTTCAGTTGCGTCAGCTTCGCCAGGGGTGCCACGTCCACCACGTCGTTGCCCCACAGGGACAGCATGGTCAGGCCGGTGAGCCCCTTCAGCGGGGTGACGTCCTTGATGGTGTTGAGATCGAGGAACAGGACGTCCAACTGTTTGAGGGAGGAGAGAGCAGACACGCTCGTGATCGCGTTGTCGCTCACGTCGAGGTTCAGCAAGCTCGTAAGGGACCCCAGTGGTGTGAGGTCGGAGACGGCGTTGCCGGAGAGGGTCAGATCGCTGAGCTTCTTCAAAGATCTGAGCGGGGCGAGGTTGCTGATCTGGTTGAGGTCGAGGTACAGCGTCTCGAGGTTCGTGAAGTGCTCCAGCCCCGTGAGGTTGGACACCCTCGAATCGCTGCAGTCGAGGTCGGTGATGCTGGCGGCGGCCTTCAGTGGGATGACGGACGTGACGGGCTTGCGCAGGGCCACGTTGATGCACTCGCGCAGCTTGGCGTCCGGCATCGTGACCGTTGCCGGGGTGACGGGAGGGGTGCTCGGCTTCACGACCGGGGCGACGGTGAACTGGACGATGTTGTTGAAGATGGACTTGGTGACCCATGTGTAGTGCCACACACCGTTGACCTGGTGGGGCTCGATGACGCGGGCCTGGGCGTACGTGCGGCAGCCGTTGCGCCCCGTCTCGGCCGTGTCGCAGGACGTGCTCCATTTGCGACCGTCGGCCCCGGTGAACGTCCCCGAGAATCCCAGCGGGTTCTTCACCCACAGCGCCCGGGGCGAGGGAAGGTAGGTGAGGTTGTTGAAGTACCAGCCGGTCTTGACGACGAAGCGGCCACCCACCTCGGTGACCTGTGTGGCCTTGATCTCGGTGCGGCAGCGCGTGGTCTGCGAGTACGGCTCGCAGGTGGTGCGCCAGTCACGTCCGTTGACGTGGTGTGTTCCCTCGGTGATGTACGGGTTGACGTCTGCCTTTGCCGGCGTCGTCCCACCCATCGCGGCAGAGACTGCAACCACCACGGCTGCCAGTACCAATGCGACCTTGCGCTTCATCGCGCTCCTTGTGTTCTTCGACTCCCGTGCCCCCTGCGGATCCGGGTCGTTCGACGGAACCTAGCAGTGCCGGGAACAGGCTCGCGACCAGGGGTGGGGTATCAGGGACCGTGTCCTGATGCCACAGGCGTTGACCGGCCTCAGCTCCACATCCAATCTCAGGGTTTGGCCGCTCCGCTAGGGTTGGCCGACGATGCTGCGCAACGGTGCCAGCACGGTCTTCTAGGAGCACCATGTGCAGGGTTCTACTGGCCGGCGAGTCGTGGGTGAGCGACGTAAACGACCACAAGGGCTACGACGTCTTCTCCCACACCCAGGTGCACATCGGCTGCACAGAACTACTGGCGGCGCTGCGCGGCGCTGGCCACGTCGTGACACACCTCAAGTCCCATGATGTGGCCGAGGACTTCCCGCTGACCCTCGAGGAGTTGGCAGCCTACGACGTCGTGATCCTGTCCGACATCGGCGCCAATTCGCTCCTCCTCCCGCCCCGGGTGTTCGAGCAGGGCCGACGCACCCCCAACCGCCTGAAACTACTGCGGGAATGGGTGTGGGCCGGTGGCGGGCTCATGATGGCTGGCGGGTACCTCAGCTTCCAGGGATTCCAGGCCAAGGCCAACTATCACGGCACTCCCGTCGAGGACGTCCTCCCTGTCGAGATCCTCCCGTGGGACGACCGCGTCGAAGCCCCGGAGGGAGCCCACGGCGTCCTCACGGACCAGTCCCATCCCGTAACGGACGGACTTGACCAGGAGTGGCCGTACCTCCTGGGCTTCCAGAAACTGTCAGCCCGTGCCGACGCCACCGTGCTGGCACGCATCGATGGTCATCCCCTGCTGACGGTCCGGGATGTTGGTCGGGGCCGGACACTGGCATACGCCTCGGACATCTCACCCCACTGGGCGCCCCAGGAGTTCATGGAGTGGGAGGGGTACCAGCGGTTGTTCAACAACGCGGTCACCTGGCTAGCGGGAGCACGTTAGCTCCCCCGCCTGAGAGTCAGACCCAGGTGGAAAGGAAGTTCAGCACCGAGGAGAAGAACGGTTTGCCGTCCAGCGACGGCGAGGTGAGTTCCTCGACGTTGTGCTCCGGATGTGGCATGAGCCCCACCACGTTGCCGCGGTCGTTGGTGATGCCGGCGATGTTGTTGGCGGAGCCGTTCGGGTTGTCGAGGTAGCGGAACACCACCTGGTCGTGTCCTTCGAGACGCGTCAGCGTCTCCGGATCCGCCTGGTAGTTGCCCTCGCCGTTCTTCAGGACGATGGTGATCTCGTCACCCAGCTTGAATTCACACGTGAAGACGGTGTCGACCGTTTCCACGCGCAGTCGCTCGTCGCGGCAGATGAAGTGCTGGTTCGCGTTGCGGATCATGGCCCCGTCCAGCAGATGCGCCTCGCACAGCAACTGGAATCCGTTGCAGATGCCCAGGACGGGCATGCCCTTGTTGGCGGCATCGATGACGGTGCCCATGACCGGGCTGAAGCGGGCGATGGCCCCACAGCGCAGGTAGTCGCCGTAGGAGAATCCGCCCGGAAGGATGATGGCGTCGACGCCGTCGATGGAGTCGGACCCGTGCCACAGCGGCACTGCCTCGGCGCCGGAGAGCGAGACGGCGCGCAGGGCGTCGTGGTCGTCCAGCGAACCGGGGAAGGTGACGACGCCGATGCGGGGCATCAGTCGGTCACCACGTCGAAGGATTCGATGACGGTGTTGGCCAGCAGCCGCTCGGCCGCCTGCTCGATCTGGGCAAGCTTCTCGGGGGTGACGTCGCCGTCCACCTCAATCTCGAAGCGCTTGCCCTGCCGCACGGACATGCCGTCGAATCCGAGTCGGCCGAGGGCACCGGTTACGGCCTTGCCCTGGGGGTCCAGGATCTCGGGCTTGGGCATGACGTTCACGACGACGCGGGGCATGGCCCACAGCCTATCGGGCCGGACTCACCTTGGCAGCACGCGCCCGCGACCTCGAATCCCGACGACTCAGAAAGCCAGGCCCTCCGGTTCAGGACCGAGCGCCGCCTCACGCGGATTCACCACGGCGAAGCCATTGGCCCTGTACGCCTCATAGTCGAAGTCCTCGCACTCCCGGTACCCGATCTCGTGGTATTCCTCGAATCCCTCCCATCCCTCGTACCCATCCCCCAGCGATCCCTCGAGGAACGCATCAGCCATTGCCATTCCCAGTCGCGGCGCAATCCAGAAACCGCCCATGGCCAGCAGGTTGCAGCTGTTGGCCGTGGCGCTGCGGCGGGCGGCCCGGACGCTCTCCGCCACGGCGGCGTGGACGTGGGGGCACTTGCTCGCCGCCACGTGTATTCCCATGCCGGTGCCGCAGAACGCGAGGGCCTTCTCGAACTCACCCTCGGCGATGCGGGAGCCGAGCATGAAACCGACACGCTGATACATGGGCGCCTCATCCTTGACGGGGGTGAGGTCGGTGACCTCCCAACCCTTGCCGATGAGGTGCTTCCTGACGTACTCCTTCAGGGGGTAACCCGCGAAGTCCGCGCCGACCACCACCTGCTTGTCCCGGGCCGTCCTCATGACACCACCACCTCTTCCTTCGTCTTCTTCCTGATGTTCAACCGCTTCCAGAACCTGCCCTTGCCCTCGCTGATTGAAATCACCAGGAGCAGGACCCCGCCGTAGATGAGTGGCCGGTAGAAGTTGCTGATGGCAGGGAACATGTTGAGGCCCGAGGACAGGATCTGCAGGATGACGATGGCCAGCACCACACCCAGCAACTTGCCCTTGCCCCCGTTGGGGTCGACGCCGCCCAGGACCACGATCAGTACGGTGAGGAGGGTGTAGGCCACGCCGTAGTCCGCCTTGGCCGAGTTGTAGTTGGCAAGCAGCACGAGCCCGGCTATCGCGGCACACACGCCGGAGATCGTGTAGGTCTGGATCAGCAGACGCGCCGAGTGCAGACCACTGAAACGGGCCGCAGTGGCGTTGGTACCCAGCATGTAGAGCTTGGACCCGAAGGACATCCTGTGCATCACCACGCCCATGGCGATGGCCACCACAACGAAGATCAGCAGGGGCACAGGAATGACGCCGAACAGCCTGGCTCCGAACGTCTGCCCGTACAGAGTTGGCAGGCCGCTCAGTGGTTTGCCCGCCGTGATGATGATGGCGATGCCGGTGAACAGTTCCAGGGTTCCGAGCGTGACAAGGATCGCCGGGATCTTGACGACGGACACGAGGAACCCGTTGAAGGCACCAGCCAGCGCTCCGGTCACCAGGGACACTGCCACCGCCACCAGGATGCCCACGGTGGCCTGGCCGCCGCTCGCATCCGGCGGGACCATGCTCAGCATGATGGAGGCTGCGGCAATCGACGTCATGTTGGCGATGCCCACCACGGAGAGGTCGATGCCCCCGGTGATCATCGTGATCATCACCCCCAGCGCCATGAGTCCGAACTCGGGGAACTGGACCCCCATGGACTGCCAGGTCCCGAAGCTGAGGAAGTTGTCTGTCCGGACGATCAGGAAGAAGACCACGAGCGTCACGAGGATGACGAAGAGCCGAGCGACGTAGGGGTCGCGGCGTGCAAGAGCGAGGGGCCTGGAGAGGAGGGTTGTGGATTCCATGTTCATATCCCTTTCACGCACTCACGAGCCGTTGACGTGTGCGTCGGCGCATGAGTTGCACGGCCGAGACACCGGTACCGACGATGATGAGGGTGCCCAGCGCGAAGCGCTGCCAGTACGTGGGGACCCCGACGAGGATCATGCTGTTCTGGACGATGACGATCAGCAGGGTCCCCAGCATGACCCCCGTCAGTGATCCCGTGCCACCGGTGATGGCCACACCACCGAGCACCACCGCGGCGATGACCATGATCTCCATGCCCAGCAGGTTGGTGGGGTGCATCTGGCCCATCGAGGTGGTGCGGATGAGTCCGGCCAGGGCGGCTATCACGCCGACCACCACGTAGAGCCAGAACTTGATGGCCTTGACCTTGAACCCGGCGCGGATGGCGGAGGCCTCGTCGCCGCCGATGGCATAGATGCCACGGCCGAACATGGTGAATTTCATGACGACGAAGATCGTGACCGCAACGATCACAAGAATGAGGAACGACACAGGCATCGACGACGTCAGCCCTGACGTGGGGTTGGTCGCGACGAAGAGGGTCGCGCGGCCGAAGTCGTTCATGGACGGCGGCAGGGTCGATATCTGCACCGATTTCAGTGCGCCCTGCATGATGCCGGAGAACACGTTGGCGGTGCCGAGCGTGATGATCAGCGTTGGGATGACGAGGATCGTCGTGAACAGCCCGTTGAAGGCGCCGAGCAACGCTCCGAGGACGATCACGATGGCGAACGGGAGCAGGACGCTGCCCTCGTAGCCGATGTCCACGAGGAATCGGGTGGCCGCGTAGACGGCAAGGGACGCCAGCGCCGGGAAGGAGACGTCGATACCACCCGAGACCAGGACCATGTAGGCGCCGATGGCGAACAGCCCCGGCACCACCATGGCGTTGGCGATGTCCACCAGGTTGTTGGCGGTAAAAAACTGACCGCTGCGCGCCTGGATGATGATACTGATGGCCACCACGACGAGGAACACGTAGAACTCGGTGCTCCTCAGGATGCGTTTCACGATGGCTTCCATGTCAGACCCCCGCCCCTGCCGTGACGGCGCCCGTGATCAGGTCCGACAGCTCCTGTTCCGTTGTGGTGTCCGGGTCCACCGCGGCGGTGACACGTCCCTCGTCGAGAATCAGGATTAGCCGGCACGTCTGCAACAGTTCGGGGATGTCGTCGGAGATGACGATGATGCCCATCCCACCGCGCGCGAGTTCCTGCAGGATGAGGTGGATGTCGCTCTTGGAGCCAATGTCGACGCCGACGGTGGGCCCGTTGAGGATGAGAATGTCCGGGTTGGTGGCAAGCCACTTCGCCAGCACGACGCGTTGCTGGTTGCCACCCGAGAGCGTGTTCACCGGATTCTCCGGGTTCAACGTGGCAATCCTGAGGTCCGCCACCCACCGGTCGACCTCTGACTGCCGACGGGCCGAGTTCATCATCCCGAGCGGTGACGTGAATTTGTCGAGTTCCGCAACCACGATGTTGTCGGCAATGGACCGCTCCAACATCAGACCCTCCGTCAGCCGGTCCTCCGGTACGTACGCGATGCCGTTGGCGATGGCGTCACGGATCCCTCTCAGCCTCACCGCCCTGCCCTTCACCCGGATCTCCCCGGAATCAGTCGGGAAGAGCCCGAACAGCGTGAGCGCCAGCTCGGTTCGCCCGGAGCCGAGGAGGCCGGTGATTCCAAGAACCTCACCGGCATGCAGGGTGAAGGAGATGTCCTCCAGCGCACCCTCGAGCCCCAGGCCCTCCACCTCCAGCACGGGTTCTCCGACGGTTTCCGGCTGAACGAAGCGCACGTCGTCGACCTCCCGCCCCGTCATGTAGTGCGCAAATTTCTTGTGATCCAGTTCCTCGGGCAGGCTCGTGACAACCAACTTGCCGTTGCGGATGATCGTGAACCGCTCACTGATCTCGAAGACCTCGCCGAGCTTGTGGCTGACGAACAGGATGGCGATGCCTCGTGACTTCAGGTCGAGGATGACCCCGAAGAGTGCCTCCACCTCCCTGTTGGTCAGAGCGGTGGTGGGCTCGTCCATGATGATGAGCTTCGTGTCGTGGAGGAGCGCCCGGGAGATCGCCACCAGTTGCTTGTCGGCCACCGACAGGTCACCTACACGGGCATCGAGGTCCACGTGGAAGTTGATCTTCGCGATGGCCTCCTGTGCGATCGTGCGAAACCGTCGCCAGTTGACCAATTTCCGCCCCTGCGAGAGCTCATGGTTGAGGGCCAGGTTCTCCATCACGCTCAGGTTGGGGAAGATGGAGAAGTCCTGGTAGATCACCTGCACACCCCCGCGGATGGCCTCGATGGGGGTGAGCCTGTCGTGGCGTGTCCCGTTGAGTTCAATGGTGCCCTCGTCGGGCTGGTAGACGCCCGAGATGACCTTGATGAGAGTGGACTTGCCACTTCCGTTCTCACCGGCGAGGCAGTGAATCTCCCCCGCCCTGATCTCGAGGTTGACCCCGTCGAGCGCCTTGACGCCGGCGAACGACTTGCTCAGGTCCCGTACCGATATGACTGTCTCCACCATCAACGATCCTTAAAGTCGGTTGGGCGTTTGTACCGCTGCGCCACGACGGGTCACAGGGTCCAGGGTGCTGCGGAGGAATGGCCGGCAGGCAGACCAACCATTCCCCCGCGATGCATCAGAAGCCGAACGAGTCGACGTTCTCGCTGTTGATGACGATCCAGCCCTCACCTTCGAGGACCTTGTCGCTGCCCTCAGCGAACTTCATGTTGTCCCAGCCCTTGACCTTCAGATCGATCCCATCCTTGATCTCCTCGCCGTCCAGGACCTTGCGTGCCATTTCGGCCAGTGCGTACCCGGCATCAGCGGGATCCCACAGGGTCAGTGCGTGGACCAGACCCTTGTCCAGGATCTCCTTGTTGGCCTCCGGGAGGCCGGTGCCGGCCGTGAACACCTTGTCCTTGAGGCCCAGTTCCTCGATGGCACGTGCGACACCGGGGGCGTCGAAGGATGACGTGCCCATGACGCCCTTGAGGTCCGGGTACTTCTTGAAGAGTTCCTTCGCCTTCTGGTAGGCGACCTCGCCGTCGTCCTGGGACTCGACACGGGGCTCCGCCTCCAGGAGTTTCATGTTGGGGTACTTCTCCTTCTGCCGGGCAACACCACCGTCAGCCCACTCGTTGTGGGAGGCGTTCGTGACGTGACCCACCATGGTCGTGTAGGTGCCCTCCTCGCCCATGGCCTCGGCGAGGTTGTCCATGATGAAGCCGCCGTAGGCGCTGTTGTTGAACGCCTCGATGTTGTACTGGGTGTTCTGCTGTGACGCGCCCTCGTGGGTCACCACCACGATGCCGGCGTCCATGGCTTCCTTGAGGACAGGCTCCAGTGCGCCGGGGTCGACGGGGATCACACCGATGGCGTCGACCTTCTGTGCAATGAGGTCACGGATGACCTGCACCTGCATCGTGGCGTCGGTCTCGGCTGGACCCTTCTGGTAGACGTCGAGGCCCGTGTCGGCGGCGTACTTCTTGACGCCCGTCTCCATGCGGACGAACCACGGGTTGGTGGAGTCCTTCGGCACGATCACGATGGTGTGTTTGCTGTCCCCCGTGTCACCGCCATCCCCGGGTTTCGCGGCTCCATCGCCACCACATGCGGTCAGTGCGAGGGCTGATGCCAGTGTCAGGCCCGCAATCTTGCTGAAAAAGCGTCGCTGCTTCATCTTGTGTCCTTCCAACGTTGTGTTGGGTCATCAATCGGGCCGCTCTGCTCGATTGAAGCGCTTCAACTGTCTATGCTCGACAGTACAGGACCGACTCGGCCCGTGACCATGGTGACGGCACAACCGAGACCATCCCGTGACGTGGCCCGAGCGGCCCGGACAGGAAGACCACATGACGTCCGACCGGACAGGGGCCATCAGCAACGACAGCACGCCGCGCGTGCGCATCCGCGAGGTGGCGGAGCGCGCCGGCGTGTCCGTCGGGACCGTCTCCAACACCATCAACCACCCGGAGCGAGTGTCCTCCGACACGCAGGCAGTGGTGCGCGGCGCGATTCGCGCTCTCGGTTTCGTTCCCAACCAACAGGCACGCGTTCTCATGGGCGCCCCGAGCAACGTGATCGGCCTGGTGGTGGTGGACGTGCTCAGCCCCTTCTTCATGGAGATCGCGCACGCCGTCGAGCGGGCGGCCCGCGAGTCGGGGCACGTGGTGATCCTCTGCAACTCCGAGAACGACCATGCCAAGGAGTTCACGCTCCTGCAGATGCTGGCAGCGCAGCGCGTCCGGGGTGCACTGCTCACGCCGGCCGGCGGTGGGGAACCCACGGTCGACGGCTTGCACGGGTTCCCCGTGGTCTACCTCGATTACAAGGAATCCTCCGCGGGCTGCTCGGTGTCCGTGGACCACGTGGCCGGCGGCCGCCTCGCCGCCCAGCACCTGCTGTCCCTGGGGCACAAGAAATTGGCCTTCGTCGGCGGACTCCCCGGTCTGCAGCAGTTCGAGCTTCGCGCGAGGGGCATGCACGAAGCCATCGTCGAGGCCGGACTGGACCCGTCCGAGGCCCTCGTGTCTGTCCATGAGGAGGGCATCGGCCTCGAGAGCGGGACGAGGGCGGCTCAGCGCCTGCTCAAGGACGGGCTACCCAGCGGCATCTGTTGCGGCAACGACATGCTCGCGTTCGGGGTGTTCCGGGAGCTGCGGCGCCACGGCGTCCGCATACCTGAGGACGTCGCCCTGGTGGGCTATGACGACGTGGAGTTCGCGGAGAGCTGGATCGTCCCCCTCTCCTCGGTGAGGCAACCCACGCAGGAAATGGGTCGCCGAGCCGCACAGTTGCTCCTCGAGCACGCAGTCGGCGACCCCCACCACCGACATCAGCAAATTGTCCTGCAACCCCAGCTCATCGTCCGCAATACGAGCGCAGCGACGTAGGCGACGCCGGGCTCGGTCACCACGTCCGGATCGTTGTCATCCTGTGAACACGGCAAGGCCCCGTCGCGTCTGCGACGGGGCCTTGCCGTGTTCACTTCAGGATCAGTTGGGCCTGAACATCACGATGTTGTTGAACACCCAGTCATTCGACTGGCTGAAGGTGTAGCCACCCCCCTGCTTCGGCGTCGCCTTGTAGACGGTCACCTTCGCGTAGGAGCGGCACCCGCCACGGCCGGTGGCGGCGGTGTCGCACTCGGTGCGCCACATCCGGCCGTCGGCGGCGGTCCAGCTGCCGTTGTGCCCGAGCGGGTTGGATGCCCACTGCGCACGCTTCATGTAGGGCAGGTAGGTGAGGTTGTTGAACACCCAGCCCTGCTTGATGGCGAAGCCGCCGCCACTCCGAACCACGGTGGTGGCCCAGATGTCCGTCCGACACCGCTTGGTCTGCGAGTACGACTCACAGGTGGTGAACCACGTCCGCCCGTTGACCTTGTGCAGACCCGGCAGCGTATAGGGCGCGCTGGGAACGAACTCCGACGGCGAACCCGTCGGGGGCGGTGAACTCGGCGGAGGCGAGCTTGGCGGTGTCTTGTCCTCCAGCACCGGGTACTCCCAGGCGTTGACCCCGCCAGAGGCGGACTCGAAGGAAAGAATGATGACGCCGTCCTTCGCGAGCGCCGTGAACGCAGCGGACGTCAGCGGCAGCGTCACGGTGCCGGCACCGGTTGACACCGGCGCGGTCGTGCTGGCCAGCAGATGACCCCCCATGTCGTCACCCCAGGGGGCTGCAGTCACGTCATCCGGGGAGCAGACGCCGAATCCGAGCGTGTCGCCGGGACAGCTCGTGGACCACACGGGCACCATGCCGAAGTCGCCGTGCCATGCGTAGGCCCGGATCGTTCCTGCTTCGGTGCTGTGGACCTTGATGGTGGCTGCGTCGGAGCCGATCGTGATGCCGTCCACGGTGAGAGCCCTGCTGGCCGGCAACCCGGCAATCGTCACGCCCCTCACGGCGGACTGGTGGATGGTCTCCGGTGACGCCACCCCCATCAGCGCCGTGTCGGGAATGATCGGCTTCGTCGGGGTGGTGGAGCGACCCTCGGGGGCGGTGTACCCGTCGAGGTAGGCATGGCCCCATCGGTAGGGCTCGGACTGCTGGCTCCCGAA
>JBDSRF010000133.1:0-16846 GCA_039929445.1 Arachnia sp. | reverse complement strand
CCAGCACCACGGCGGCGCTGAACACGGCGATGCCGATGCCGAGTGTGCATGCTGTACTTGCTGTCCGGTCCCGCCTTGTCTGACCTGACTCGTGCCACCTTTTCGGGATGATGCTTTGAAATCGTTTTGACTAGGGGGTTCACTTTGCGAGCGAGGTCGAATCGGTCACTAAAAACCTCGTAGCCGATACTGTGTGGGCGTGGGATCACGGTTCGTACGCAGGGTCAGGACTGCTTCTGGGGCAGTCGCTGTCCAGATCGTGACGCGGGAACCCGGAGAAGCCGTGGAGATCGACCATGTCGGCTCAGCGCATACCGACGCTGAGCTTGCACTCCTGCTCGAAGCAGCCAGAGGACGGCTGTATCCGAACCAGGATGCCTTCGACTTCGGCGTTCTGCCCCAACAACAGGTCAGTACCGACGACATTGCGGACTGGACCCAGCCCGCAGAGGCGCTGCCGCTGCCGCCTGCTGCGGGTGGGCGGCCCAAAGCGGTGAACGGTGGTGGACGCCTGGTGTCGACCTCAGCGCTGCTGCTGTGGGACGTCCTGGCAAGCGCCTATGCCCATCTCGGTTTCGACGCCCTCAATGATGAAGCGTTCAAGGCAATGGTGTTGGCCCGCATCATTGAGCCCACCAGCAAAGCCGACACCATCCGTGTCCTGAGTGAGGTGGGTGCGCCGTGTCCGAGCTTGCGGACCCTCTTTCGGGCTTTGCAACGCTGCCAGCAGCGTGACTACCGCGACAAGATCGCACGTGCATGCGTGCAGCACTCGGCCCGTGTCAACGGCTTGGCGGCCATGGTGATGTATGACGTCACTACCCTGCATTTCGAAGCCAGAGACGAGGACAAACTTCGCAAGGTTGGGATGAGCAAGGAACACCGCGTCGACCCCCAAGTCCAAGTCGGGCTCCTGGTCGACCCGTCCGGGTTTCCGCTGGAGGTCCACCTGTTCGCAGGAAACACAGCCGAGACCACCACGCTGATCCCGGTCCTGACCAGCTTTCAGGAGCGTCACGGCATCACCGACATGGTCGTGGTCGCTGACGCCGGGATGCTCTCGGCAAGCAACCTCAACGCGTTGGAGGATGCCGGGTTCTCCTTCATCGTCGGCTCCCGCCTGACCAAGGCCCCCTACGACCTGGCCGATCATTTCGAACGCCATGGGAACTACTTCACCAATGGCCAAATCCTGGAATCATCACGGGTGATGGGAACCCGGAAGGCGGCGCGGGAACGAAGAATCGTGTATCAGTGGTTCTTCAAACGCAACAAGCACGACGACAAGGCCATCAACGCCATGATCGAGCGGGCTGAGCGGATCGCCTCTGGCCAGTCGTCGATGCGCAACGCCCGATTCTTGAAAGTCACCGGCGCCACCAAAGAACTCAACCAGGCCACCATTGATCGGGCCCGCCAACTCGCCGGCCTGAAGGGCTACGTCACCAACCTGCCTGTCGACACGATGACCGGGGCCAAGGTCATCGAGGCTTACCACGACCTCTGGCAGGTCGAAGCATCCTTCCGGATGACCAAATCCGACCTCCGAGCCAGGCCAGTATTTCATCACCAAAGAGATGCCATTGAGGCGCACCTGAGCGTGGTGTTCGCAGCCCTTGCGATCACCCGCTACCTCACGGACACCACCGGGGTCTCGATCAAGAAGCTCGTCACGACGCTGCGCACCGTGCGCTCCGCGACCATCGAGATCAACGGTCAGCACCTCACCCTCGATCAAGAGCCACCAGCCGACATCCAAGAGATCGTGAAAAGGCTCGCCGCAGGTCACTAAGCCAAGTGGCACGAGTCAGGTCTGAAGAGACAACGGATGCATCGACGCTGGGGCGAACCGGATAGGCATGGCCGTGGACGTGCGCAGAGCCAGTTCCCCTGAAATCCGGGCTGTTTATTGCGCTGCCACTGTCCTGGTGGCGACGGCTCTCGCTCCATGGAGTTGGCGCATACCCGCAACGCCCGGTGGCCGCGCGGACGTTGGCTGTGCCTACTCGGCGCGGTCGATGAGCGTGTCCAGCGCTGATCCCGCCGTGACTCTGGGCAGCAGCGCGGCACCATCAAGTCCGGTTCCCTCAGCCTGCACCACGTCGACGTCGGTGACGAGGCGGGTGAGCTCCTCAGTGAAGGCGTCCGCGAGAACGGTGTTGCGAAAGACGTTGCCCACCGTGCTCACCACCGGGGCAGCGTGCACATGCCCCAGACCCGTGGCGGCGCTGAGCGCCAGTTGCTCGCCGGCCTCACGGGAGATGCGTGCGCAGACCTCGTCGGTGGCTGCATGCTCGCTCACGGTGCGCGCCCACGACGCGATCCTGGCGACGCGGCCGGGGTCGGCCTGGATCTGGAGGTAGAGCTGCGACAGGTCGCCGAACTCCTCGACGGCCACTTCCGTCAGCGATGTGGGCACACCGCGGCGGTCGTGGGACCGCAGCACCGCCGTCAATGCTGCGCGTCCTATCCAGAACCCTGAGCCGGCATCGCCCAACAGGTGGCCCCAACCGTCGATGCGACAGACCTTGGAGGGACCCACCGCGAGTGTCACGGCACCCGTGCCGGCTGCCACCACCGCCCCCTCACGCGGCCCGAGCGCACCGAGGTAGCTGGTGGTGCCGTCGTGGGCGAGGAGCACAGCACCGGCGGCTCCTCCCAACAGGGCCTTGAGTTCGCTCGCCGTGTCACGCACACCCATCCCCGAGACGCCCAGTGCGACCACATCGACGTGTTCTCCCTGGAGAGCTGACAACACGATGTCGCGGAGTTGGGGGAGGAGGGGGTGGTCGCTGCGGACTCCGCTGTACTCCGGGCCGCGGTGTATGACGCCGCCGGATCGCAGGAGTGTGCGCATGCCCGACTGCCCTCCGTCGAGGGCCAACAAATCGAACCTCACCCGAACCTCACGTCCTTCACGGCGTCGCCCACGGCTGTGATCCCGTCGCTGTCGTCGTTGGGGACGGTGGCGACCAGCACATGCAGCGCGCCACCCTCGAACACGGTCATCACATAGACGAGGTCCGAACTGATTCCGGACACGCCTTCCACTCCCACCTCCACGGACATGGCGACGGCGTCGCCGTCCGGGGCCCTGGCGGACTGGACCACTGTGGCCTGGCTCGCGTGGCCCTCATAGAAGTCTGAGCCCAGCATGCACGCCACCATGGCGATGGCGGACGGGGCGGTTTCGGCGAAGCCGTCCTCGGCTCGCAGGGTGCCGACCGTGACGGCAGCCATCCAGTTGCCGTCGTAGATCTTGGTCTGCGAATTCGACTGGTGGATCCAGGGGTACTGCACCGGTGCCGGGGAAAATCCTTCCGCCGCGGCCACGCTGAACCCGCCACCGGAGGTGTAGCGGCCGTCCCCGTCCAGCACTCCGATGGCATCCGTCGCGGTGGCTGGGCAGTTCGCGACCGGGTCGATGAGCGCACCGGCCTCCGGGGGCGGACCCATGGAGGGTGGGGCGGCGCTCGGGTCCGTCGTCGGCTCCTCTGATGGGTCGACGGTCGGTTCGGGGGTCGTCGGCTCAACCGAGGGGTCCGTGGGCTCGACGGCCTGCGTTGTCGTTGACGCGGGGGTTGGACTGGGTGTGGAGGAGGGATCCTGCCGGAAGAAGAGGAGCCAGGATCCGAGGCCGATGATCATGGCGAGGACCACGCCGAAGGCAACCCAGAGCCAGAGGTTTCCGCGACCATCAGGCGCCGGCGGGGGCATGGCTGCGGGACCGCTCTGAGGACCCTGCTGCCACGCGGCGTCGGGTTGCTGCTGCCCGGCGCTGGTGTAGGAGGACGGGGCGTCCGACGGCGCCGGGGAGGTATTGGCTGTCCACTGCTGACCGTCCCAGTACCGCAGCCCATCGGCCCCCGTCGGGTCCGGATACCATCCTGGCGCAGACACGCTGCCATGCTATCGGGGAGTCGGGGCCCTCAGTCCACGCGGAGGGAATCGGTGGCGCGTGCCACCTCGTCCAGGTTCTTCTCGTCGTCGATGGTGGCGCAGGAGATGAACACGGCGAGGGAGTCGCTGTCGCCCAGGTCCAGCACGATCACGTCCACCACGTCTCCCTGGATGGCCCCCTGGTTCGCGACCCGAACGTCTGCAGTGATGCGCCACCCCCCTGCCCCGTCAAGGCTGAACGCCGCGTCGCTGACGTCCTGTCGCCCGGTGAAACCCATGTACAAACCGGAGGACGCCAAGCAACCCATGAGCTGGGTGGCGGTGCTGCGCGGATCCTTGAATCCCTCGGATCGCAGCACCTTGCCGGCGCTCAGGTTGCTCATCCAGCTGCTGGTGATGGGCTTGATGGTGGAGTTGTGGTCGTACATCCAGGGCATGAAGACGGGCCGGCTCTCCCACTCCCAGCCCTTCGGGGCCTCGAAGGACAGGCCTCCGCCGTGCATGCGGCCGTCGGAGGACACCTCTGAGCGGTCGTCGACACTGTTCTGAGGGCAGTCGATTGTTTCGCCGGCCCCCGTTTCCTGCGGATCCGTCGGCGTCTCGGTGGGGGGTACCTCGTTCCACTGGCTTCCGGTGGGGCGGGCGGAGTTCGTGTCCTCGGGTGTGGTCATCAGGCCGCCGGGGCGGAGGACGAAGACCGCCACGACCGCCGCGACGACGGCCATCGACACGGCGAACCACAGCCATGGTCTCTTCGTGGGCGTTGGTGTGGCTGCCGTGGTCTGCTGCGACCAGGCGCGGCCGTCCCAGTAACGGAGGCCTTCGCCCCCCTTGGAGGGATCGGGATACCAGCCGGGTGCAGACACGAACCCAGTGTAGGCAGACCGGGCTCAGCGTCTGGACAGCGTGGTCAACGCCTTGGCCACCTTGTCCTTGCGGCGCTGGTCCTCGATGGGGGCCTGGCTGTGGAAGAGGGTGAGCGAATCCTTGGCCCCGGCGTCCAGGACAACGATGACCACTTCGTCGCCGGAGACGGGCTGGTCGGGAACGTTCCAGTAGTTCTCCCGGATGAGCCAACCCGACACGCCGTCCTTTGTGGTGAAGGCCGTGTCCTCGAGCCGCTCCCTGTGGTCCAGGGTGCGGTAGTAGTACGACGAGGACATGCAGTCACTGAGCTGGGTGGCGGCGGTGCGGGGGTCGCCGCTGAAGTCTTTCTTGGACACCTGCCCGATGGCGGTGATGGAGACCCAGCCATCGGAGACGCTTTCAACCTGGCCGGAGCGGTCGGAGGTGAAGTCGATGGTCCAGCCGCCGCCGTCGTTCCAGCCGGGGACGCCGCGGTACTGGACGCCGCCCGAGACGTACCACTGCCCCTGGGGTCCGTTGTCCGGTTCCTCCACGAGGGGGCAGGCGACGGGGCGGCCGTCGCCTTCGGTCGGCTGAGGTGACGTGGGGGTCTCGGTGGGCTCGAGCTCGTTCCACTGGCTCCCGGTGGGCTTGGACGAGTTGGTGTCCTCGGGGCTGCCCCAGGCGTCGGTGCGCCATGGCTGCCACACCATCACGGCCACCACGAGGAGGATCACCAACACCCCGGCCAGCACCCCCGTCATCGCTGTCTTCCGGGGCGCTCCGCCACCGGTGGCGCCGGCTCCCGACGCTGCCGTGTCCGGTGACCACGTGGCGCCGTCCCAGTAGCGGGGCTTGCCGGATCCGCTCGGGTCGGGGTACCAGCCGGGTTGTGCCATGTGCTCCATTATGGCGAACTCTGCGGGCGGCTCCCGCACAGTGAACGGGCGTGCCGCTCGTCCGGACGTGCAATGGCCCCCTCCCCGGGTGTGGGGAGGGGGTCACTGCAACGCGGTCGCATGCATACTGCGGAAAGCTCCTCGGCAGCGGCCTGGTCAGCGGTCGACGCGTGCGCCTCCACCGGAGGCCAGCTTGACGACTTCGTCGCGCGTCACCATGGAGGTGTCGCCCGGTGTGGTCATGGCCAGGGCGCCGTGAGCAGCGCCGTAGTCCACGGCCGTCTGCAACGACTCCCCGGTGATCAGGCCGTACACCAATCCCGAGGCGAAGGAGTCGCCCCCACCCACCCGGTCGAAGATCTCCAGGTCGGGGCGGTGGATGGACTCAACCACGCCGGTGTCCCGCGACCAGGCGATCGCACCCCAGCCGTTGACGGTGGCGGACTTCACGCTGCGCATGGTGGTGCGCCATCGAAGGGCCGCCACTGGATGAGGCTGGTGTCGACGCCGCCGGTGAGGATGAAGTCCTCGGCGAGACGGCCCACGGCGTTGTCGACGAAGGCGGTGGCGACGGCGGTGCGCAGACCGAAACAGCGCCGCAGCCCACGGACCACGTTGTACTCGCCCCCACCCTCGGAGACGGCGAAGGTCCTGGTGGTGCGAATGCGGCCATCTCCGGGGTCAAGCCTCAGCATCACCTCACCCAGGGCGACGGCGTCGTAGCGGCACTCATCTGCCGGTCGGAACTCCAACATGGGGTTCCTCCTCTACTTCACGAGCGCGACGGCGTCACGCGTGAGCTGGGCAATGTCATCGAATTGCCGGGCGCGGACCATGGCCTGGGGAACCATCCACGATCCACCGATGGCACTGACGCAGTCCAGCGCCAGGTACTCGGCGATGTTCTTGGGACCGATCCCGCCCGTGGGCACGAACTTCATGTCGCCGAACGGCGCGGACAGCGCCTTGATGGCGGCGGCTCCGCCCGAGGTGGCGGCCGGGAAGAACTTGACGGTGCTGAGCCCCAACTCTGCCGCGCGCATCACTTCGGTGGCGGTGACGGCTCCGGGCAGGACCGGGATCCCGATTTCCTGGCAGCGGCGCACGACGGACTCGCCGAGGCCGGGGGAGACGATGTAGCCCGCCCCGGCCGCGACGGCCTCGTCGACCTGCTGCACGGTGCGCACCGTGCCGGCTCCGACGAGCACGTCTCCGCGGCGGGCCATCACGGCGATCGCCTCGGCGGCGGCAGACGTGCGGAAGGTGACCTCAGCCACCGGTAGACCACCGGCGACGAGCGCCTCGGCCAGTCCGGCCGCGTCACCCGCATCGTCGAGGACGACTACGGGGACGAGGCGGTGCGAGGCGAGCTGTGTCAGCAGGTCGTCAGCCACGTCAGCGCATGTCCGTGATCGGGGCGGCGTCCATGTCCGTGAATGCCTGGTTCTCGCCAGCCATCGCCCAGATGAACGAGTACGCCTTGGTACCGACGCCGGAGTGGATGGACCAGCTGGGCGAGATGACACCCTGCTCGTTGCCCACGACGAGGTGACGCGTCTCGGACGGCTCACCCATGAGGTGAATCACGCGGGCGTCATCCTCCACGTCGAAGTAGAGGTAGGACTCCATGCGGCGGTCATGGGTGTGGGCCGGCATGGTGTTCCACATGCTGCCCGGCGCCAGGGTGGTGACGCCCATCATGACCTGGCAGCTCTTGACGTCGCCGTTGAACAGCAACTGGCGCAGCGTGCGCTCGTTGGAGGTCGCGGAGGCCCCGAGCTCCAGCACGTTGCCGTCCTCCGGGCCCACCAGAGTAGTGGGGTACGCGGTGTGTGCGGGGGCGCTGTAGAGATAGAAACGGCCCGGCGCCTCGAAGGTGACGTCCTTGGTGCCGCGGCCGATGTACAGAAGGCCCTTGCGGGGCAGCGTGTACTCGGTGCCGTCGACCGTGACCTTGGCGTCTTCGCCGATGTTGATGACGCCGGCTTCGCGGTTGTCGAAGAAGTGGTCAGTGTGGAGCGCCTCGGGTGTCGGCATTGTCAGCGCGTCACCGGAGGGCACGGCGCCGGCCATGATGATGCGGTCGTAGTGGCTGTAGACGAACTTCATTTCACCTTCGGTGAAGAGGTCTTCGACGAGGAAGCGCTTCCGCAGCTCGGCGGTTTGCATTCCTGCCACGTGTTCCGGGGCGCTGGCGTAACGGTTCTCCATTGTTGCTACTCCTTCATGAGTTGCCCCGCGGGATGCAGGGCGGTGGTTCTGATGTCGGGATGGGGGGCACGGGGTGGCGGAGCCCCCCGTGCTGGGTGTCAGCGGCCGAGCCAGCCACCGTCGACGGCCAGCAGGGTGCCGTGGACGTAACTGGAGGCCTTCGAGGCCAGGAACACAACGGCCCCGCCCAGGTCTTCGGCTGCGCCCCAGTGGCCCGCAGGGATGCGCTCCACGATCGAGCGGGAACGGTCCTCGTCGCCGCGGAGTTGCGCGGTGTTGTCGGTGGCGAAGTACCCGGGCACGATGGCGTTGACGTTGATTCCCTGGCTGGCCCACTCGTTGGCCATGGCGTGCGTCAGGCCGGCGACGGCACTCTTGCTGGCCGTGTAGGACGGCACGTTGATGCCGCCCTGGAAACTCAGGAGGGACGCGGTGTTGATGATCTTTCCGCCCTCACCGCGGGTCAGCATGGCATTGGCAGCCGCCTGGGCAAGGAAGAACACTGCCTTCTGGTTGACCTGGACGACGTCGTCCCAGTCGGTCTCGGAAAAGTCCTTGGCGGGGGTGCGGCGGATGATGCCTGCGTTGTTGACTAGGATGTCGATGTGGCCGAACTCGGTCACGACGTCGTCGACGAGCGTGGCGAGCTCGGCGACGGACGCCTTCGACAGGTCACAGGTCAGGTTCAGGGTGCGACGGCCGAGTGCGTGGATCCTCCCGGCGGTTTCATCAGCGGGCTTGGAGCTGCCGACGAGTGCAACATCGGCGCCGGCTTCGGCGAGTGCCACGGCCATGGCCTGGCCGAGGCCGCGTGTGGCGCCGGTGACGAGCGCCACCTTGCCGTCAAGGGCGAAGTCTTCGAGGATCATGCGTCTTTCCTTTCACTGCTGGTGAAGTTCTTGGTTGGTGCGTAGGTGTTGCTGCGGGGGGTCACGGGGGCGGAGCCCCGTGTATCAGGCGCTGGGGGCCCAGTAGGACACCCAGTCGGGGTTGTGGCGGCGCAGCAGCGCCTCCATGTAGTAGTAGTCACCCCAGAGGTTGCCCTCGTCGATGCCGCGGCCGCCGTGCTTGGCGTAGACGCCGTGGAGGAGCAGACAGTTTTCCGGGCCCTCGGCAGTGGTGGCGTAGTTGGCCTCGAGCGAGTCGAGGATGCGGTCGGCCGCCTCCTGGTACTCGGTCTTGCCCGTGATGGCGGCGAGGTCGTTGAGCCCGCACACGGCGATGGCGCCTGCCGAACTGTCGCGGGGTTCGTCGCTGCCGTCGGTGAAGACCATGTCCCAGAACGGGACGTTGTCCTCCGGGAGGAGGTCGAGGAAGCGTCGGGCGCAGCGCTCGGAGACCGCCAGCAGTTCCGGGTCCCCGGTGTGGGCGTGGTTGAGGGCGAAGCCATAAATGCCCCATGCCTGGCCGCGTGCCCAGGTGGAGTCGTCGGCGTGGCCCTGGGCCGTGGTCCCGAACAGTGGTGCCCCGGAGGTGACGTCCCAGTGGAACGTGTGGTGGGTGGTGTCGTCGTCACGCACGATCGACTTCCCCAGCAGTTGGGCGTGCAGGCGGGCGGCGTCGGCGTAGCGCTGGTCACCGGTGACCTCCGTGGCCCAGTACAACAGCGGCATGTTCATGAGGCTGTCGATGATGGCGCGGCCCGCCTGCTCCGGATCGTCGAGCTCGCCCCACGACTGGATGATCCCGATGGAGGGCACCACGCGTCCCATGAGTTGGTCGGCGGCCGCCAGCGCTGCGTCGCGGGCCTCCTCGTTGCCGTCATGGCGCCAGGCGGTCACACAGGAGAGGGTGTAGAGGAAGCCGAGGTCGTGGTGGTTGACGTGGACGAGGCGGTCAATGCGGTCGATGAAGCTGGGGATGTGGCGGCGCCCGGCGTCGAAGAACTTCTCGTCGCCACTCAGTTCTCCTGCGGCCCAGAACATCCCCGGGACGAACCCCGTGGTCCATTCCGTGTTGCCACCCTCCGGCTCACCGAACTGCGCCTCACGCAGCGGGTAGACCCCGTCGACGGTGACGTCGTCCGGATAGCGGGTGCCGAACTGCTCGTCGAGTTGGTGCAGGGTCGTCAGAGCGCTGTCGGCAGCGGGGGAGAGGGGCATCGTGGTGCCTTTCACAGTTCGGGGCGTGCGTGCCTGGGTTGTGGTGGTGGTTCCGTCCGGCCAAGTGGCGAGGAATCTGGTGGACTCCCCGATGACCGTGGTCGTGATGCGGGCGTGACCTGACGTGGTGGTCGCGCCCAGCTCGACGAGTACACCCTGCCAGTCATCCTCCCGCACGGGGAAGAGGATGAACGGGGTGGAGGTGACGTCGGCCAAGGGGCTCGCGTCGAGCCGTCGGTCGATGCCGACGAGCCCGTGCGCGGTGAGGGCCGTGAGGCGCGTGGTGAGGCCCTCGGCGGCGGTGCTGGCGCCATCGGTGGTCTGCACGTCAGCGGGACTGCCGCCGGACAGGGGCCAGCCGCCGAAACGCACCTGCACTGCGGTGGGGGCGGGGCTCTCGACCCGGGCCATGCGTATCTCCCATGGGCCACGGACCAACGAGACCATCAGCAACTGGCCGGCGGGCGTCGCCACTCCGGGCCACCCGATGGCCTCCTGCTGCGTCGGGGGGAGGGCGTCCACCCAGTGGGCGTTCGTCTTTGAGGAGGCGAGACCCAGGGAGCCGTCAGGGGTCTCGACCACCCGGCAGTCCAGTCGATCCATCCCGGTCCGGTGGGTGGCGCGGCCATCGGCGTCGAGCAGGGCGATGGTGTTGTCGAGAGGGTTGGCCCAGCTGTCGTCGTCGAGCAGCGGTGACGTGGCGCTCGAGTAGCCGAGACGGGCATACAGGGGGCTGTCGGCTGCGTCGGAGGCGGGCAGGGCATGGTCTGTGCCGTGGTTGACCACGCGGAGGATGCCGTCGTCCCGGGATCCGTGGACAAGCCAGCCCGGCGCCTCAATGGCGAGCAGTTGATCGGCCTCGTCGATGGGCAGCGGCTCGGCGTGATCAGTCCAGACGGGGTGCGTGCCGGGAAGAGCAACTCCGAGCAGTCCCTTGACAGCCCAGTAGGGGGAGCCAGGGCCGGTGTAGAACTGTGCCAGCTGCGGCCACGGTCGCTTCCATCCGACGTCGAGGACCCCCGGGGCATGGGAGAACTCTGCATCCACGAAGTGGCCGACCACGCGGGACGCGGCTGTGCGCAGCAGCCCTGGTGCCGGCGTGTCGACCCCGGCCAGCGCCCCGACCCAGAACGGGGCGGCGGCGGCGAACCGGTAGGTGAGACTGCGGCCCTGGATCAGCGGGGAGCCGTCCGCGCCGATCAGCCGGATGGCATCGTCGAGGTAGCGCTGCAGGGACGCCCGGTCGGCGTCGATGCGTGGGCCGGCGAGGTCGACTGCTCCCTGCATCCGGGCCCAGAGTGTGGGGTACAGGTGGAGGGCCCAGCCGACGTAGTGGTCGAAGTTGCGTCCCTCACCGTCGGTCAGCCAGCCGTTGGCCCGGATGAAGGAGTCGTGGGTGGCGAGGTCCTCATCGATCTCGGCGGTGCTGTGGTGCGCGCCGACGGACCGCAGGAACGTCTGGACCACAATGCGGAACCACACCCAGTTGTTGCGCCAGTAGGTGGTGTCGCCCACCACCGGGGCCATCCAGGCAACGACCCTGTCCTGCACGGCCGGGGGCAGGCGGTCCCAGATCCAGGGCCGTGTCATGTCGAGGGCGATGGCGAGGGAGGCAGCCTCGACCTTCGCCTGGGGATGCTCGTCGGGGCGCAGCCAGCGCTCCGGGGAACGAGGGTCCGTGCCGGCTTCGATGCCGTCGGCGTACCACTGCGCCACTGACAGGGGATCGTGACCCTGGTCCCCGGCCAGGCGGAAAGCCGCCAGAAGGAAGGTCCGTGCGAAGGCTTCGAGCGCGTCCACACGTGCACCCAGCAGTCCCGGGGCTCCCGGGAACCGGAAGCCGGCGTGGGACGGGGAGGCGTGGGGGCGGACGGCGAGCAGCATCTGGTCAGCGAAATCGGTCCAGGTGCGACGGTCGTCCCAATCCAGCATCCTCGCCGTTGGTTGCACGCTCCCCGCATCTCCTCGCTGATCGAAGTGGATCGTTTGTGATCAACACTCTAACAAATGCGGTCGCGCTTGTGGGTAATGTGGTCAACATGGTGAATGACTTGCTTCCGGATGGACGCCGCGACCGCATCGTCGCGGAGCTCCGTGCGCGCGGCATGCTCAGGGTCAGCGACCTGGCGGAGCTGCTGGGCGTGGCGCCCGTGACACTCCGGCGCGATATTGCCCGGCTCGCAGCCGACGGCGTCGTGCGCAGACTGCATGGGGGCGCAGTGCTGAACGAGCCCACCACAGACGCTTCCAGCCAGACGTGCGCCTCGACGCGGATCGGGATGCTGGTTCCCTCACTCGACTTCTACTGGCCCGAGGTCATCCGTGGCGCGCAGGACATGGCCGCGGAGCGTGGCGTCACCCTCGTGCTGCGGGGAACCTCCTACGAGGGCGCGGAGTTCCGTGATCATGCAGCCCAACTGGTCGCCGCAGGGGTGGACGCACTCCTGATGGCCCCGGACGTCACGACGCCCGCCGGCCTCTCACTCCTGGCATGGCTGGAGGAGACGGGAGTGCCCTTCGTCCTCATGGAAAGAGAGGCCCGCCGCGACGAGACCGCACTGCCGCTCGAGTCGGTGACCACCGACCATCTGGGTGGAGCCGGCGCCGCGGTGCGTCACCTGGCCGGTCACGGGCACACCCGGGTTGGCTTCGTCTGGAACCCCAGAAGCCCGCACCGGGACGAAATCCGCCGGGGGTGGGCACTGGCCGTGCAGGAATGTGGTCTGGACGCCGACGCCTTCACCCGCGGGCTCCGTCGCTCGGAGCGGGGGGACGAGGCCGCCGCCCAGCAACTCGTGGCGGACTGCGTCGCATCCGGCACCACTGCCCTGCTGGTCCATGCCGACCGCGAGGCCATCGCCATCGTTCAGCACTGCCAGCAGGTGGGGCTGTCCGTCCCGGGCGACCTGTCCGTCGTGGCCTACGACGACGAGTTGGCGGGCTTGTTCAGTCCGGCCCTCACGGCGGTGAGGCCACCCCGGATCTCCATCGGTCGTGCCGCCATGGGGCTCCTGGTCGACCGTCTCCGCGACCCCGCGCGACCCACGCACCGCGTGGTCATCACCCCCAAACTGAACGTGCGTGATTCCACCGGACCAGCGGTCCGCTGACGCGCGGTGACCGGGACGTCCGTGGTCGTGCGGCACGAGCAGGGATGAGCGGGCACACTAGGGGCATGGACAGGCAGACCGAGTACGTACTGCGTTCGATGGAAGAACGCGACATCCGCTTCGTGCGGCTGTGGTTCACCGATGTGTTGGGCTCCCTGAAGTCCGTCGCCATCGCCCCCGCCGAGGTGGAGGGAGCCATCTCTGAGGGGGTTGGCTTCGACGGCTCAGCCATCGAGGGCTTTGCCAGGGTCTTCGAGTCGGACATGGTGGCGCACCCCGACCCATCAACGTTCCAGGTGCTGCCGTGGCGCCAACTGGAGCGCGGCACCGCACGCATGTTCTGCGACATCAGCCTGCCCGACGGCTCGCCGAGCTTCGCCGACCCGCGCTACGTCCTGAAGCGCGCGCTCCAGAAGGCGGCGAATCTGGGGTTCACGTTCTACATCCACCCCGAGATCGAGTTCTTCCTGCTCAAGCAGCTGAACCCGCCCGTGCCGCTGGACAACGGGGGCTACTTCGACCACACGACGCTCGGCGACGGCACCGACTTCCGGCGCGACGCCATCACCATGCTGGAGAAGATGGGCATCTCGGTGGAGTTCAGCCATCACGAGGCGGCCCCCGGCCAGCATGAGATCGACCTGCGCTACGCCGACGCCCTGACCATGGCCGACAACATCATGACGTTCCGGGTCGTCATCCGGGAGGTGGCCGTCAGCCAGGGCATCCACGCCACGTTCATGCCGAAGCCGTTCTCCGACCAGGCCGGATCGGGCATGCACACGCACATGTCGCTCTTCGAGGGCGACACCAACGCGTTCTACGACGGGGCCGACGAATACCGCCTCAGCAAAACGGCCAGACACTTCATCGCCGGCCTGTTGCGGCACGCCCCCGAGATCAGTGCCGTCACGAACCAGTGGGTGAACTCCTACAAGCGGCTCAGTGGCGCCAGCGAGGCACCCACCTACGCCTGCTGGGGGCGGGCCAACAGGTCCGCGCTGATTCGCGTGCCACAGTTCGCGCCCGGCAAGACGTCGTCGGCCCGCATCGAGTACCGAGCCCCGGACGCGGCCGTGAACCCCTACCTCGCCTACGCGCTGATGCTGAACGCGGGCCTGGCCGGCATCGAGGGTGAGTACGAGCTCCAGGAGGAGACCGAGGACGAGGTGTGGCGTCTGTCCGCCCGCGAACGACGTGCGCTGGGAATCCAGTCGCTGCCGCGGAGCCTGGATGAGGCCCTGAACATCATGGAGAACAGCGAGTTGGCCGCGGAGACGTTGGGGGAGCACGTCTTCGAGTACTTCATGCGCAACAAGCGCGAGGAGTTCGAGGTCTACCGTCAGCAGGTCACGCCGTGGGAGCTCGAACGCCACATCGGCGTCCTCTGAAGGTGCAGGCGGGTGGCGCGGGCGCCCGTCAGCGCTCCCTGACGGCGGACCAGATGGGGAACGCCTTTCTCACCTCGTGAGCGTGGGCGCCGGAGCTGCGGATGTCGGGGACGCTGTCATCCCATCCCTGACGACCCGTCGCCAGATCGATGAAGACCAGAGCCGACATCTCCACCACGTTGGGTGGGGTGCCCCGGGTGTGACGTGGGCCGGTACCGAAGCCGATCTGGACGGCAGAGAACGGGGGAACCCGCACCTCGATGCTCGCCCCCGGGTGATTCTGGCCCAGGCGGGCGCTGGCGCCACGGCAGGTGGCTGCCGTCAGTTGCTCACCCAGTTCGAGGGAGTGTTCGCGAGCGGCCTGGGCGGCTGACAGCAGAACGTCCGTGAGGTCGGGGCGTCGGTTCGCCAGCTCTGCGCTGAGCTCAAGACCCAGCGCCGCAGCCCGGCCACACTCGATGGCTCCAAGGCACGTGAACAGGTCCTGCAGTGCCTCCACGACATCAGCGGCGGGCTTGAACATGACGTCCCCCTTGTTCTCCGATGGCGTCACCCTACCAATCGGTAATGTGGTCCCCATGAGCAGGGTCTCTTCCGCCGTGGGCGATTTCGCACGTCGTGGATTCGACTCGCCCAGAACCGCCGCCGCCACGTGGGACCGGTGGCGCGACCGGTCCGGTGAGGAGCCGCCGGTGACCCTGGCCGACTTCGAGGAGGCAGCCGACCGGGACCGTGCCCTGGACGCCGTGGCGCGCATCGCCGAACTGGCACCCGGCCTGCTGTCGGAGGTGGCGGCCAACCCGTCCTGGCTCCGCAGGCTGGTCCTGGTGGCCGGCGCATCGACGGTTCTGGGGCAGTTCCTGGCACGGCACCCCGAGGAGCTGGAACTCCTGCGGGAGGAGCGTCCAACACGCGGCGCCGACGCGTGGCGGGCGTTCTACGGTCAACGTGTGGAGGTCGTGGATGACGTGGCCGTCGGCAACTCCGACGACCTGCGACGAGCCCATCATGCGGCGCTCGTGGAGATTGCCGCACGGGACCTCAGCGCGCCGGACCCTGTGGGGCTCGTGGACGCCGTGGCGCTGGAGCTCGCGCACGCCGCCGATGCCGTCCTCCACTTCGGTCTCGCGCATGCCCGCGCCGAGGTGCCCGACTGGCGTGACGTCAGGCTGGCGGTCGTCACCATGGGCAAGACGGGCGCCCAGGAACTCAACTACCTCTCAGATGTCGACGTGATCCACATCGCTGAGCCGGCCGAGGGCGAATCCGTCGAACACGCCATGCAGGTGGGCACGCAGCTCGCCGCGGCGCTGGCCCGGATCTGCTCAGCCCACACCAGCCAGGGCACCATCTGGCAGGTGGATGCCGCACTGAGGCCCGAGGGCAAGGCTGGGCCGCTGGTGCGTACCATCGCCTCGTGCCGCAGTTACTACGACAAGTGGGCCAAGGGCTGGGAGTTCCAGGCGCTGCTGAAGGCGCGCCCGGCTGCCGGGGACCTCGCGCTCGGCACGGAGTTCTGCTCCATGGTGGCACCCATGGTGTGGGCGGCCGGCGAGCGGGACGGTTTCGTAGCCGACGTCAGGGCCATGCGCACCCGAGTTGTGTCGATGATCCCCGCCAACCAGGCGGACCGCGAGATCAAGCTGGGGGAGGGCGGCCTTCGCGACACCGAGTTTGCCGTCCAGCTGCTGCAGCTGGTGCACGGCCGCACTGACGAGCGTCTTCGGGTCAGAGGGACGATCCCGGCTCTGCAGGCGCTGGTGGCCACCGGGTACATCGGGCGCAGCGACGGCGCGGAGATGGAACAGTCGTACCGCTTCCAGCGCGTGCTGGAGCACCGCGTGCAGCTCCGCCAGCTGCGCCGCACCCACCTGCTTCCCGACGACGAACTGGCGATGGCCCACGTGGCCCGCACGCTCGCCCTCGGTTCCGATGAGGTGCTGAAACGCTGGCGGTCCAGCACGAGGAGCGTGGTGCGGCTGCAGCGCAGAATCTTCTTCTCCCCGCTGCTGGAGGCGGTGAGCAGCATCCCCGCCGAGGGGCTGCGCCTCTCCACGGAGGCGGCGCAGACGCGCATGCGCGCGCTGGGGTTCTCCGATCCGCGGGCTGCACTGGGCCACATCCAGGCGCTGACCAAGGGGTCCAGCCGACGCGCCGAGATCCAGCGGCAGTTGCTCCCGGTGATGCTGGGCTGGTTCGCCGAGGACCCCAACCCGGACTTCGGGCTGCTGGCGTTCCGGCAGCTGTACGAGAAGCTCGGCGACACCAGCTGGTATCTGAGGGCCCTGCGCGACGATTGATTCAGGAAATGTGTACAATCGTACGGACCATAACCTTTCGCTAAGCAGGCTTATAAACCTGGATGTTTTTAAATTTGTGAAGAACCG
>JBDSRF010000132.1:0-3896 GCA_039929445.1 Arachnia sp. | reverse complement strand
CGCGGATCTCGCGGCCCGCGGGTTCACGGTCGTGCGTCTCGGCATGATCTGGGCGGCCGTCGAACCGGAGCCGGGGATCTACTCGGAGGAGTACCTCGACTGGCTCGGCAGCCAACTGGACCTGCTCGGCGAGCACGGCATCGGCGTGGTCATCGACGCGCACCAGGACCTGTACTCCCAGTCGTTCGGGGACGGCGCCCCGGGATGGGCCACCCTCACCGACGAGGTGTTCGAGGCCACCGACCTGTGGAGCGACGCCTACCTCATGAGCCCCGCGGTCCACGGTGCCCTCGACGCCTTCTGGGCGAACGCGCCCGGACCCACGGGTGTGGGCCTGCAGGACTCCTTCGCCGCCATGTGGGCGCATGTCGCCGAACGGTTCCGGGGGCATCCGGCCCTCATCGGTTACGACTTCCTCAACGAGCCCACCCCCGGCACGGCATCGCAGGAGATCTTCGGAGCCCTCATGCACGCCTTCGGGGCGGCCACCGGGCAGGACCACAACCGGATCGCGGCCGAGTTCATGCAACCCGACACGAAACTGTCCCAACTGGAACGCCTCGACGACGTTGCTGTGCACCGGGCCATCGGTGACACCGTGGCGCCGTTGCTGGCCGCGTTCGAGAAGCAGGCCGTGGCGCCCATGATGGCGCGGGTCGCCGCCGCCGTGCGCACCGTGGACCCCGACTCGCTGCTGCTGCGGGAGCACTCCTACTTCGCCAACATCGGGCTGCCGTCCGGGCAGCCGCCACTCGACGACGACAACTGGGCGTATTCACCGCACGGCTACGACCTGACCGTCGACACCCCGGCCATCGCCGCGTCCAGCAACATCCGGGCGGGCACGATTTTCGCGCGACATGCAGCGACCCAGACGCGGCTGGCGGCGCCGGTGCTGGTGGGTGAATGGGGTGCCTTCGGTGACGCCCACGGCGTGACGCACCACGCCACGTTCCTGCTGGACACCTTCGACACCTTCGGCTGGTCGTGGACGTACTGGTGCTGGGGTGAGGACTTCGCCGGCTCCGAAGCCGCCGTCGCCCTGACCCGGCCGCGTCCGCTCGCCTTCGCCGGGGACGCCATCTCCTGGCGCGTCGATGGTGACCGTTTCAGCGCGGTGTGGCAGGGCCGCGGCTGCTCCGTCCCCTCAGAGTTCTGGTTTCCCGACGCATCGCGGGCAGAGGTGTCGGTGCAGTGCAACGGGGTGGGCACGCCAGTGAGCCGCACCGGCGACAGGGTGCTGGTCGAAGCGGGCGCAGGACGGTTCAGCCTGACCGCCACCTGGCGCTGACATGGCCCTGACCCCACCAGCAGCGCGCTGCTGGCGGTGGTGCTGGCCGATCCCAGTCGCGACGTCGCGCCGCGACAGAGGCCCGTGGACCAACGTGACGGGGCCGCGGACGCGGAACTGTGGGAAGCTTCCCCGGGACGCTGAGCCTCCCCTCCACAACGGAAAGAAAGCCGAGCCCTCCCCTTGACCCTGCTGCTGGCCGCCCTGCCCATCGCCGTCGTCGTCCTGCTGATGAGCCTCAAGGTTCCCACCCTGCGCGTGGTGCTCATCACACTCGCGCTGACGGTCCTCCTCTCGCTGGTCTGGTTCCCCGTCACGACGGGCGACGTCGCGACGCTGGGGCCGGCGCTCGGGGAGACGATCCTCATCGTCGTGGTGATCATCCTGGGCGGCACCAGCCTCGCTGAACTCCTCACCGCCACGGGAGCGCAGGCACGGATCGCGGAATGGTTGCAGGAGTCCGCACACAACCAGGGCCGGGCCATCCTGATCGTTGGTCTGGGTGTCGCACCGTTCGCGGAGACGATCATCGGGTGGGGGCTGGGCCTGATCGTCTCGGTGCCCCTCCTGATCCGCATCGGACTCTCCGTGCGCCAGTCCGCGACCATCGGCCTGCTGGGGATCCTGCTCGGGCCCTGGGGCTCCCTGGCCCCCGCGGTCCTGATCATGGCCGAACTGGGGAACGTGCCCTTTCATACCCTGGGGCTGTGGATCGCCGTGCTCGCGCTCCCCCTCATCGTCATCATGAGCGTCGCCATCCTCGTGGTCGGCGTCGGTCGCCGCGCGGCACGGGCACATCTGGGTGAGGCCGCCGTGGCCGTCGCGACCATGTGGCTGGTCATCGTCGGCGTCAGCTGGTTGCTGGGTCCTCCCCTGGCGGGGGTGTCCGGCGCGGTCGCGGCCATCGGCGTGCTCCTGCTCATGGGCCGCCTCAAGCACGGACAGCCCATCCGGATGGACCGCGCGGTCCTGCGTGCCCTCTCCCCCTACGTCTTCCTGGCCTCAGGCCTGCTGCTCTCCGCGGTGATGGTGCGCCTGCTCGACATCGGGAAACTCGGGGAGGTCCTGTCCGGGCCCGCGTTCTGGCTGACCGTGACGGTGCTGGCGGCGCCGCGGCTCCTCGGGGCGGAGCGACGACTCGTCGCGAATGCCCGGCGTGAGGGGTGGCGTCGCGCTGTTCCGGTCGCGCTGACGACCATGCTGTTCGTCGCCTTCGGTGGACTGCTGTCGTTGAACGGCATGAGCGCCGTCCTGGCGGGCGCCGTTGCCGGTCTGGGGGCGGGTTTCGCCGTCGCCACCCCGTTGATCAGTTCTCTGGCGGGCTACGTGACCGGATCCAACTCGGCCTCGGCCGCCATGTTGGCACCGGGTCTGAGCGACGCCGCCACCGGTCTGGGGATCGACCCGGCCCAGGTGCTGGCTGTGGTGATGATCGCCGCCTCCTCGGCCGTCATGGTGAACCCGCCGCGCCTGGCGTTGGCCGTGAGCCTGGCGCAGACGTCCCCCGGCCACCCCGGGGAGGCTGGCCTCACGGCCGTCGACGGGACGACCACCAGCGACGTCATGAAGACCGTGGTGATCGCCAACGGGGTGCTTCTACTGGCCCTGGTCGGCATCTTCTTCACCGTCATCATGGCCTGAAGTCGTCGGTGGTCAGGCCGCCTCCCGCGGCACCGCCCGCTCCCTGATGTCGTCGAGGATTTCAACGATGGCGTCGACGTCAGCATCGGGGAAGTAGCTGCCTGGGCCGACAGGAGCACGGTCCGTGTAGGGGGACTCGAAGAGCCGGGCCGGTTCCATGGACCCGTTGGCCGTGAGCTCGTCGACGATGAGGTCGATGAAGCGCACCTGGTCGACGGTGAAGGAGCCGCTACCCAGGAAGTCGCCGAACGCCTCCACTGCCGCTGCCCGGTCAAGGCCCACCAGGGAACGTATGAACAGCCCCAGGCCCCCAGATTGTCCTGCGGCCCAGACGATGTCTGCACGCTCTCCCCCGGCCGCGACCAGCATTACCTCCAGCGAGTCCATGTCCTCGGGAGTCAGCTGCTTGTTGCGGCGCAGCCGCTGCAGCGCGACGTGGTCGTCGTGCTTCTTCAGGAATGCTCGGGCCTTCGAGCGGAAGCGTTCGAAGTTCGTGCCCGGGGTGATGCCGGGCAGGTGGATGGTGATCGCGTCGCCGAGGGTGTCCTCGAAGTCGGTGTAGATGGGGTTGCGCCGCGTCCTCTCCACGAACCGAACGAGCCCCCTCAACCGCAGGCGGACGATCTCCAGCAGTGCCAACGAGACGTCCACCCACCAGTCGTCACCGGCAACCGCCTCGATCAGCTCGGCCTGCTCGGCCACGGACGGGATCGCCGTCTTGGCCAGCAGGGAGGACGCGATGGCCTGGACCGTTTCGCGGATCTGTTCTGCTGCGACCGCGTCACCCTGCAGCTGGGCGAGCTGTCGGCGCAGGATCAGGAGGTCGAAGCGTTTGGCGGCCTCGTCGGGATCCTTGGCGGCCGACGGCAACCCGGCAATGGCCAGCGCACCCTCCGCGTCGTCGTGTGTGAGCGCAACCCACGAATCCCACTCGGTGAAGTGCTCCACGGCGCGGCGGTGGGGG
>JBDSRF010000131.1:0-31534 GCA_039929445.1 Arachnia sp. | reverse complement strand
GCCCATTGACCGTGTGGTACCCCGGCGTCGTGTACACATCCTCCGGCCTGAACGTCGGCTTCACCGACGGCTTCACCGACGGCTTCACCGTGGGCGTGACCGACGGCTTCACCGACGGGGTGACCGTCGGCGTCGGCGTCGGCGTCGGCGTCGGCGTCGGCGTGGGTGTCGGCGTGGGCGTCTGTGTCGGCGTGACGACGGCCTTCTTGACCATCACCGAGACCGTGATGGCCTCGACTCCGGCGCCCGGCTGGGCGACGCCCATGGTGAGCGCGCCGTCGGCGGCATCCGCCGGCACCGTGACGGTGGCCGAGCCGTTGCCGTCGGCGTCAATGGTCACGGTCGCGACCGTCTTGCCACCACTGGTGACCGTGACGTCGCCACCGCTCGCCTTCGGGGCGAAGCCCGTGAGCGACAGCGTGACAGTATCGCCCGGCTTCACCTCGGTGGGCGTCGCCGTGACCTTCGGAGTCAGCACCGGCGGCACCTCGCCACCACAGGTGACGCGGGCTCCGGCCCAGTCTGCGTGGTCGTTGCCGATGCCGTTGCCGCCGTCGCCGACACGCAACGACAGGGTCTTGACACCGGTGACGTCGAGCTCGAAGACGTGAGTGGCGGCGCCACCCTTCAGAACAGCCGTCTGCTCCAGCAACTCCCCATCCGCGTAGACCGCGAATGTGACGCTACCGGCAGAGTTCTGAACATCGTCGACACCCACGGTGGCCTGGAAGACGCTGCACTCGGACTTCAGGTCGAAGTCCACCCTGGACACGGCGTGAACGCCGATGCCCTTGGGGAAGACTTCACCGCGCAGCTTCAGGGGGCCACCGGCACTTGACTTGTCCCACTGCAGCGTCCCGTAACCGACGGTGGCGCTGAGAACCCGCTCCTGCATGTCGGAGAGGTAGGACTCGCCCGCTGGCAGCGGCGCGATGGCCCGGACGGACGCCTGACCGGTCACGGTGGCGGGCTTGCCGTCCACCGATGCCGTTCCGGTGAACCCGATTGTCGAGTCCACGGCGTCCTTGGGGGTCGTGACGGTCCAGGTCTGGACGGAGGACTCACCGAAGGTGAGCGTCGCCTTGCCTGCGGTGGCCACGGTCGCGGTCCACCCTGCCGGCACCGTCAACTTGTGGGTCACGTTGGTGACCGCCTCGTTGTAGCCGGTGACCGTGGTCGTGACGGTGAGGTCGTCTCCGGCGGGAATGGCTGCCGGCGCCACGATGCCACCTGCGAGGCAGGCATCCGAGTCCGCTGCACCGAGGTCCTCGACGCGAAGGTCGTCCATCGTCATGTTGTGCTGGGTGTTGGGGCCCTGCAGTTTGTCGATGGCGATGAACGGGATGCCACAGCTCGCCGCATTGAACTCCGCCGAGTAGACGGTGGTCTCCCGCTTCTGGCCGAGCACATCCGAGATGACCGGGACAGCCGTGAAGCCAGTTGAGGTCTTCACGTCATGCCCGATGCGCACCCGGTACTGCTCGGCGTACGTGGTCTGGTAGTCGAAGCTGACCCGATACTTGCGGCCGGCCTCGAAGTTGATGGCACCGGGTGAGGTCTTGAGGATCTCGCCAGCGTTCTCGTTGTTGGCCATCAACGACCAGTGACCCGTGAGGGCGTTGTCATTCAGCTTGTACTCGTCCTGCGGCGTACCTGCCTCGTTGACGCCCCACCAGCCCTTCTGGGAGTAGGGCTCGTGCCTCTCGGCCAGCTGCGTGCGCGCGTCGCCGCCACGGTTGGTGGCGCCGGTGACGAACGGGAAGTAGCTGGTGTCGACGTTCTCGAAGTCCTGGAAGTAGACCGTCTTGGCGGAAGCGTCCGCGTCAGCGGGCGCCTTCCAGTCCACGACCCGCAGGTCATCCACCAGCACCTTGGCGGTGCCCTCGCCGGCACGGACCGTGAAGTTCACGGGGGTGCTGCCGTCGGAGGTGAACGTGACGCGTACACGCTGGAAGTTGGTGTTCAACTTCTCGTCGGAGGCCGTGGCGTTGATCACGGTGGAGGCGTTGATGGTGTTGCCGGCCTTGCCGGCCGCGAAGGTGGAGTAGCCCGCCTTCGTGACGCCGGAGGCCTCAACGGTGACGGGGCGCGTCTTGCCGGACTCGATCTGGATCCATGCCCAGGCACTGTAGGTGCCCGCGGGCAGCGTCAGTTCCTGGCTGATCGAGGATGCATCGTTTCCAAGCACGGCCTGGAAGTTGGAGCGATCCGACTTCTCGATGCTGGTGGCGCCTGTCGTCGTGTAGGCGTCAAGTGTGCCGGAGAAGAAGCCGGGGTCGGAGATGTGGCTGGCCTCGCCCCAGTTGGGTGCCTTGGCGGCCGGGACCTTGGAAGTGGGGTACAGCACGTAGGCCACACCGTTGTCCGCCTCAAGGGTGATCTTGCCGTCGACGGGGGTGACGTTCTTGACCTTCACGCGACCGGTGTCGGTCAGCTTGAAGAGCTCGAGTTCGCCCTGCGACTTCCAGGAGTCGGTCAGCGTCCAGGTGCTGGAGCCGCCGCCGGTGTTGTAGTGGTACAGCCGGTCCTCGCCACCGTCGCTCCAGGGGAGCAGGTAGTCGCCGCCGGTGTAGACCGTTGCACCGTCATACGTGAACGTGCGCTGAGTGGGGACGACGGAGCCGGAGATGGTGGGAACGTCGGAGGACGCAACCGTGCCGTTCTCGAACGTGATTTTGGTCTTGTCCCACTTGACGATGTCGGACTGCTGCAGGAACTTCACCGGCAGGTTGCGCTGCCACGTGTTGTTGATGAAGTTGTTGTAGTTGACCTTGCCTGCCCAACCCTCGAAGTCCACAACGTTGCTGTTGGAGAGGATGGGGTGCGGGTTCCACGTGTCGCGCTGCGAGTTGAGCACGAAGCGGATGACGTCGGACTGGATGCCCTTGTTGTCGGCACCGCCGTAGTTCTCGTCCTGCGACCAGTGCGACCAGATGCTCTGGTTGGGCATCTTGTCGGACCACTCGGAGCTGACGATCCAGCCCTGCTTGGACAGTTCGCCACTGAGGCGTTCGGCCTCCCACCCGTTGGGGTAGTAGACGTCGACGTAGAGCCAGTCCAGGTTGTCCGGACGCTCGTCGTAGAAGTCCTGGAAACGCTTCAGAACGTTCTTCGTGGCGAGGTCCTTCTGGCTGTTGATGTAGTAGGACTGGTTCATCCAGCCCCATGCCTTCTGCGGCGGCATCTGCAGCAGGTCCTCGGAGAAGGCCTTGGCCTCGGAGTAGGACTCGGTGACGTTGACGTGGACGCCATAGCTGGCGTTCCACTTCACTGACTCGTCCGCCAGGGTCGTGAGGTCCTTCAACCCGCCGGCGCGCGTGTTGTAGTGATCCGCGTAGTCCGGGTGTGCGGCGTCGTGGCCCTCGGCCTGGTAGCCCTTCAGCAGTGCCTTCTGGCCCAGGTTGTCGGTGGCCAGCGAGATCCGCTTGGTGTCATCGAGGGTCCGCAGGAACGGGTGGGTTGCCTGGGACACGATGTTGAACGGGATGCGGGAGACCACCTGGTTCTTGACCCTGTCGCCGCCGTTCGGGACGGTGCGGATGTCGCGGGTGGCGATACCGGCGTCCTGCCAGTCGACCTTGCCGTCGGCGTTGGCGTCGGCGGTGATCTTCACCGTGACGAACGGGTCAGCGTCGCGCCCGAGGGCTCCGGCGTACAGCTCCACCGGCTCGCCGAGCCAAGTCCAGGTACCGGACGAGACCGTCCCGTACTTGGTGTCACCGTCCGCAACGATCTGGCGCTGCCAGCGGTTGTTGTCCTGCTTTACACGGCTGGACGTGGAGGCGGGGCCACGGTTGTCCTCGGAGGCGTTGTTGTCGAACGCAGCGGCGAGCGTGGAGTTGTTGGCCATCACCATCCAGGAGCCCTGGACGGGGCCGGCGTTGGTGGCGGCGACGTTCTCGAAGCGGTCACCATTGTTGTTCCGGTTGACGTTCATCATGCCGGCGGTCAGCTGCGAGGCGGCGTCCGAGGAGGCCACCGTCACCAGGTTGTGGTTCGGGATACGCAGACGGTTGACGTCGTTCTTCGGATCAACGAGGTTCTTGAACGTCAGGGTGAAGGCACCCTTGTCGACGGAGGCGACGGCTTCCATGGAGACGCCGGGCAGGCCGGGAAAGGTCAGTGCGTAGGTCGCAGACTTGTTGTCGCCGGCCTTCACGGGAGCGGCGACCGTGACGGTCTGCGCAACCTCGTTGATGAGGACGGTCTTCAGTGCGTCGCCGAGGCGACCGGCCATCTGCTCGCCACCGAGGCGGTAGTCCACCACCTGGGGGAAGCCGGGGTGGAGACGGACCTTGAGGCCACCGTCCACCAGTTCGACGGCGCCCTCGGGGATCACGACGCCGCCCACGGCGGGGGGCTCAGTCGGGTCGACCGGGTCACCGGCGACAGTGTCGGCGTTGAACTCGGCGAGCGAGGCAACCTCCTCCGACGGGGACATGCCGCCGCTCCCGACGCCACCACCCCAGCTGGAGACATACACAACCTTGGCGCAGGTGGCCTGCACCGGGGTGTCCAGAACGATCGCGCGTTCCTTGCCGGAGTCGGCGACCTCCCCGGGGAATACGCCTTCCTTCACCTTGGTGTAGCCGTCTTCCACGGAGCAGTCGCCGTTTGCCGTCCACAGTTGGTACTCGTGGACGCGGCCGGAGCCGTTGGACGTCTGGCGCGGCAGGAGACGAACCTGCCCGAGGTTGACCGCCTCGTCGGCGAGCCTGATCGTGATGTGGTGCGGCGGCTCGGCCTTGGCGGGCTGCCACTGGGTGTGCCAGTAGGTGGCGTTGTTGCCGTCAAGCACCAACGCACCGGGGCCGTTGGCGCCTTCGCCGGTCTCCTCGACGGAGTCGACCTCCACGACACTCATGCCTGACTGCGGAATGGGTGTGTAGTCCACGGCCTGGGCGTCGAGGGTGGTCAGCGATACACCTCCGATCACAAGTGCGGAGGCGGCAGCAATGGAAGCTGCGCGTCTGATTCTGAGTGTGGACAAGGGGGGTCCTTTCAGTTCATCCGGCTCGCCTGCGAACCGGGACAACTTGCGTCACCGACACCCTAGGGAGGGCGGATCCAGTGGACCCCTTCTCGCGCGGTACCGCTGCGTGACTTGGCGCTCGGCCCGAAGAAGCTGCTCTGCCTCCACCCATGGGCGGCGGCGCTCGCTAGGATTTGGTCACTCCCGAGAAGAAGCAGGACACACAACATGGAAATCTCACGCGAAGCCCTGGCCCGCATGGTGGACCACACACTCCTCAAGACCGATGCCACGCAGGCGCAGGTCTCGCAACTGGTGGCCGAAGCCAAGGAACTGGGGGCGTACTCGGTCTGCATCTCGCCGTCGATGCTGCCGCTGGCCGACGACCTGGGCCACCTGAAGCTGGCCACCGTCTGCGGTTTCCCCTCCGGAAACCACACACCCGCCTCGAAGGCGGCGGAGGCCGCCGAGTCGTGCATGCTGGGCGCCGACGAGATCGACATGGTCATCAACATCGGCCTGCTGAAGGCCGGGCAGCCGGAGAAGGTGCGCGAGGAGATCGAGGCCGTGCGTGCCGTCACGAGCGGGCTGCTGAAGGTCATCATCGAGGCGGCCGCCCTCACCGACGACGAGATCATCGCCGCCTGCCAGGCCGCGGAGACCGCCGGCGCTGACTACGTGAAGACCTCCACCGGCTTCCACCCGGCGGGCGGGGCCAGCGCGCACGCCGTGCGCCTCATGGCCGAGACCGTGGGCGGACGCCTTGGTGTGAAGGCCTCCGGGGCCATCAGGGACTGGGAGACAGCCCAGGCCATGGTCGCGGCCGGGGCCACACGCCTCGGTCTGTCAGGCACCCGTTCCGTCCTCGACGGCGCCGTGGCCGACGGCGGCTACTGATTCAGGCGGCCACGCAGGGTCACTGCGTGAACTGGCGGGCGTGCAGCGACGAGTAGCGCCCGCCGGCGGCCATCAGTTCGTCATGGGTTCCGCGCTCGACGATGCGTCCCGCATCCACGACGAGGATCTGGTCCGCGTCGCGCACCGTGGACAGGCGGTGCGCGATGACGATGGCCGTGCGGCCCGCCCGCGCCACGTCGAGTGCCTCCTGCACGAGGTGCTCCGACGTGGAGTCGAGGTGGGCCGTCGCCTCGTCGAGCACGATGACGGGCGGCGCTTTCAGCAGCAACCGCGCGATGGCGAAGCGTTGGCGCTCGCCGCCACTGAGCCGGTACCCGCGCTCCCCCACGACCGTCTCCAGCCCGTCGGGCAGACGGCGCACGAGGTCGGCCACCAGCGCCTGCTGGAGTACCGACCAGAGTTCGTCGTCAGTGGCGTCCGGCTTGGCGTAGCGCAGGTTGGCCGCGATGGTGTCGTGGAACAGGTGGGCGTCCTGCGTGACGTAGCCGACGCACCCACGCAGGCTGTCCAGCCGCAGGCCTCGGACGTCGGTGCCCGCCACCTCCACGGAGCCGGAGTCGACGTCGTAGAGCCGGGCAACGAGGTTCGTGATGCTGGTCTTGCCGCCACCGGAGGCACCCACGAGCGCCACAGTCTGCCCCGGCGAGGCCTCGAATGAGACGCCGCGGAGCACCGGCTGGCCCGCCGACTCCAGTTGCGCCGCCGCCGGCTCCAGCGACGGCAGGGACGCGGAGCGACCGTCGGGGTAGGTGAACCAGACATCGTTGAACCGGACCGTGACGGGCCCGCTCACCGCGACGGCGTCCTCTCGGTCGGTGATGGCGTGCGGCAGGTCCAGCACCTCGAACACCCGCTCGAAGCTCACGAGCGCCGTCATGATGTCCACCCGGAGGTTGGTGACCTGCATGAGCGGTCCGTAGAGCCGGGCCAGCAGCGCCACCAGCGCCGTCAGGGTGCCCAGGGTCAGCTGGTCCCGGGCGGCGGCCACGCCACCGAAGCCGTAGAACATGGCGGTGGCCAGGGACGCCACCAGCATCATGGCGGTCATGAACACCCGGGACGTCATGGCGATTTTCACGCCGGAGTCGGCGACGTCGCCGGCCTGGGCCGCGAACCGCTCGTCCTCGGTGTCGAGGTTCCCGAACAGCTGCACCAGCAGGGCACCGGAGACGGAGAACCGCTCCGTCATGGTGGCGGTCATCTCCGCCTGCTGCTGCAGGCGGTCCCTGGTGAGCCCCGCCAGCCTCTTCCCGACGGCTCGGGCCGGGATCATGAACAGCGGCAACAGCACCAGTGCGGCCAGCGTCAGGGGCCAGGACAGGGCCAGCATGGAGGCCACCACCAGCACGAGGGTGGAGACATTGCTGACGGCGGAGCTCAGCGTCGACGTGAACGCCTGTTGGGCGCCCGCCACGTCGTTCTGGAGCCGGGAGACCAGCTTGCCGGTGTTGGAGCGTGAGAAGAACGCCACGGACATCCGCTGGACGTGGTTGAACAGCTGGGTGCGGAGGTGGAGGATGAGGCCCTCACCGATCCGGGCCGAGCACCAGCGCTCCACCACCCCGAGCGCTGCGCCCAGGACGGCCATCCCGGCCACCGCGACGGCCAGCTTCACGATCAGGGGGACGTCGCCGCCCAGCACCCCGTCGTCGATGATCCGCTGGAACAGCAGAGCCGGGGCAACCCCCAGGGCACTGCCCAGCACGACGGTCACGAGGAACACGACGATGAGGCCCTTGAAGGGCGCGCCGTAGCCCAGGACCCGCCGAACGATCCCCTTGCTGAGCGTGTAGTTCTTGATGGTGGGGTCGGCGGCCAGCCCGCCCATGACGCGGGAGCCCGCGTATCCGGCGCCGCGCATCATCGCGCCAGCTCCGTGCTGATGGTGCTGCGACGGCTCCGTCGCAGCGCCCGCAGCTCCGCGACCCGGAAGAACCGGGCGGTCGGGAGGCCAACGGGGCGGGCGATCTGGGCCCCGAAGGTGGAGCCGGCGGCGAGCCCCAGCGCCACCATGACGGCGTTGCCGAGGCTGATCTGCGCCTGGACGCTGATGGGTTCGTCGATGGTGCGGACCAGTTCGTAGAGCCCCCGGTACAGCGCGGCGCCGGGCATGAGCGACACCACGCCGGCGGTGACGAGCGCGATGAGCGGGATCCGGTACTGCCCCACGATGAACTGCGCAATGAAGCCGACGACGACGGCGCCCAGCGAAGCGGCAGCCGGCCAGTTCCCCACGAACGGGAGGCTCCACTGGTAGACGGCGAAGCCGGCGGCGGCCAGCACGGCCACGAAGGGGAGGGCGCGCAGGCCCAGCTGGAAACCGAAGGCCAGGCCCACGGCAATGAGGATGGCCCACACGATCTGCAGCGCCGAGGGGTTCGCGTAGCCGCCCGTGGGTGCGATGTAGCCCTGGACTCCCAGCTTCAGCCCCGCCCACAGCGTGATGGCCACCCCGACGATGATGCCGGCGGTCTGCAGGAGCGCGTCGAAGGTGCGGGCGCCGGCGGTGATGAAGTTGCCGTCCATGGCATCGCGGGCGGCCGCCACGACACCCACGCCGGCCAGCGCCGTGACGATGCCAGCGGAGACGATGAGCGACGGCGACACCATGGCAAACCAGCCGGAGTCGCCGGCACGGACGCTCATGATCCACACCGCCATCGCCGTCGGGACCGCCGCGCCGAGCGCTTGCGTGAAGAACACCGACAGCTGGGTGCGGGTCAGGGCGAGCTGCACCAGGAACATGAGCGAGTTCGCCAGGGCCGCGAGCAGCATCTCGCCGGGCCGGCCGCCCAGGATCGCGGCGACCCCGACGCCCGTGAGCGCCTGCCCCAGCGTGATCACCCAGACGCGGTACGGCCGGGCCCGGCTGCGGAGCCCGTCCAGCCTGTCCCGGGCGTCATCCAGCCCCAGACGGCCACCGCCGATGTCGTCGATGAGGCGCAGCAGTTGCGTGAGCTGCGTGTAGTTGGTGTTGCGTTGCCGCACACCGCGGAAGCCGGTGATGGGTTCGGCCTTGCCGCGGCGGTGGTAGCTGATGGTCACCGACGTGAACGTCACGTCCACATCCGCCGCCAGCCCGTAGGCGGAGGTGATGGTCAGGGCGAACGAGGTGGCATCCGATGTGACGGCACCCGTCTGGATGGCCATCTCCGCCGCCCTCAACGCCAGGTCCACCACCGCCGCCGCATGCCTCGGATCGACGTCCGACGGTATCGTCGACGTCGACTGACGCACAGGTTCCCGGAACCACAACCCCACCAGGCCGTTCAGTTTCGCCATCTTCACTCGTGACCTCCCTCCCACCAAAGCTAGTCGACGTGACCCACTGGTTCGCAACCGCAGACGCTAGGCTTGATCCGGTGGAGCACATGGTCAGGCTTGGCCCCCAGGACGCCGGCGAAGTAATGACATTGCAGCGTGCTGCCTATGTCATGCAGGCGCGAGCACACGACGACTGGGACCTGCCCCCACTGCTCCAGTCCCTCTCCGACGTGGCGGCCGAGTTGGCTGACCCGCAGGTAGTGGCTCTCGGGTCACGAGACGAACAGGGGCGCCTCGTCGCAATCGTTCGGGCCCGCCGCGCGGAGCCCACGTCCGCAGTGGCTGACATCGGCCGCCTGGCCGTCGTCCCCGACCGACAGGGCCACGGCCTCGGGAGTGCCCTGCTCGCCGCACTCGAGGACCAACTACCCGAGAGCGTGGTTGAGTTCCGGTTGTTCACCGGCGAACACGCCGTCGACAACCTGCGGCTGTACGCGCGGCTCGGCTACACCGAAACCCGTCGAGAACCAACCAACTCCGGTTACTGCATCGTGCACCTCAGGAAGCACCGGCACCCCCGACGCTGACGTGTGGGCGGGTCCCGGCCGCCAGGTGTCGCTCGGCATGGTGGTCAGATCTGCAGAAGGTCTGGGATCCCATTAGGCTCGGGGCCATGCTCCTGAGTGACCGAGACATCCTCGCTGAGGTTGACCGCAGCGCCATACTGCTGGACCCGTGGGACCCCGCAATGGTGCAGCCCGCCAGCGTGGACGTCCGGCTGGACAAGTTCTTCCGTGTGTTCGAGAACCACCGCTACCCCCACATCGACCCGGCTGCCGAGCAACCCGACCTGACGCGGCCCGTCGAGCCCCCGCCGGGTGAGCCGTTCGTGCTGCACCCGGGCGAGTTCGCCCTGGCGTCCACCTACGAGCAGGTGACGCTCGGCACGGGTGTCGCAGCACGCCTCGAGGGCAAGTCGTCGCTGGGCCGTCTGGGGCTGCTGACGCATTCCACGGCCGGGTTCATCGACCCCGGCTTCAGCGGGCACGTCACCCTGGAGCTGTCCAACATGGCGACGCTGCCCATCATGCTGTGGCCCGGCATGAAGATCGGCCAGCTGTGCTTCTTCCGCCTCAGCTCCCCCGCGCAGCATCCCTACGGCTCCGCGAAGTACGGGTCCCGCTACCAGGGGCAGAGAGGGCCGACACCGTCGCGCTCCCACCTGAACTTCCACCTCACGGACGTCTGAGCATCCGGGTGTGAGCGGTCAGTCCTGCGCCGGGCGGCGCAGGATGGTGAACCACCGGTTGCCGTAGGACACCTGTTGGCCCTCACGCACCCGGATCTGCGTGCCTGTGGGGCACGGTTCGAGGCCGCCGGCCGTGGTGACGAGTGCCGTGCCGTTGGTGGATCCGCGGTCCACCACGAACACGCCCCGCGCGTCCGTGCCCACCTGGACGTGGGTGCGGGAGATCATCCGCCCGTCCCCGCCTGCGGGGACCAGGTGCACGTCGCCATCGGCGTCACCCTTCTGCGGGTTGCGGCCCAGCAGCACGGTCACCGTCAGCTCCACCTCGCGGCCGTCGTCGAGGCGGGCGTACCATCCCTGCCCGCCGGGCCGTGCGCCACCGGCGACCACGGGTGCTGCGATGCGGGTGCCGTCCGCGTCCTCGTCGGCCCCCCCGAAGTCGCGGGAACGCACCCGGGGAGTCTGCCGGGCGGGCTCGATGATCGACGACGGGGTGGGCAGCGGGATCCAGCCCTGGTTCACGGGCCGTGACGGCGGCAGCGTGGGCGGCAGGTCCCCCGTCTGCGGGTTCTGGGCCGGTCGGGCGAAGGGGTCGCGCACATCGTCGCGCCGCGTGCCGGAGGGTGGGCCCGTGGAGATGATGGGCTGGGTTTCCAGGCGCGGCATCCAGGCGGGAGCGGCGTGCGGTCCGGGACCGTTCCCGGCCTCGGCGGCGCCGAGTTTCGTGCTGCCCACCTGCGGCGAGAAGGAGCTGGACAGGTGCGGCGGCAGACCGACCGTGCTGGGTGCCTGCGCCTTGCGGCCCGCGGGCGGGGTGCGTCCCGGATCAGCCTTGGGCTCGACGACGATGGCGCCCACGGCCATGTCATGCCAGCCCTGGCGTCGCTCGTGGATGACGAGGAACACCAGGAGTGCGATGCCGCCCACCACGGTGCCCATGAGCGCAGCGAACACCAGTTGCCGCACGAAGAACCGCCACCACCCGACGGGCTGCCCATCGCCCATGCCGACCAGTCGCAGACCCATGATCCGCGCGCCGAGGCCGGCCCCGCGGGTGCCGTAGGCCCACCACTGGTACAGGCCGTAGGCGCCGTCGAGGACCACCACGGCGATGGTGGTGACCAGGACCACGGTGGCTGAGGGGGTGTCCTGCAGCGCCAGGACGGCGCCGGCACCGGCGGCAACCAGCGCCGGTGGAACAGCGTCGATGAGGGCGGCCAGGAAGCGCCTGCCCAGACCGGCAACCGCGACCCCACGCGGGATGAACCGACTCACACCCATTGCCCCCATCCCCTGTCGCTGGTCCCTAGAGGAGACGAGCGTACCGATTCGGCCCGGCAGATACCGACCGTGGTGTTCACCGCTGCCGCCTGAGCGACTTGGTGGACAGCTTCGCCAGCACCCATCGGGGCCAGCTCACGGAGCGGCGCAGCCCTCGCTCCACGTCGCGCGCCTGCAGCCAGTAGCCGTCGACGGCCTCGCCGGACGGCTGCTCTGGCGCGAACACCAGGTGATCGGCCTGCCGGGAGATGGCCTCCGGATCGACCCTGGGCCGGATGCGCGGGAAGTCGTCCTGGAGCTGTTCCGCCTGCTCCGTGCGGGTGGCGGCCGGCGATGGGGAACGCCCGAGGTCACGTGCCCTGTCCACCAGTTCCGCCCACGCGCCAGCGACCCGGTTACCGGGGTCCGGGTGGTGTCGGCGCCGGGAGCGGCGACGGACCTTCAGCCCCAGCACGAGGATCAGCGGCAGGACCACGGTGACCAACGGGATGCCAGCCAGCGCCACCCAGACACCGATCTGGCCCCAGTCGATGTCGACGCGCTGCTCGGGCGGCTGGCCGGGATCGATGGGCAGGTCGTCCGCGAGCGGCGGCTTGTCGGGCTTCTCCGCGGGTGGGGGCGGGTTCTCGATCTGGGGTTGGGGTGTGGGGGGCCGGGGGGCCAGATCCTCGGGCGGGGTCCTGCTTTCGTCAGGTGTCGGGTAGAACATCACCCAACCCAGCCCCTGGAGCTCCACCTCGGCCCAGGCGCCGACGTCGGCGCCGGTGATGAGGACGTCGCCGTTGGTGCGGTAGCCGTACACCACCCGTGCGGGGATCCCCAGCTCGCGGGCCATGAGCGCCATGGCGGTGGCGTACTGCTCGCCGTCACCCACCATCAGTTCGGGATCGGTCAGCAGGGTGAGCAGGCGGGCACCGGTGTGGCCGGGGAGCGACGTGGCCTCCCCGGGTTGCCCGTTGCTGAACCACCCGGCGGCCAGCTTGGCCTCGAGCGCCAGTGCCTGCGCCCCCGCGGTACCGCTGTTGTCGCCCCACTGGTGTGCCCGGTTGCGCAGCACGTCGGGGACCCCGACGTCCACCGGCTGCCGGTGACTGCCCGCGGCGGCCGCCCTGATCTCGTCGTCACCGGGTCTGCTGCGGGTGCGGGTGCCGAGTACGTAGGTGTCGCCCGGCTCCAGATGCGCCAGCGTGACCCCCGTGCCGGAGGAGCGGTTGTAGAAGAAGCTGTCGGACAGCGCCACGGCGCGGTCGCCGTCGAAGTCGATGGACGTGGTGCGGCCCACTGTGGGCACCCACACACCCCGGTCCTGGCCGTCCTCGCCGCGGATGACCACGCGCGCACGGCCGTCGACGCCTTCGGTGTCGTCCTCGATCCACTGACCCACGCGGGTGAACGTGGAGCCCTCCACGGCCGCGTCGTCGGTGGTGGAGACGTTGAAGCTGATGCCGTCGTAGCGGTCCAGAGTCGCCACACGGATGATCTCCCCGTCGGGCACGCCCGTGGCCTCCAGCAGCACCGCAGTGGAGTTCTTGGAAATGTTGGCGCGGAACCCCTGCAGCGGCGAGTTGAACTCCTCGATGGCGATGGGGGGCTCCACCGCCTGGCGCGCGGTGGTGCGCGGCACGGTGGGCGCCAGCAGCGGCATGGCCGCAACCGCCAGGCCCGTGGCGACCAGCAGGGACGCCGCCCCCAACGAGGCCCGCAGGATCCTGGGCCGTGTCTTTCGCCCCACCAGTGACGCCCGCAGGTGCGCGCGGCGGTGGCTGGTCCACAAGAGCACGACCATGAAGAATGCGGCACCCGCCGCAACGGGCAGGACCGCCACCGACGACCCCAGGACGATGGCGGCGAACCAGCCGATCGCCGCCGGCACCCAGGCCAGCATGGGCCGGCGGCTGCGCAGGCTGATGAGTGCACCCAGAAGTCCCGACACGAGCGCGACCACGCCGGGCACCGCCAACAGGTTCGCGGTCTCGCCGATGGGCGGGTCGAGCGTCAGCATGTCCCGCCATGCCGTGACGGGACCCGTCAGCAGCCCCAGCAGGCTGCGGCCCGTCGGGAGGATGCCGAAGATCCCGGCCGACGGCATGACCAGTGGGGTTCCCAGCACCAGCCAGCCCAGCAGCGCGGCGCCGAGGACCTGGATCGAGCGCCACCGGCGCAGCGTCGCCAGAAGGCCGATGCCCATGCCCAGCGCACCGGCGCCCAGCACTGTGACGAAGAGCCACCCGGTGCCGTAGGTGGGCAGGAAGGCGACCGCCACCAGCGCCAGCAGCGCCAGGAGTGCGAACGCATCCACACCGGCCCACCGCCACCGCACTCGCGACGACGTCCCACGCCACCCGGTGGCCGCCGCCTTCTCGATCCGGCGTGCCGGGGCGCTCACTCCATGGCCCTTCGCATGGCCCGCGGCAGGTCGTCCAGCGACCCCACCTGCACGACGCTCACGTTTCCGGCGGTGCGGACCCCCAACTCGGAGCCGGCCTCCACCCGGATGCCGACAACTCTCGTGTCGACGTCGAACAGGGAGCCCGCGCGGCGAACCTGCGTGAGGGACGCCACCGAGCCCGTGATGAACACCGCCACCGAGGACGACGACTCAGCCGTGCGAGTGGCGTGGACGAGGTCCACGACACCACCCCCGGTGCCGAGGTCCACGGTGCACAGCTCGTCCAGCGCCCGCGACGGTGTCATGGCTGCCAGCGTGGCGTGGGACGTCCGGAGCGCCAGCGGGCTCTCCCCCAGCAGCGTCTGCACGGCCACGGAACCGGCGCACGAGACACCGATCTCGAACTCGTCGGCGTCCAGCCAGGCCAGGCGGCCGGTGTCCAGCGCCACCACCACGCGGGACATCCGGGACTCCTCGTACTGGCGCACCATGAGCGCACCCGTGCGGGCCGTGGAACGCCAGTGGACGTGGCGGCGGTCGTCGCCGGGTGCATACGGGCGCAACGCGTGGAAGTTCATGTCCGCCGACGACAGGTGGGGGCTGGCGTGGCCCTCCAGGTCGTGAACGAAGCCGCTCTGGCGCCCCGGCAGCGGCACGGTCCGGGGATGGACGAAAAGCTCCGCCGTGCCGGTCCACCGGGTCTGGCGACCGGTCAGCGCGAAGGGGTCCCCCGCCACCGACTCCGCTGGACCGATCCGCACGAGACCCCGCCTGGCCGTGGGAACACGGAAGCGTTGCGAGATGGAGAGGCCGGCCCCGAGCGGCGGGACCGAGAAGCTGGCGACGTCCTCAGCGATGGGCAGGTCCAGCCGCGAGCCGAGGTGGCGGCGCTGGCCGGTGTTGCGCACGGCCAGTTCCCCACCCGTGGGGGTGCCCACGACGACGGAGCGCTCCGCCATGTCCAGTCGCACCTCGAAGCGTGGCTTGCCGATGGTGAACAGCAGCCCCAGCACGACGCACGCCACCGCAAGGCCGCCCGCCACCTTGAACTCCACCCAACCCAGCAGCAGCCCGGCCACCAGGGCGGCAACGCCCAACAGCAGGCACACCCACCCTGCCGTCCTCATGCCGGTCGACTGGTTGACGGCAGCACCCAACGCCCGGGCACGCTCCATCGAGGGAGGTTCGACGGGTGCGGGGGCTTCCCAACGCGAGGCGACCGTGGACGACATCAGGCTGACTGGCGCTCCGTCGGCGGCGCCACGGTGCCGAGCGTGGTGGCCATGATGTCCACGGCCTGCACGCCGTTGAACTCGGCCTCCGGGTCCAGGATGAGCCGGTGCGCCAGGCACGGGATGGCCAGCATCTTCACGTCGTCGGGCACCACGAAGTGGCGCCCCTGGGACGCGGCCCACACCCGGGTGGTGCGCACCAGCGCCAGCGCGCCACGCACCGATGCGCCGAGGCGCACGTCGTCGGCGCTGCGGGTGGCCTCGACGAGCCGGGCGATGTAGTCGAAGATGGACGCCTCGATGTGCACGGACGCAGCCAGCTGCGCCATCTCCGCCACCTGCGCCGTCGAGATGATGGAGGGCAGGGCGCTGGATCGTGGCCGGGAGCCGCCCGTGGCCAGGATCCGCAGCGTGGCCTCGTGGTTGGGGTAGCCGAGAGTGGTCTTCATGAGGAACCGGTCCAGCTGCGCCTCGGGCAGCCGGTAGGTGCCGGCCTGCTCGATGGGGTTCTGGGTGGCGATCACCATGAACGGGTTGCCCACCTCGTAGGAGATGGCGTCCACCGTGACACGGCTCTCCTCCATCACCTCCAGCAACGCCGACTGGGTCTTCGGGGAGGCGCGGTTGATCTCGTCGGCCAGCACGATGGAGGCGAAGATCGGCCCCTGGTGGAACTCGAACTCAGACGTCTTCTGGTCGTAGATGGTGACGCCTGTGACGTCCGAGGGCAGCAGGTCAGGGGTGAACTGGATGCGGCTGTTGGTTCCCTGCACGGTCTGGGCCATGGCACGGGCCAGCGTGGTCTTGCCGGTCCCCGGGAAGTCCTCCAACAGGAGGTGGCCCTCGGCCAGCATGCATGTCCAGGCCAGTCGGACGGCCTCAGTCTTGCCCAGGATGCTGCGTTCGACGGAGGAGACGAGGCTGCCGAACGTCTCACCGAACCAGCGCGCTTGTTCAGGATTCATGGAGTTCCTCTTCCCGGTGTGTGGATGGTCATGTCAGCCCCCGAGTTCCACGGTGGCGCTGCGATTGTTGCCGAAGGTGCACGTCACGTTGACCGTGGGGGGCAGGATCAAACCCTCCGCCACGGGAAACACCTCGCTGACGACCAGCGACGTCGCGCCCCCCTGGCTCCAGGACTTGTCGATGTTGTCGCCCGTCACCCGGCACGTGGCGCTGCGCACGTAGCTGAGCTGCACGTTCAGTGCACCCGTGGTGGAGTTCCAGCTGCCGACGAATGGGGCCTTCAGCGTGAACTCGCTGCTCGTGGTCGAGCCCTTGACGTCCTGGTGGCCCATGGTGATCGACACGTCGACGGGCGCCTTCCTCAGCGTGCTGCTGGAGACGATGAAGTCGTTGCTCCTGGTGGTGCCGGACGGGCTGCAGTACACGCCGTTCCCGCCGCAGGAGTACCAGTACCCCATGGGGTTCCAGCCACCCGAGGCCACGAGCGTGGAGGGCTTCTCCATCTTCACGTACACCTGCGGGGCGCCGTTCACGATGCCCTGGAACGCGAAGCTGGACTCGTCGAGGGTCGACCATGTGGGCCCGTCAGCGCGCGGCATGAGACCCGAGACGGACTGCGAGGCCGAAGCCTTGTCGCCGTCGATGACGACGCGCACCGCCACGTCGTAGACCTGCCCGTTCGTGAGGCCCGTGGCCCTGCCCGCGGACGGGTAAGGGCGCCATTCGCCGCCGCCCAGGCTGTACTGGATACGGGGGTTGGCGTCGGCCCGTCCCTCGTAGTTGGTGCGCACCCCCATCTGGATGGTGGCGTTGGACGCCGTCGCCGAGAACGCCTCGATCCTGGGCAGCTCCCACGCCGTCTGCCACTGCGCCGTCGTGGCGGCGGCGCCGGGGCCGGCCTTGTTGGTGGCCACGACCGTGAACTTGTAGGGCCGCTGGCCCAGGCCCTCGACGCGCACGGTCTGCGTGGCGGCACCGGTGGCGGCCACGGTCCTGGCCAGCTGCGTCTGGGGGCCCTGCTGCGTGACGGGGGTGACGATGAACTCCTTCACGGGGTCACCGTTGTCGTTGATGCCGGCCGAGGCCCAGGCCACGTCGAACGCCCCGCCAAGGGGGTTCTCGGTGGCGGTGGCGTTGATGGTGGGCGAGGCGGCCGGTGGCGCTGCCGGCCAGTTAACGACCGACATCTCGGACCAGGTCGAGTCCCCGGCCAGGTTTCCGGCCGAGACCTTGAACCTGTAGCGCCGTCCGTTCTCCAGCCCCGTCCAGACGTGGGTGGTGGTGCCGTCCGTCAGCTTCTTGGCGCCCACCTGCGCGCCCGCTTCATCGAGCAGGACCAGGTTGTAGCGGTCGACACGGCTCCCGGGGTTGCTGGGGTTCGCCCAGGTGGGTGCCTGCCACGTGGCGGTCAGCTGTCCGTCCCCGAACGCGATCCCCGGCTTGGCCGGTGCGTTGGGCTTGACGTCGGGGGTGTAGGCCGCCGACGGCAGGGAGGGGTCGGAGTCCCCCTCGTCGTTGGTCTCGGTCACCGTGAACTGGTACGGCTTGCCGTTGGGCAGCCCCGTGACGGTGCACGTGGTGCTCTGGCACTGCGTGGCACCCAGCTCACGGCCGTCGGCGGCGATGGCCACCGCCGTGCGTCGGGTGATCTCCAACCCGTTGGAGGAGCCGGGCGTGTAGGTGAACGTGACGGTGCCGTTGCCGGCCACCCCGTCGCGCGGCACGCCGGGCCTGCTGGGGCGGGCCTTGACGGTGAGCCGGATGGTGCCGTCGACCCGACGGTTCGGGTCCTCGGTGGCGTCCATGACCGTGTAGCGGGCCGTCAGCGTGCCCACGAACTCCGCCGCGGGTGTGATCTTCACGAGGTCGCCCTCGACGCGGATGGTGCCGGAGCCGGTGACGATGGAGGCATCGGGGGTCAGGGTCAGCTGCGGCTTCTCCAGCAGGTTGGACTTGTCGTTGGCCAGGACGGGGAGCACCACCTCCTTGCCTGCTCTGGCCTCGGAGGTGTCGGCCCCCGTGCTCGCCAGCGGCCGGGTGGAGGAGACCACCTCCAGCCGGATCTGGAATGTCAGCCTTCCCTCGTTGGCGTCGACCACGTCGGCCTGGAGAATGCGCACGGTTCCGGGCTTGGCGTTGATGGGGGCCCTGGCCAGCAGTTTGCTGCTGTCGCCGGACTCCTGGAACTCGATCGACTTGTCGCCGCTGACGTGCTGGAAGTTGCGGAAGAAGAAAGCGTCCCCGTCGGGGTCGCGGAAGAGCGGCAGCAGGTCCAGCCGGGCGTCGCCCTCGCCGGGCCCGACGCGCAGCGTCGGCATCCCCTGATTGATCAGTTCCGGGGCGCTTCTCGCCACCGTGAGGTCCTTGCCCTTCTCGTCCTTGGCCTTGTTGGGGGCCGGCAGGACCGTGACAGGGATGGAGATGTAGGCCTCCTTGGGGGTGTCGTCCTCGGTGGTGACGTCGGACACCTTGAAGACGATGGAGGCTGGACCCTCGTAGGCGAGGTCCGGCGTGTACTCGATCCGTTCCGCGCCGGGCAGCACCTGTCCGTGGGTGGCCGAGACGGAGTCCACGCCCGGGAGGCGGACTGCGCGGTTGGCGGTGCCCGCCACGTAGTCGTTGATGTTGATCGAAAGCGTCTGGCCGGCAGTTTCCTCCAGCGTGACGGATGGGTCCTTCAGCACGGGGACGGAGTCGTTGCGGCCGGGAACGATGATGAGGCCGGTGTCAGTGCGCCCGTCGGCGTCCAACAGGTCGTAGCGGATCTGCTGCATCTGCTCGGTGACGGGGACGGTGACCTTGCGGCCGTCCTTGCTGGCGCTGGCGGCGGACTCCTCGGAAGCGCCGTAGTCCGGCACCTCCACCCGGAGGTCCTCCTGGCGTCCGTCAGGATCGAAGTCGTTGGCGGTGACGTCCACCTCCACCCACTCCTCGCCGGCGACGGCGGAAACGGGCACCACGTCATCGCGTGCCTCCGGGGGCAGCAGGTCTGCTTTCGCGTCGACGGTGATGCGCAGGTCGCCGGAACCCCGCTCACCACGCACGTCCTGGATCCAGTACGTGCCGAGGTAGGTTCCCTCCTCCAGCGGTGCCACGAAGGAGATCTCCCGGTTCTCGATGATCTCGACGTCGTCGATGCCCTCGATCTCCACGGGATCCTCGGTGACGAAACCGATGGTGTCGCCGTCGATGTCGACATCGTTGCGCAGGGCCGGGATCTGCACAGGGCGCCCGGGGCGAACCTCGATGGCGTCGGGGACTCCCGTGGGGGCGATGTTGTCGGGACCCGCAGACGCAACGCCGACGCGCATCTCGCCCTCGCCCACTGCGCCGGAGGCATCGATGACCCTGTAGGCGAAGACGTCGGTGCCCTTCGACTCCGTGTAGGCCTCGTAGCTGATCCAGCCGTCGCCCACGTCGGTGACCCGCCCCAGCCGGGGGCCGGAGCCCAGACCGACGAGCCGGACGGCGTCGCCGTTGGGGTCGATCCCGTCGGTGGGGACGAGCAGGCGTGACGTGGTCCCGGCCAGGACCCGTTCCTCCACCCCGCGGGGCTGCGGGGGCAGGTTCTGGGCGTCCTCGGACACCACCGTGACCACGAGTTCCGCCGAGGTGATGCGGCCCTCGGTGTCGCTGACCTGGTAGGTCAGTCGGATGCTGCCCGTCTGGGTGCTTGCGGGCACCGCCACCCTGATCCGGTCACCATGGATCCAGGCACGGCCACGCAGCGGGTTCTCGACGAGCTTGTCCAGCTTCAGCGGCAGCCCGACCGGCGACGTGTCGTTGGCCAGCACGTCGATGGTCTGGGTGGTGCCCGCGCGGATGCTCACCGTGTCCCTCGTCGCCTGCGGTTGTGGTGACCCGGTGCTGGAGGTGGGCAGGACCGTGATCGTGCCGAGCACGGAGAACCTGCCGTCGCTGAGGCGGTACGTGAGGGTGACGGGACCCTCAGGGGCGTGGATGGTCTCGATGGTCACGAGGTGGCGACGCTCCAGCGTCACCCGCAGGCCGGGGTGCTGCGACACGGACTGGACCACCAGCACGTCGCCGTCGTCGTCGGTGTCGTTGAGGACCGGGTCGATCATGACCGACCCGCCCGGCGGGAGGAGCGCCACGTCCAACGCCGCCACCGGGGCGGTGTTGGTGGCCTGCTTGCGCACGTCGATCCGCACGAGCCCCAGTGCCACGGGACCGTTGGACACCTTGTAGGTGATGTAGTGGATGCCGGTGTGGGTGGGTGTGAAGTCGAACAGCTGTTCCTGGTAGTTGGGCTTGATCGTGCACTTGCACTCGGCCGGCTTCTCCGCCACCACCTCCGTGAGGGACAGGGATTCACCCACGTCGTTGGCCAGCGGACGGACCGTGATGGTGGTGCCCATGGCCATGGTCTCGAAGTCGCCGTAGGCGATGGGGGCCACGACGTCGTCAGTGACGGACACCACCATCTCGCCATCGCTCTCCACGAACCCGTCAGAGACGGTGATCTTGACCTTCTTGGTGCCCGTGGAGATGCCGACGTCGCGGAACGTGACCTCGCCGTCGGGGGTGAAGCTGACTTCGTCGCTCGAGTCCTTCGGCAGCGACGCGTCAACGAGGATGAGGCTGTCGCCGTCCGGGTCACGCCAGTCCATGAGGACGCGTTTGTTGATCTTCTTGCCGAGACCGATGGTGGCGGGCTGTGCCCGGTTGTGCATGGCAGGGGGGCCGTTGTCCACGGCGGCGTCGGCGGACAGGATGCGCAGCGTGACATCGGCCGTGGCCTTGCCCCCACGGCCATCCTCGATTTTGTAGCTGAAAGTGACGGAGCCGGTGGCGGCGGAGTCGACGGTGACCTGCAATCCCGAGCCGCCGCGCACGGGCTGGAGGGTGACCCCGCTCGCTTCCGAGAGCGGGGTGATGGTCAGCACGTCACCATCGGGGTCGGAGTCGTTGTCCAGCACGGTCAGGATGGTGGAGCGTCCAGCCCGCGCGGCCAGTTCGTCATCCTTCGCGATGGGGTCCCTGTTGGCCTGCTCACGATCCGGGGGGATGACCGTCTCGGTCCGCGTACCCGCGTCATCGTCGGCATCCTCAGGGGGGAGGACGTTGTCCCAGGTGACGGGGGTCATGCCCTTGTCCACCATCCACGCGACGCCGGTGTTGAGATCGTTGAGCACGACGGTGTCCCGGTTCACCTGGAAGGCGAGGGCGCGGTCTGCATCGGTGGGCACACCCGGGATCTCGACGAAGTCAGGGTCCCCGCTGCGGCACAGCTTCATGAACTGGCTACCAAAAGCCGAGTAGACGCACCCGTTCACCTGCACGGGCTCGACGGGGGCGGCGTCCAGGTTGCCGGTGAGCGATCGGGGCCCGTCGACGGTGAGGGCGATGAGCCCTGCGCGGGTGGCATACAGCGCACGGGCACCATCCCGGCCGTTGAGCGCGTCCGGGGCGGGCGGGAGGAGTTTTGCCTCCTTGGCGCCGGAGACCTCGAACGGCTGGTCCATCCCCTCCACCCAGATCCGCCCGGTGCCGCGGTCCAGCACCACAGCCTTGTCACCCACGGCACTGATGTCGATGTCCAACCGGTCGGGGTCGAGCGTGAAGGGCAGCGGCGTCTCCAGCGGGGCCTCGGCGCCGGGGCGCACCAGTACGGACCGCTGGATGTCGAGCCCGATGACATCACCAGCGGCGGTGGTGGTGGCTGTGCCGAAGTCCCCCACCTCCAGTTGCGCCTTCTGCTCCTGGAAGTTGATCTCCAGCAGGCTGCGGGGTTCCCCGAACCAGACCTTGCCGTTGTCGGGGGTCACCACCAGCAGGGTGCCGCCGCCGAGCTGGACCTTGGCGCCGCCGGGCAGCTGTTTGGGCGACTTGAGGCGGTTGCGGGCCGGTTCGTACTCCCCCAGCGTCGAGGATGCCGTGCCGTGGACCAGCACCAGTTCCTTGTCCTGCAGGATGCGGAAGGCAGAATCCCCCACGGCGGTCTGGGCGGCGATCGCGTCGATCTGGGCGTTGAGGACACCAAGCCGGCCGTCGTCGCGTTTGACGACGTGCACAGTCCCCTCGTCGAGGCGCACATCCGCCTGCACGAGACCGGGGCTGAGGAACGCCAGCACGCCCAGTGCAATGACGACGGCCCCCACGACGAGGGCCTGCCACGAGCGGCCCAGGAAGCGGCGGACCCGCCGCACTGTGCGCGACGGCGTCCTCCTCCCGGGGGTCTCCTCGGGCATGGTTCCCTCAGCCACGCGGCGGTTCAATGCGCAGCGACACGCCGTCGCCGAGGTCGAGGACGGTTCCGAGGTCGACCTGGACGGATTCACCGTTGGCCAGGACAAAGGACTGTTCCCCGACGGGGATGATGGTGGTGCCGTTGGTGGAATCGAGGTCGGTGACGATGACGCTCCAGTCACGGGGTGTCACCAACAGGTGACTGCGCGAGATGTCGCTGCTGGGGCTGGGCACACGCATGAGGTGGGCGCCGCGGGGTGCCTTGGTGGCGTCCGGGGACCGCCCCACCAGCACCGCCACCTGCAGGTTGGCGAACTCCCCCTGGTTGCTGTGCACACCGGCCAGCGCCGGACGGGTGATGAGACGGGGGTTGGAGGAGTCGACGGGGGCCGAGCAGAGGCGACAGGTTCGGCTGCCGGGAGCGTTGGCGTGCCCGCGGGCGCATGGGACGGCCAGCACCTGCTGCTCCTCGGCCGCCTCCGCTGCGGCGGGCTTGTGTGTGGCGGCCAGGCCGGTGGAGAAGATGGTGCCGCCCTCGTCGTCGTCCCCCACCTGGAAGTTGCCGGGCACCACGACGGGAGCCGCGCTGGGCAGGGAGGCGGGCGGCGGGATGGGCACGGCGATGGGCCCCGGCGCGGGGGGTGCGTGATCGTCATCGGCGTCGAATCGGAACGAGCCGAGTCTCTCCGGCTCCGGCTCGGGAGCCGGCTCGGACTCGGGCGCCGGCTCCGGTTCCGGCTCGGGTTCCGGCTCGGGTTCCGGCTCGGGTTCCGGCTCGGGTTTCGGCTCCGCTTCGGGCTGTGTATCGGGCTCGGGCTCGGCCTCGACGTAGGGCTCCATCTCGGTCTCGTCACCCAGGCCAACCACCGCGACGCCCATGTCGTCCGCGTCATCACCCCCGCCCTCCGACGTCGCCTCGGCCTCCGACTCCGCCTCGGGGAAGTGGACGCGTGACGCCGGTTCGGTGCTCAGGTGGATCGTCGATGCAGTGACGGCCCCCACGATCAGCGGTAGTTCAAGTGCGGGCTCGCGCTCGGCAGCGTCCATGTCAACGCGCAGGTGCCGCGTGGCACCCAGCGACTGCTCCGACCATGTGAGCGCCCCGGCCCCGGCCACGACGACCTCGTCGGTGTCGGTGTCCACGACGTTGATGCCACCGCGCGCCAAGCCGTGCAGCCCGGAGCCATCCCAGAAGAACGCGGCGAAGTCGGGCATGCCGTCCAGGCCGTATTCGGCGAACAGTGCCAGCAGGGAGTCCAGGGAACGTGCCGAGACGATGTCCTCCCACAGCCTGTTCACCAGCTGCGACATCCGCGCCGGTGCGGGGAGCATCACCACGAGCGCAGTCGGGCCGGACAGGACCAACCACTCCCCCGGCGTGTACGTCACGCGCCAGGCGGTCATCGGATGCGTCATGCTGAGTCCCTTCCCCGGAAATCCACAGGCCAGTCGAGAATCCCACATGGGTGTGGCCTCTGACTAGGGTACGTGGGATTGACTACAAGCTCGCAGCCATGCGGCGGACACCCTCGGTGATGAGGTCCCGCGAGGTCCCCAGGTTGACCCGGATGTGCTGCGTGGCGGCGGGGTCGTAGTCGGTGCCGAAGCCGAAGCGCACCCGCCCCACCTCGTGGAACCGGGCCGCCGGGAACTCCAACCCCAGGGCGGAGCAGTCCAGCCACGCCAGGTACGTGCCCTCGGAGGGTTCGTAGGGGCAGGCGGGCAACTGGCGAGCCAGTTCTTCGGCGAAGTGCACCTTGTTCTGCGCGATCTCCACGGTGAGTTCCTGCAGCCAGTCGCGCGCATCCGTCAGCGCCGCGGCATGGGACAGGACTCCGAGGTGGCTGACGGACTCTGCCACGTGCGCGGGCAGGCCGTGCACGACGTCGCGGACCTCGGGGCCTGCCACGATCAGCCCCGCCTTGAGTCCCGCCAGGTTCCAGGACTTCGACGCGGACGTCACCACGAACGAGCGCTCGGCGCCCGGCAGCGTCACGAAAGGCACGTGCGCAGAACCGGCCACCGGTGCGTGGATCTCATCGGAGATGACCGTGACCGAATATTTCTCGGCCAGCTGGGCGACGACGGCCAACTCGTCGCGCGTGTGGATGGTGCCGTGCGGGTTGTGCGGCGAGCAGAGCAGGTACGCGGCCGGCTTGGGGCCGCGGGCTCCGGAGAAGGCTTCCTCCAGCCCTGCCAGGTCGAGGCGTCCGTCGGCCCGCATGGGCACCTCCAGCAGGGGACGCCCCGTGGTGTGGCAGATGAGCCTGAACGGCGGGTAGATGGCCGGGTTGATGACGACGGCATCGCCGGGCTGCGTGATGGCCAGCAGCAGCTCCCGCATCCCCGACATCACGTCTCCGGCCAATGACATGTCCGCGGTCGGGTCGAGGCTCCAGCCCCACATCCACTCGGCGAAGGACGCGAACGCCTCCTGGTACAGCGGCAGTTCGGGGTAGCCGGTGTCGCCGTCAGTGATGGCGCGCTGCAGGCGCTCCGCCACCGGCGCGGCAAGGTGGACGTCCATCTCCGCCACGAACATGGGCAGCACGTCCGGGGCGAACCGTCGCCACTTGATGCTGGTGCGGCGGCGCAAGTCATCCAGGGGTACGTCGAAGAGGGGCATGGTGCACATTCTGCCGGATGCAGCGCCCCCTGGTCACCGCGGTCGACGGGCGCGGCCAGCCTGTGTCGCGGCGAGAACGGACATCCGACGGCGTTGCTCGGCCAGGGACACGCCGGGGCCGGAGTCGTCCACGTCGCAGTCCTGCGCCCCCACCTCACGCAGCAGGTGCGACGGCAGGAGGTCGACGAAGTCGGTGAGCAGTCGCAGGAGCCCGTCGGCGATGGTGGGATCGGGGTCGCCGGGGACGTGGGCGAACATCACGTCACCGCAGAACCACAGCTGGTCGAATGGCGGAGTCGGGCCCATGAGATATTCCATGGCGCGGGGGTGCAGCACGTCGTGGGCGAACCGCGGGCTGGGCGATGTCACATGCCAGGTCTCGTTGAACTGCTGGTTCTCGAACTGCAGGTCCTTGTCGCGACCGAACAGGACGCCGTTCTCGCGGCTGAGCGACATCGGTGGGAAGTCGGCGCCGGGGAACCGGATTCCCGCGACAAGGAAGGTGTGGGTCTGGCTGCTCTTGCCCGAGGACGTGGTGTAGCGGTACCGGAATCCGAAGGCTGGCACTCCGTCGAACGTCCCCCAGAACCCACGGTCGGCCCGGCGTGCCGAACCCCGGCCAAAGGGCCCACCCGTGAAGGACCCCACCATCTGCGGCCACTCCGCCAGGAAGCCCCAGTCACGTGCCGCGGCCCACCGCATCCAGACGTCGGAGCGCTCCTTGTCCTTCCGGGACGCGCCGACGCCGACCACGACGGCGATGGCAATCATCACGGGAAAGAGCACGAAGGGGAACATGGGTCCTGAGCCTAACCGGATTCGCGACCTTGCCCCACGCCCCCTCCCCCGGCATGCGCGGCATGCTGGACAAAGTTGCACGCAACCACACATTCACGCTCTAATGATTAGGTAAGGCTTACCTGACCTAATTGGAGGTGGACGTGTTCGCGAACTACCTGATCGGCCTGCGTGAGGGTCTGGAGGCCAGCCTCATGGTGGTCATCCTGATCGCCTACCTCGTGCGCAGCGGACGCCGCCACCTCCTGCCGGGGATCTGGCTGGGAGTGGCCGCCGCCGTCAGCGTGTCGCTCGGGTTCGGCGCTCTCCTGACCTGGGGACCCCGCCGGTTGACGTTCCAGGCACAGGAAGCGATCGGAGGCACGCTCTCGATCGTGGCCGTCGCCTTCGTGACGTGGATGGTGTTCTGGATGGCCAACCACGCCCGCGGCCTGTCCTCGGAGCTTCGCGGACGGCTCGACGTTGCCGCCGAGGCGGGCCGCTTCGGCCTCGTCCTCGTGGCGTTTCTCGCCGTCGGCAGGGAGGGCCTCGAGACGGCCCTGTTCCTGTGGGCCGCCACCCAGGCAGCCGCCGGGTCGGCCGGCAGTACCAGCGCACCACTGTTGGGCGCCCTGCTGGGGATCCTCACCGCCGTCGCCATGGGCGTGGCGTTCTACACGGGCGTCCTGCGCATCAACCTGTCGAAATTCTTCACCTGGACCGGCGCCATCCTCATCGTCGTGGCCGGGGGCGTGCTCGCCTACGGCATCCACGACCTGCAGGAGGCGGCCATCCTGCCCGGGCTGGGCAACCTCGCCTTCGACGTCAGTGCGGTCATCCCGCCCACCTCCTGGTACGGCACCCTCCTGAAAGGCGTCTTCAACTTCTCGCCCGCCACCACGTGGCTGGAGGCCATCGCCTGGACCGCGTACGTGGGCGTCACGCTGTTCTTCTTCCTGCGCCACATCCGCCGGCCAGCAACGACCCCCGCGCAATCCTCTGTTCCCGCCCCCGCCGCGGCCTGACGCCGCCATCCCCACCGTTCAAGGACACCCTGCTGTGAAGACACCCTTTTATGCCGTCACCGTCTCGGCCTTGGCGCTGACGCTCAGCGCCTGCGCCCTCACCGAGCCCAACACACCCGGATCCGGCGGGGACGGGCAGATCACGGTGTCATCCACGGGCGACGCCTGCGACCTCTCAGCCACCGAGGTGGGCTCCGGCAACCTCGCGTTCCGGGTGAAGAACGAGGGCACCGAGGTGACCGAGTTCTACCTGTACGCACAGGACGGGCTGCGCATCGTCGGCGAGATCGAGAACATCGGCCCCGGCCTCACCCGTGACCTCGTGGTGCGGGCCGCCGCCGGTGACTACGTGACCGCCTGCAAGCCCGGCATGGTCGGCGAGGGCATCCGCAGCAGCTTCACCGTGACGGAGTCCGGCGAGGACGTCAGCATCACTGGCGTCGACGAGGCCGACATCTTGGCCGCCGAGACGCAGTACGCCGCCTACGTGCGCGACCAGTCGCAGGAACTGGTGGACGCGACCAGCGCATTCCTGGACGCCTGGACCGGCGGCGACGACGACCTGGCCCGCAGCCTCTACCCCACGGCGCGCCAGCATTGGGAGCGCATCGAGACCGTCGCGGAGTCCTTCGGTGACCTCGATCCCAGGATGGACCTCCGCGAGGCGGACCTGGAACCCGGTCAGGAGTGGACGGGCTGGCACCGCATCGAGAAGGATCTGTGGCCGCCGGCATCCGGCTACGAGCCACTCGCCGCAGCCGATCGTCAGCCCTTCGCGGACGACCTCATGGCCAACACGCAGGTGCTGCAGGAGCGCGTCCAGACGCAGACCTACACCGTCACCGACATCGGCAACGGCGCCAAGGGTCTCCTCGACGAGGTGGCAGCTGGCAAGATCACCGGCGAGGAGGACATCTGGTCGCACACCGACCTTTACGACTTCCAGGCCAACGTCGACGGCGCCCGCGTGGCGTACGAGGGCATCAAGCCGCTGCTCGACGTGAAGGATGCGGCACTGTCCACGCAGATCGGGGAACGCTTCGACGCGCTGCAGGCACTCCTCGACGGGCACCGCACCGCCGGCGGCGGCTTCGTCTCCTACGACACCGTCGACCAGGCGCAGCGCAAGGTCCTCTCCGACGCCGTCAACGCGCTCGGCGAACCGCTGTCGAAGATGACGGGCGCGATCGTCCTGTGACCCCCGCACCGCAGGACATCACCCAGCCGGGGCACAGCGCCGTTTCCCGCCGACGCCTCTTCGGCGTCGCGGGCGCCGGGGCCCTGGCAGGGGTGTCCGGCGTCGCCGGTTGGGGCGTCGCCAATGCCCGGGCCGGCAAGGAGGCCGCTGGAGAGTTGGCGTACCCGTTCCACGGGGAGCACCAGGCCGGCATCGTCACCCCCGCGCAGGACCGGCTGCACTTCGCGGCATTCGACGTCACCACCGACTCCCGCGAGTCGCTCGTCGCGCTGCTGCAGGCCTGGACCGAGGCGGCCGTGGCCATGACCACGGGGGCACTCGTCGGCGGCGGCGCACCGCAGCCCTACGACGCACCGCCACAGGACACGGGCGAGGCCCAGGACCTGGACCCCGCCGGCCTGACCATCACGTTCGGCTTCGGCCCCACCCTTTTCGACAAGGACGGCGTCGACCGTTTCGGACTGCGGGACAAGCAGCCCCGGGAGCTCCGCCGGCTCCCCCACTTCCCCGCCGACAACCTCGAGCGCGCGCGCAGCGACGGCGACCTGTGCATCCAGGCCTGCGCCAACGACCCCCAGGTGGCGGTGCACGCCATCCGGAACCTGTCGCGAATCGGGTTCGGGACCGTGTCCATGCGCTGGGCACAGCTGGGCTTCGGCAGGACCTCCTCGACCAGCACCACCCAGGCGACGCCCCGGAACCTGTTCGGCTTCAAGGACGGTACGGCCAACCTGCACGCCGAGGAACCCGAGGAACTCGCGGACCACGTATGGGTGCAGCCCGGCGACGACCCGGCGGCCAACTGGCTTGCCGGAGGGTCCTACCTCGTGGCGCGCCGCATCAGCATGCGGATCGAGACGTGGGACCGTACGAGCCTGCGCGAGCAGGAGTCACTCATCGGGCGGGACAGGGTGGAGGGTGCCCCCCTCTCCGGCGGCACGGAGTTCACCGAGCCGGACTTCGCGTTGGAGGGTCGGAGCGGACCCATCATGCCCATGGACTCCCACGTCCGGCTGGCGCACCCGGCCCAGAACAACAACACCCAGCTGCTGCGTCGGGGTTACAACTTCACCGACGGCGCCGACGCCCTGGGGCGTCTGGATGCAGGCTTGTTCTTCATCGCTTTCGTGAGGGAGCCGTTGCAGCGCTACGTCCCCATGCAGACCGTCCTGTCGCGGGACGACGCCCTCATGGAGTACCTGGAACACACCGGCTCCGGGTTGTGGGCCGTCCCGCCGGGCATCACAGAGGGTGACCACATCGGCCACACCCTGTTCACCTGAGCGCACGTCGCCCACTCAGCGTCCCCACAGCATCCCGGCTGTATTCCTTGTTTCCATGGACGCACTTGCCCACACCGGCCCCCCTCACCTTCCCGCCCACAGCACCGTCCGACCCCCGACGTGGTTGTGGGGTGTGCCCCTTGCCGCGCTCATGGCGGGCATCGTCGGCGTCGGGGTGCTGCTGGACGGGGTCACGGAGCACGGCGACCTGTCGCTCTACGACCCGTCGGTCACCTCGGCGTTCATCGCCGACCGGTCCGCCGGCCTGACCGCGCTGGCCAGCGTCCTCACGTTCCTGGGCAGCGTGACGGTGCTGCTCCCCCTCACAGTGATCGTCCTCGCGGTGTTGGCGTTGCGTCGCCGGTGGGGTGCCGCGGCGGTCGTCACTGCCGGAATGTCCTTGGCCGTTGTCCTCACCGTGGCTCTGAAGCACCTCGTGGAACGCGCGAGGCCAGGCGTGGTTGACCTGCTGGGGCCCGTGGACACCGGCTTTGCCTTCCCCTCCGGCCACACGCTGAATTCGACGGTCTTCTACGGCCTCATCGCCGGACTGCTGGTCCTGTCGCTGCGTAACTTCTGGGCACGGGCGGGTGTCACCCTCGCGTGGTTCGCCCTGGCGCTGGGTGTCGGCGCCAGCCGGGTGTACCTCGGCTACCACTGGATGACGGACGTCCTGGCCGGATGGTCACTGGGCGCGGCGGTCCTCGCCGCTGTGGCACTCATGGCCGTGTACTGGACCCGCCGGAGGGCGACGCGGATGGTCAATGCAGCGTTCACACCCGAGGCCGCGGGTCCCGCACCGGAGGCGGCGGGATCGAACTGAGGTCGGGCGCCGGGTTCGGCCACACCAGGAGTGCGTTGCACGGTGCGTGGTCAAGCACGAAACGCGTGGCGGGTCCGACGCTGCGCGGACCCAGCCGCCGCATGTCACCATCCCTCGCGAGTATGAGGAGGTCCATGCCGGCCGCCTCTGCCACCACCTCACGTTCCACCCTGCCACGTCGCTGACGCAGCGCGACCGGGGCGCCCACCCGGCCCGCCGCAAGCTCGAGCAACTCCCGGCCCAGTTGCGCGGCCAGGTCCGTCTCACTCACGAGTGGATCGCGGAGCCTCCTTCGTGGTCCGCCCAGGGGCCCCGACCCGGCACCACGCACCGATTCCCAGGGGGCCGGCTCCGCCACGTGGAGGAAGGTCAACCCGGAACCCGGAGGAACGTGCAGCGCGACGGCGTCCACGCACGCCTCCCATGTTCCCTCGGCGATCCAGACCAGTACGTCCATGCCTCATTCTCCCAGAACGAGGGCGGCGACCCAGAGCAAACAGGTCCCGACGATCAGCGCGATGGGCACGCTCCACGCCCCCAACCTGCTGAACTCACCCGCGCTGACCCCGGTGTCGTGCTCCCGCAGGACCCGTCGCCACAGCAGCGTGGCCAGAGACCCGACGTAGGTGAGGTTGGGACCCACGTTCACGCCGATCAGCACGGCCAGGCATGCGACGGGTCCCCCGGCGGACAGCGCCAGGGGCGTGAGGAGCAGGACGGCAGGGAGGTTGTTCAGCAGGTTGGCCGCCACCGCCGCCAGGGCTGCGAACCCCAGCAGCGCTGGAAGGGAGGTACCCGTGGGCATGATCCTGCCCAGTTGGGCACCCAGACCGGAGTCGGTGACCCCCAGCACCAGGACCCCCAGGGCAAGGACGAAGAGGCAGAACGGCAGGTTGGCTGCGGCGAGGAGCGCCGTCGTCGTCGTTTTGCGTCGCTGGAGTGCACGCACTCCCACGATGATGGCGCCGGCTGCCGCAGCCCAGGCGGGCGGCACCCCCAGGAGGGCTGCCAGGACGAAGCCGGCGAGCGTCACACACACGAAGGCCGTCGTGACGCCCGAGACGCGACGGGGGTCCGGACCCTCGTGCCTCGGTCGTTCCCCGGACCCCACGGAGAGCTCGGACGCGAAGAACTTCCTGAAGACGAGGTATTCCACGGCCACGATGCCCACCCAGGGAAGTGCCATCAGTGCGGTGAATCGGGCGAAGGTCAATCCGCTCGCGGTCAGGGCAAGCAGGTTCGTGAGGTTGGAAATGGGCGGGCCATGAGGGCCCCCGCCGCCACGAACAGCCCCTCGACATGGCACAGGTGCGACAGGACG
>JBDSRF010000130.1:0-9322 GCA_039929445.1 Arachnia sp. | reverse complement strand
ACGCGGTGCGCAGGTGCGGCCACCACACCTGTGGGTCGGGGCACACCACCAATACGTCGCGTGGCTCCAGCGTGTCGTCGGCCTCGAAGCGGCGGCAGAGTTCGTCGCGCAGGACCTCCACCTGGCGGGCGGGTCCGTGTGAGCCGTGCACCTCCACGCCGGGCGCGGGGGTGGCCGTGGCGCCGACCGCGCGACGGGGGGCACCCAGGGGGGCGCTCCAGTCGTCGAACGGCGAGCCGTCGACCTGCCAGAGCGGTGAGTCGTGCGTGCGGCCGTGCGCCTCCACGAGGCGGACATGCGCCGTGCAGACCTCGGGGAGTGCGAAGAATCCGGTGCGCCTGCTACCCGTATCGGCCTCCAGGGCCGAGGCAAGGTGGACCCACGTGTCGACGGGATCCACCATGAGGGCCTCCACGACACGGCGCACCAGCTCCGGCTGCCAGGCGAGGCGCGACGGCAGCGGGTGCCCCAGAGCATCAGTGGCCTGCCCGTCGTCGTCGTCCAGGTCCTCCTCGTCCTCGTCGGCGAACCCGTCGGGGTCCAGCTCCAGCCAGGAGGCGACCATGTCGGGGGCCCAGTCGACGTAGCGGCGCAGGAGTCGGGACAGGCGGTCGGCCAGTTGCATCCTGCGTGCCGGTGACCCGTCGGCGCCGAGATGGGCGGCCAGCACGGGGTTCCTGGGGTCGGCCACGAGCTCGTCGAGGGCCCCCGCCGCGGCCAGCTGCAGCCTCGTGGAGCGCCAGGCCGTCAGGTCCTCCCCGAGGCCGTGCGTCCTCGCAGCCGCCTGCACCCACTGCTGCACCGTGACGAACTCCACACCGGCGCAGATGGACTGCGGCAGGGCCAGGCTGAGTTCCTGGCGCAGGACGCGGCCCACGGAGCGCGACGACACCACCACGGTCACCGTCTCGAACACGCCCGGCGCCTCGTCGGTGAGCCACGCGGCCAGGGACGCCACGAGGGCGTCCCAGCTGCTGCTGTGCAGAACCTCCAGGCCCATGCGCTCACCACCTTCCACGAATCGAGGTTCACCCTAGCCGGGCCCTGTGACAAAAGGACGTCGTGGGGGCGGTGCCGGGAGGGCATTTTCTCCAACGTCGGTGGGCACCAGCACAATGGCGGGTGTGACTGATGCGATTCTTGACGCCCTTGACCCCGAACAACGGCAGGTGGCGACGCTCCTGGACGCGCCGCTGGTGGTGCTGGCGGGCGCCGGCACGGGCAAGACGCGCGCCATCACCCACAGGGTGGCGCACGCCGTGCGCGAGGGACGCTATGAGGCCGGGGCCACACTGGCCGTGACGTTCACCACACGGGCTGCCGGTGAGATGCGCAGCCGGCTCGCCCAGCTGGGCGTGCGTGCCGCGCAGGCCCGTACCATCCACTCCGCGGCGCTGCGGCAGTGCCAGTACTTCTGGCCCGCCGCGTTCGGCAGCGACTTCCCGCCCATCCTGGACAACAGCTTCCCGCTCGTGGCGCGCGCGGCCGCGTCCGTGCTGCGCTCCTCGGAGACGGCGCTCGTGCGCGACCTCGACAGCGAGATCTCCTGGTCCAAGTCCAGCAACGTCACCGCTGAGCGCTACGTCGAGCTGGCGGTTGCCTCCGGCCGCGAGGTCAGCGGTGCCACCCCCGCGCAGGTGGCGGCCGTGATCAACGCCTACGAGAAGACCAAGGCGGCATCGGGGCAGGTGGACTTCAGTGACATCCTGCTGTGCGCCGCCTCGTTGCTGGCGGAGCACCCGGCCGTCGCCGAGAAGATCCGCAGCACCTACCGCCACTTCGTGGTGGATGAGTACCAGGACGTCTCCGCCGTGCAGCACCGCCTCGTGTCGCTGTGGGTGGACGGTCGCGATGACGTGTGCGTGGTGGGGGACCCCAACCAGGCCATCCACTCCTTCGCGGGCGCCCGGGCCGACTTCCTGCTGGGTTTTGCCGCCGAGACCGAATCGGCTTCCGTGGTGCGGCTGGTGCGCAACTACCGCTCCACCCCGGAAATTCTCGGTGCCAGCAACCACGTCCTCGGGTCGCGTGACCCCCGGGCGGCGCTCCGTGCCACGCAACCCTCCGGCCCGGCACCCACGTTCCACGCGGTCCGCACGGAGGCCGACGAGGCCGCGGCGGTCGCCGAGTGGTTGAAGTCGCAGCACGCGGAGGGGACAGCATGGTCGGAACTGGCCGTGCTGTACCGCATCAACGCCCAGGCGCCCTCCTTCGAGGCTGCCCTCAGTGATGCGAACGTGCCCTACAGCGTTCGCGGGACCGAGAAGTTCTACGACCGGGCAGAGGTCCGCCAGGCGATCACCGTGCTCACCCGGGCCGCCCAGGGCGAGCCTGAGGGGGCGGTGCCGGAGCTCATGGAGGCGTTCCTGTCGTCGACGGGGTGGACGTCGGAGGCACCCACCTCGATGGGTCGTCAGCGTGAGCGGTGGGAGTCGCTCAATGCGCTGCGCACCATGGTGCTGGACGAGGACCGGAAGCACTCCGACTGGCAGGCCGGCGACTTCGTCGGCTGGCTGGGTGAGCGCGCCTCCTGGCAGTCCGCCCCGGTGGCGGACGCAGTCACCCTCAGCACCATGCACGCAGCCAAGGGGCTGGAGTGGGACGGCGTGGCCGTCGTGGGGGTGCGGGAGGGCCTCATGCCGTTCGTGCTGTGCCAGGAGGAGCCCGCCCTGTCCGAGGAGAGGCGGCTGCTGCACGTGGCGTTCACCCGCGCCCGGAAACTACTGCGGGTCAGCTGGGCCACGGCCAACGGCAACCGCACCGCCAACCGGTCCCGCTTCCTGACGGGCCTGACCACCCAGGGCGCCCAGGCCGCGGCCGCACCGGCCAAGCGTCGTCAGCGGGACAGCCTGCGGTCCAGGGCGTGCACTGTGTGCGGGGAACAGTTGCACTCGGCGGCGGAGCGCAAACTCAGCCGGCACACCGACTGCGAGGCCACGCATGACGAGGCGCTGCTCGCGGCGCTGAAGAAGTGGCGCAAGGACACGGCGGAGAAGGCGTCGGTGCCGGCGTTCGTGGTGTTCACCGACGCCACGCTGCAGGCGGTGGCCGAGGCGGAGCCCGCCACGCGGCAGGAACTGCTGAAGCTCTCAGGCATCGGGACGGTGAAGGTGGAGCGCTACGGGCAGGACTGCCTGCAGGTGATCGCGGAGCACGTGGCGTCCCGGGGCTGACCGGGATCCCTGCCCGGGCATGCAAACGGGGGCGGCATGTCCCTTCTCAGGAATGCCGCCCCCGTTCGGGAACGTTTCTGCGGTGAGGCTCAGGCCTTGCCGAGAATGCGGTTCAGGTTGGTGCCACAGACGGGGCACTTGCCCTTCGCCATCTTGGTGCCCTTGTCGTTGACAACGACATTGCCGGTGGCGTCGCGCTTCTCCTTGCACTTCACGCAGTAGAACGAGCCTTCGTAGGTCTCTCCGGTTTCTCCAGCCATGTTTCCTCCTTGAGTCAAAAATGTTTGTGGAACTGACCCCCAAACGGGAGATGTTCCTCGCCAATGTAGCGGTCCGACCGCACGGGGCGCGGTCACAACCCCACAAACGGTAGCGGAGTCCCGGCCCACCCGCTCGCCTTCCCCGACGCGCGGGCCCGGTCGGGACCCCTTGGGGGCCAAGTCAACCGGCTGGGTGCGGCATCCGTCAACCGTGCCTGTGAGGGTCAGGCGTCGGGGCCTCCCAGCAGTTTGCGGAGCTCCTCGTCGAGGGAGTCGAGGACAGGGCCACGCTCGGCCGCGGCACCGAAGGACAGCGGGTCCGCGAGGTGCTGGGCGTTCGGCAGCAGGTCCGGATGCTGCCAGACCGCGTCGCGCTCCGCACCCCGGTCGTGTTCGATGGAAGCCCACAGGTTCTCGGCGTCCCGCACCAGGCGGGGGCGCAGGTCCAGGCCCAGCAGCTGGTTGAACACGTCCTGGGTGGGGCCGCCGGAGGCGCGGCGTCGGCGGATGACCTCGCTGAGTTGGGGGGCGTTGGTCATCCATTTGGCGGTGGCGCGGGCCGTGACGTGGTCCACCCAGCCCTCGATGAGTGCCAGCAACAGTTCCAGGCGTCCGAGGATCTCGAGCTGCGTCTCGGTGCTGGCGGGCTTGAAGAATGAACCACGCACCTTCTCGCCCACCTCCACCATGTCCTCGAGGGAGAAGTCCTCCATGGCGGAGGGGTCAAAGCTGTCGCTGATGGCGTCGAAGTCGATGCTGATCTCGCGTGCGAAGTGCCCCAGTAGCGCCGTCAGTTGCGGCGTCAGCCATCCCACGTGGTGGAACAGGCGCTGGCGGGCCGATTCCCGCACCAGAAGGTACAGCAGCACGTCCGAGTCCGGCAGCTCAAGGTCCGTGGTGAAGTCGGCCACATTGCTGGTGAGCACCAGCACGGGGGTGTCGGACATCAGGTTGATGCCCACCTCGGTGCCCGTCAGCGACGTGCCGGCCACCTCGGTGAGCACCTTCTTCAGCCGGTCGCGGTAGATGAGTGAGGCAGAGGTGCGCATCATCGGGGCCAACATCGCGGACAGGGCCCCGAGCTCGGCCTCACCCTCGGCCGCCGCGCCCCGCTGCAGGGCATCGGCCAGCCCGTCGATGATGGGCTCCACGAGGCGACGCCAGCCCGGGCTCGTCCGCTCCAGCCACTCTGAGCGACGCACCCCGGCCGGGGCCAGGCCGGTCTCGGGGAAGGTGGTGTGTTCCGACAGCCAGGACTGGGCCAATCGTTCCGTGTCCACCAGGAGGGCACGCTCGGCGCCCTCCAACTGGGGGTCGGGCCCTTTTTCCTGCGTCAACTGTTGCGCGGCCGTGATCGTGGTGCGCCACGCCGCGTCGGGGTCCTTGTCCGCATTGGTCATGGCGAACGCTGGCCCGCCGGCGGCCTGCATCCGCGCCACCTGCTCCAGCAGCTGGTTGAAGTCCATGTCACCTGAGCCGAGACCCAGTTGCTCCATGAGTTTCCGGATTGCCTCGAAGTCGAACCCGCCGGGCATACCGGAGGTGTCATCGCTTGCCATGAGTGTTTCCCTTCCACAAGACCTGAGCGCGCCCCACCATTGTCCCAGCACTGGGCAAGTGCCGCGACCTGCGCTGTTTTCCGCCTTGATAGGCTGAGTCCTGCAAACAGGGCCGATGGTGAGTCAGGAAGTGGGGGTGCGGGTGTCGCGCAACGTTGTCGCCATCGTCTCCTCCGTGCTGTTCGTCATCCTCGCCGCACTTCTCGTGGTGACGCCGGTCCCCTTCGTGACGTGGCGTCCCGGTAATACCATCAACGTCTTCGACAGCAACGGCGACGGCCCCCTCGTGCAGGTCAAGGGTGTGCAGAACTACCCCACGGGTGCCAGCAAACTACTCATGACAACGGTGTCCACCACCCGTGTCGACGCCAACGTCAGCCTCCCCGAGGCCCTCCTGGCGCACTTCAACCCGCGGTCGGACGTGCTTCCCCGCGACGTCGTGTACCCCGTCGGCCTGTCCGACCAGGACGTGCGGCAGGAAGCCGTGGCGGCCATGGACACCTCCCGCTCCAATGCCACCGTTGCCGCGCTGGGCGCAGCAGGACAGCAGGTGACGGAGATGCCGATGGTGGAATCCGTCGTCCTGTCAGGCCCCTCCAACGACCTTCTGCAGCCCGGTGATCTCATCCAGGCCGTGGACGGTCGCGATGTCACCACCCGCGACGAGGTGGTGGAGCTCATCGCCCAACGCAGCGTGGGCGACGACGTGGTCTTCAAAGTGATGCGCGACGGTGCCAGCAAGACCGAAACCGTGAAGACCGAAGAGGGCAACCGAGCCACCCCCGTGGCCGGCATCACCGTCGGCACGGGGTACAGCTACGCACCCGATGTGGTCTACAGGGTCGACTCCAGCGTCGTGGGTCCCAGTGCCGGGCTGGTGTTCTCGCTGGCCATCTACGACAAGATCACCGAGCCGAACCTGCTTGGGGACGCCATTATTGCCGGGACCGGGTCCATGGACCCGGCCGGGAAGGTGGGGGCCATCGGCGGCGTCCGGGAGAAGATCGCAGGGGCCGAAGAGGCAGGAGCCTCCGTGTTCCTCCTGCCGAGCGCCAACTGTGACGATGTCGGCGACCTGCGCACGAAGATGCGGCTGGTTCCGGTGTCGACCCTGAAGGACGCGATCCGTGCCCTGCAGAAAATCAATGAAGGCAAGTCCTACGCGGAGGTTCCCACCTGTGGCTGACAACGACCCCAGCAGGCTCATCGCCTGCCTGGCCGACATCGAGAGGCACGTCTCGGACAACGGGTGGGACCAGCCCGCCAGGTTGTTCGCGCTCGTGACCACCAGCGCGCTGTTGGAGGTGGAGCCACAGCTCAAGGGACGCGTGCCCGAGGCCTCCCACGATGCGTTGACAGCCGTGGAGCAGGACGACTTCGCCTCAGGCGTGGAGGTCTTCGACCGCCTTGACCAGATTTTCTTCCCCGACAGCGTCGACGGCGTGGCCATCGCCATGGAACGGAGCTTCCTGCCCCCGAAGTTCGAGGACCAGATCCCCGAGGATCCGGACGCCGCCGTCGACTTCGTCATGTCCCACCCCGAGAAGACCGACGTCCGCGTCGTCGTGGGCGTCCTCCGGGACGGCACACGGCACGGCCTGGCCCGTCTCGTGTCCAACCCCGACGACCTGCTCGGTGGAGCTGACCTCGTCCCCGGGCTCACCGAGGCCCTGAACCGCACCCTGGAAGGCGCATCGCATGAGTGAGTCCACGCTGAGGAGTGAGGCACCGCGCCGCGGGGCCCTCCTCCCCACCATCGTCATCGTCGGCGTCGCCCTGGCACTGCTGGTGATCTTCTCGCGTACCTGGACTGACTACCTCTGGTACCGCAACCTCAACTTCCGCGGCGTCTTCACCACGCAGCTGGCCGCACAGCTCGGCCTGTTCGCCGTGTTCGGGCTGTTCCTGGGTGGCGTGCTGTACGCGAGCATGGCCATCGCCTACCGGCTGCGGCCCAAGGTCCGGCGCGCCAACCTCGACTCGGAGCTTCTCATCCAGCTGCGGGACGTCCTGGACCGCCGGTCGAAGATCATGATGATCATCCCGGCCGCCGTCCTCGGGTTCATCGGCGGCTCCGTGGCCTCCGGCATGTACGAGACGTTCCTGGCCTGGACGCAGTCCACGCCCTTCGGCACCCAGGACGCCCAGTTCTCCCTCGACGCGTCGTTCTACGTGTTCCAGCTGCCGTGGTGGAAGTTCGTCCTCGGCTACGTGACGTTCACCGTCATCGTCGCGACCATCGGCGCGCTGATGGTGCACTTCCTCACCGGGTCCATGACCACCAAAGCCCTGCGCGGACTCGGGAACGTCGACGTGAAGCAGACGGGCAACGCGGCCCAGCGCCAGCTGTCCATCATGCTGGGCGTGGTGCTTCTGTTGTTCGGCACCTCGGCCGTCCTTGACCGCTTCAACTACCTCACCACCACCAACCACCTCTTCACGGGTGTGACCTACACCGACGCGGCGTCGCGCATCCCTGCGCACCTCATCGTGGCGGCCATCGCCGTGATCTGTGCCCTGCTGTGCTTCTACAACGCCTACAAGGTGCGCTGGAGCATCCCGGCCGTCTCCGTGGCCCTGCTGGTTGTCAGCTCCATGATCCTGTCGGTGGGCTACCCCTGGTTCATCCAGAACTTCGAGGTCAACCCGGACGAGCCGGACAAGGAGCGGCCCTACATCGCCGCCAACATCGACGCCACGCGTCAGGCGTTCGGCATCGACAACGTGCAGATCACCGACTATGAGGCCAAGACCACGGCCTCGGCCGGGCAGCTGAAGGAGGACGCCGCAGCACTGCCGGCGATCCGCCTCATGGACCCCGCCGTCATCGCGCCCACGTTCGAACAGTTGCAGCAGGTCCGCGGCTACTACACGTTCCCCGATGCCCTCGACGTCGACCGCTACGACATCAAGGACCGCAAGACCGACGCCGTCGTGGCGGCCCGCGAGCTGGACCTGTCATCCGTCGAGTCCGGTGACACCTGGAACAACCAGCGCACCGTGTACACCCACGGCTACGGCCTCGTGGCCGCCTACGGCAACCAGAAGGAAGCCAACGGTGAGCCCGTGTTCTTCGCCGGCGGGATCCCCACCGTGGGCCTGCTCCCCGAGCACGAACCCCGCATCTACTACGGCGAGAAGTCCGACCACTGGGTGGTGGCTGGTGCGCCCAAGGACCGCGATCCCGTCGAGCTGGACACCCCCGGCGGCGGTGAGGGCGGTGGCGAGACCAAGTTCACCTATACCGGCGCCGGCGGCGTGCCGATCGGCGACTTCATCACCAAGGCCCTGTTCGCCATCCGCCTGGGTGACGTCAACCTGATGCTGTCCGACCGCGTGAACGCCGACTCCAAGCTCCTGTTCAACAGGGTGCCCGTGCAGCGCGTGCAGCAGGCGGCGCCGTGGCTGACGGTGGACTCGGACCCCTACCCGAGCGTCGTGGACGGCAAGATCGTCTGGATCATCGACGCCTACACCACCACGGACAACTTCCCGAACTCCACGAAGATCGACTGGGCCAACGCCATCTCCGACACGCGCACCCCGGCCGACAGTCTGCTCATGGGGCGGCAGGTCAACTACGTGCGCAACTCGGTGAAGGCCACCGTCGACGCCTACGACGGCACCGTGAAGCTGTACCAGTGGGACGAGGCAGACCCGATTCTGAAGACCTGGATGAAGGTGTACCCGGGTGCGGTGACCGCGAAGTCGGAGATTTCCCCGGCCCTGCTGGAGCACCTGCGCTACCCGGCCGACCTGTTCAAGGTGCAGCGGGAGACGCTGGGGCGCTACCACACGAAGAACACCAACACCTGGTACCAGCAGTCCGACATCTGGGCAGTGCCCAACGACCCGGTGCGCGGTGCAGACAAGGTCAAGGAGCCGCCGTACTTCCTGACCATCCGTTGGCCCGGCGACCAGCAGCCGCACTACGCCAACACCACCGTGTTCGTGCCGCGTGAGCGGGAGAACCTGTCGGTGTACATGGCCGCCAACGCCGACGCCACCAGCAAGGACTACGGCCAGATCCGGGTCCTGAAACTGTCGGACAAGCGACAGATCGCCGGCCCTGGACAGACGTTCAACGCCATCAGCACCGACGAGCAGGTTGCTGGCGCGCTACTGCCCTTCAACAGGGACGGCAGCAACGCCTCCGCCATCTACGGCAACCTGTTGACTCTTCCCGTGGGCGGTGGACTGCTCTACGTGCAGCCCATCTACACCCAGACCAAGGCCACCTCCGGCGCCTACCCGGCGCTGCGGTTCGTGGTGGTGCGCTTCGGCGAGAAGGTGGGAATCGGGCCGACGCTGCAGTCCGCGCTGGACCAGG
>JBDSRF010000129.1:0-3686 GCA_039929445.1 Arachnia sp. | reverse complement strand
AACGGTAGCTGCGGTGCATGTTGACGGTGTGGCCGAGATCGACGCCGTCCAGGGTTATGGCAGCGATCGTGTCGAGGCCCTCGAAGACCACCTCCACACGCTCGTCGGTGTCGGCCGGAGCGGCGTGCAGTGTCCGCTCGTAGCGCCACGTCACATCATGGGTCCACCTCAGGGCCGCCTCGTTCTCATCGAGATACGGGTCCACGATCGCCCCCGCTGTGAGGAGGTCCGTGTGAACGGAGCCCGGAACGGTGGCGGGCACCGTGACGTTTTGCAGGTGGGAGGGGATGGGACCGGCGACAGCCCGCAAGGTCCAGCCGTTGCGGAGGTACGTGCTCGTCTTCATCGTGTCCCACTCCTTGTTGATTCGTCATTGGCTGCGTCACGCAGGTCGGCGGAAGCTGTCGCTACCATCCGAATCTCGGCCAGTTGTACGGGTGCGGTGAGCGTGACGTCCACGGAAACGTCGTGGGCACCGACGACGTTGGTCGGGAGCGGCCACGTCACCTCGTGCCACTCGTGTGGTGAGTCAGCGGCCCGGATCTGGCGCGTCCCGAGCATCCACGACTTCCCAGCGTGTTTGATCTCCAGTCTGAGGTGGCCGGATGCACGGGGGCTGGAGACCAGCGTGGTCAGCGCGCGGGTGCCTTCGAGGTTGAGCTTGTCGTAGCACAGGTGGGCGGACGAACGGCTTGGGGTCACGGCCTGCCCGGTGGTCAGGGTGCGCTCAATCAGTGTGACGTTCTCGGCGTGATCGAAGGTCCTGGCGTCGATCGGCGCACCCACGGGCCGATCAGTCGCAGCCTCCCCGGCCAGCACCAGCTCCTCCTGCAACCGCAGGTCACCACTGGAGGGGCCAACGCCGATGACGTATCTGCCCGGATGGATGATTCTCCGGCCGAGACCCGCGTGCCACGACGCCAGATCCGCAGGGTCGACGACGAGCTCCACATGTTTGCGCTCGCCCGGGGCAAGGTGCAGTCTCGAGTGTGCGTGGAGACGTATTCGGGGACCGTATTCTTTGTCCTCCGGCGCACGCACATACAGCTGGACAAGTTCGTCGACGGGGCGGTCGCCGGTGTTCTCGAGCTCCACATGGACTTTCAACAGGGTCTCGTTGGTGGTTCGGGGGTCCACCTCGAGATGGCGGTAGGCCACGGTGGTGTAACTGAGTCCATGCCCGAAGGGGTACGCCGGGACCGTGCGGCCGTACCAGTACGTCGCACCCGCGGACTCCACGTCGGGAACATCCAGTGGCGGAAGGTCTGCGTCCTCGGCATACCAGGTCTGTGTCAGATGCCCGTAGGGCTCCACGGCGCCGGCGAGCACGTCGATGAGACCGTGGCCCAATTCCTGACCGCCGTGACTCGACCACACGATGGCCGGAAAGTCGGCGAGGTCCCCCAGTGAGTACGGGAAGCTCGAGATGAGTGCCACCACACAGCGCGGGTTGGCGGCTCGGGCGATGCGGGCCAGTTCTTCCATGGCTGCGGGCAGCGCGAGGGTGGACCGATCGACCGTTTCGTGTGCGCCGGTGTGCGGTTCGTTTCCCAACGCGAGGACGACAACGTCGGCCTGTTGCGCAGCCGTCCACGCCTGTTCGGCACCCGAGCGCACCGTCGTCATCACGAATCGATCGGCGCCGTCGAGGGTCTGTGCCACTGCCGCCAACGTCCCTGTTGTGCCCCGACGACGAAGCCACATCCTCTGCCCGCGTGAGTAGATGGACCACGTCGCGTCCGCGTGCCGGTGCAGAAGAAAGCTTTGATTCCAGTAGTCGCTCACCCGCTTCGCGTCGGTGCGCACAGTACGGTCTGCGGCCGTCGACCACACGGTGCGTGCGCCAGCCGTCCTGAGGGTGACGATGCCCTGGCCCCAGTCCTGTATCGAGATCTCACACTCGCCATCGAGCAACCCAGCGCTTTCGATCATGCGGTTGCCCACCACCCGTAGGTGGTGGCGGCCGTCAACGGCGCGAAGGATGACATGATCAGCACCGTCGCTCACGGTGACTGTGTCGGGGCCGTAGCGCTCCCGGAGGGCATCGGCGACAGTGCAGGGCTCCGACGCAGTGCCGGAGTACCAGTCGAAAAACACGTCGTCCCCCAGCGGCCCGATCACCGCGACCAGTGAGGGGTCCCGAAGCGGCAGAATGCCGTCATTACTGAGAACGACAACGCTTCGCCCCACCGCGAGCCGTGCAAGCCTGGCGTGTGCCGTCGGATCGGAGTGGCCCTGATGTGTCGGGCCGAACGGGTCGGAGGCGGTATCGAACTCCCCGGACCGGGCGCGCACGGTGAGGACACGTTCCACTGCACGATCGATGTGCTGCTCGGTGACAAGCCCCGCGGCAATGGCCGCTCGGAGCCATCCGATGACCGTGGCACTGTCAGCGCCCTGGTCGGTGAAGGAGTCGATGCCGGCCTCGAGCATGGCTGCGTAGGCGGTGATGGCGTCGGGATAGAATCCCTGGTTTCCCCAAAGGTTCGAGGGCGCGAACGCGTCGCTGAAGAAGCACAGGGGGATGGGGGACCAGGATCGGGCGAGGTTGATGAGGTCGCTGTCGACGTGGGCGGGTCTGCCGTTGACAAGGTTGTAGGCGGCCATGACGCCCCCCACGACGCCAGCCTCAATCGGCCCTTTGTACGCGGGCAACTCATAGTCGTGCAGTACCCGCGGCGGGAGGCTCGAGTTCCTGCTCGAGCGGTCGTTCTCCTCGTTGTAGCCGAGGTAGTGCTTGAGGGTGGGCACCGTTCGCCAGTGCACCGGATCCCGACCCCGTAGTCCACGGGCGTAGGCGGTCGCAAGCTGGGCCGTGAGCACCGGGTCCTCGGAGAAACCCTCCTCGTTGCGTCCCCACAGTGGATGGCGCAGCGGATTGGCCACGGGCGCCCAGACGTTCAGGCTGATCCATGGGTCGGCGTTGTGCTTGTCGCGCACCTCCCTGCCCACCGCCTCGCCAACATCCTCAAGCAGCGCCGCGTCCCACGTGGCGGCGAGACCCACCGGCTGGGGAAACACCGTGGCCTCCCCCTCCCATGCCACCCCGTGAGCCGCCTCGGTTCCCGTGCGGAAGGGGGCCAACCCGATCCGGTCGACGCCCGGAGTGAACTGGTGGAGCAGTGTGAGCTTTTCCTCCGGGGTGAGTTCTGCGCAGAGTCGCCTGGCGCGGTCTTCATGGATGTCGTCGTGGGGATCGTGGTAAGGCAGGAAGGCCATGGATTTCCTCAGGTTGAATGGTCGCTCAACTGGGTCATGGCCTCAGCCACACAGCTGTGTCGGGCCGGATGATGCGTTCGTTGTGCGGCACTGTCGAGTCGCTGGAGAGCGCGATCTGACCGCCTTTTGGCAGCGTGTGAGCACCAGGGCCCATGTTGAGGACACACTGGAAACCGGAGTCGCGGCGGAAAGCAAGGACACCCGGTCCCATGTCCATCCACTCCACCTGCGGTTCGGCATGATGAAAGAACTGGCGTCGCATCTGTAGCGCGCGCTGGTAGAGCGTCAAGGTGGAGTGCGATTGGTGCTGCTGGACGTCGACGGCGAGGTCGCTCCAGTGCGCGGGCTGCGGCAGCCACGGGGCCGCCGTCGGCGGCACGAGGCTGAAGCCAAGGCCCTGCGCGTTCGCCTGCCAGGGCAACGGCACGCGACAGCCGTCCCGTCCGGGGTTCAGGCCGCCGGAGCGG
>JBDSRF010000128.1:0-13329 GCA_039929445.1 Arachnia sp. | reverse complement strand
CTCGTTGGCGGCGTTGTAGACCGCCGGGGCGGTGCCGGAGGCCTTCCCGGCGCGGCGTGCGAGCCGCACGGCGGGGAAGGTGTCGTCGTCGAGGGGCTCGAAGGTCCAGGTGGCAGCCGTGGACCAGTCGCACGGGGTTGCAACGTTCGGCAGCCGGTCCGGCCAGGTGAGTGCCAGGCCGATGGGGAGACGCATGTCCGGTGGGGATGCCTGCGCCAGCGTGGAGCCGTCCACGAATTCGACCATGGAGTGCACCACCGACTGGGGGTGCACCACGACGGTGATGTCGTCGAGTGCCACGTCGTACAGCAGCCCGGCCTCCAGCAGTTCCAGGCCCTTGTTGACGAGGGTGGCTGAGTTGATGGTGATGACCCGGCCCATGTTCCAGGTGGGGTGGGCCATGGCCTGCTCGGGCGTCACGTCCGCGAGCTCCGCGGCGGTCCTGCCACGGAAGGGCCCCCCGGAGGCGGTCAGGATGAGGCGACGGACCTCGTCCGCCCGGCCTCCGCGCAGCGCCTGGGCGAAGGCGGAGTGTTCGGAGTCGACGGCCACGAGCTGCCCGTCCGCTGCGGCGGCCGTGACGAGTCGTCCGCCGATGACCAGCGATTCTTTGTTGGCAAGTGCCAGCGTGGTGCCGGCTGCGAGGCAGGCGAGTGTGGGACGGAGCCCGGCGGCGCCGGTGACAGCGTTGACGACCACGTCGGCGTCCATGGCGGCCATCTCGGTGGCGGCGTCCGGTCCGAGGATGAGTTTAGGGATTTCCGTCTCCCCCATGTTCCAGCCGCGCAGGTCGGCCTCGGCGTAGAGCGCCTGCATGAGGTCGCGCGCCGCTGACGCCTTGGCCAGCGCCACCACCCGGGGACGGAAGTCAGCAATTTGGGCTGCCAGCAGTTGGGTGTGTGATCCGGAGGCGGCGAGCCCCACCACCTCGAAATCATCGCGACGTGAACCTATGACGTCCAGGGTCTGGGTACCGATGGAGCCTGTGCTCCCCAACAGAATCACTTTGCGCACGTGCCAAGTCTCCCACGGCGATCAACCGGCATCGGCACGCGCACCCTCGCGCCACCCCTCCCCTGCAGGTCCCGGACGCGGCCGCGGCCCCGTCCAGGACAGAAGTGGCGTCGGGGCACGGAAAAGGGCCGGGCGACTGCCCGGCCCCTTCCGTTGGTGAGCGGTGGCTCAGACCAGCCCGAAGGCGGTCATGGCGTTGGCGACCTTGATGAAACCGGTGATGTTGGCGCCCGCGACGTAGTCGCCCGGCACGCCGTACTCCTCGGCGGTGGCGGCGCACATGTCATGGATGTTGACCATGATCTCCGTGAGCCGGTTCTCGGTGTGCTCGAAGGTCCAGGAGTCGCGCATGGCGTTCTGCTGCATCTCCAGCCCCGAGGTGGCCACGCCACCCGCGTTCGCGGCCTTGCCCGGCGCGAACAGCACACCGGCCTTCTGGAACGCTGCGGTTCCCTGGGGGGTGGTGGGCATGTTGGCGCCCTCAGCCACCACCTTCACGCCGTTCTTGACGAGCGTGGCGGCCTGCTGGCCGTCGAGCTCGTTCTGGGTGGCGCACGGCAGGGCCACGTCGGCGGGCACGTCCCAGATGCACCCGTTGGTGGAGACACGGGCGCCGGGGCGGCGGGCGGCGTAATCGGCCACGCGTCCGCGCTCGATCTCCTTGATCTGTTTCAGGAGGTCCAGGTCCACGCCGTCCTCGTCCACGACGTAGCCGCTGGAGTCGGAGAAGCCGATGACCGTGCCGCCGAGCTGGTGCACCTTGTCAATGGCGTAGATGGCGACGTTGCCGGAACCCGACACCGTGACCTTCTTGCCGTCGAAGCTCTCGCCGCGCGTCTTGAGCATCTCGTTGGCGAACACCACGGTGCCGTAGCCGGTGGCCTCCGGGCGCACGAGCGAGCCGCCCCAGTCGAGGCCCTTGCCCGTGAGGACGGCGGACTCGTAGCGGTTGGTGATGCGCTTGTACTGGCCGAACATGTAGCCGATCTCGCGGCCACCCACGCCGATGTCACCGGCGGGCACGTCGGTGTACTCGCCGAGGTGGCGGTACAGCTCCGTCATGAACGACTGGCAGAAGCGCATGACTTCGTTGTCGGTCTTGCCGTGCGGGTCGAAGTCGGAGCCACCCTTGCCGCCACCGATGGGGAGGCCTGTCAGCGAGTTCTTGAAGATCTGCTCAAACCCCAGGAACTTGACGATGCCGAGGTACACGCTGGGGTGGAAACGAAGGCCGCCCTTGAAGGGGCCCAGCGCGGAGTTGAACTCGACGCGGAAGCCGCGGTTGACCTGGACGGTGCCGGAGTCATCCATCCACGGCACACGGAAGATGATCTGTCGCTCGGGCTCACAGATGCGCTCCAGCATCTTGGACTCGAGGTACTCGGGGTGCTTCTTGATGACGGGCTCGAGACTCTCGAACACTTCGCGGACGGCCTGGTGGAACTCGGCCTCTCCGGGGTTACGCGCCACGACGGACCCGTAAACACTCTCCAACGCTTGTTCCATGGTGCTCCTCGACTTCGTACGGCAAACAATGTGATAGTAGCGATGCCAACCCGATGCTGAAACATCGTGGCGTTCGTGGACAGCATCAGCGCTAAGGTCTGGCCTCATGCAGGCCACGCCAAAGGGACCCGATTTCGAGCGATCCCCGGACCAGAAGGTCATCCCGGGTGACTATCGGGGACCGAAGTCTCCCAAGCTGCCGGAAGCCCCCACCCTGATGGAGAAGCTCAGGTACGCCCTCGCCAAGCCTCGCAGGAGACGTCGCCGCGGACCGGGTTTCCGCAAACCCCCCAGTTGGCGTCCCTGGGGGGACGTTGCATCGGGGGAGGATGACAACAAAACGTCGCCGAAGCGACCGCCGGGATACCGCACCCCTGCGGCCGACGGGGACGCCGCGGGGACCTGAGGGGGTCGTCAGACGGTGTTCGAGGCGGCCAGCTGTCCGCAGGCGCCGTCGATCTCGCTGCCACGGGTGTCGCGCAGGGTGACAGGCACACCACGGCGCTCCAGCGTGGCCACGAAGGCTCGTTCGTCCTCCCGGCGCGACGCCGTCCACTTCGATCCCGGCGTGGGGTTCAGCGGGATGAGGTTGACGTGCACCCAGCCCCAGTCGCCGCGCTTCTTCAGCACGTCGCAGAGCAGTTCGGCCCGGGCGACGGAGTCGTTGATGTCGCGCATCAGCGCGTACTCGATGGACACCCGACGCTTGGTCCGGCGGGCGTACTCCCACGCCGCGTCCACCACCTCGTCCACCTTCCACCTGTTGTTGATGGGGACGATCTCGTCGCGGAGTTCGTCGTCGGGTGCATGCAGGGACACCGCCAGGGTGAGCGGCAGCCCCTCCTCGGTCAGGGCCTCGATCTTGTTGACGAGACCGACGGTGGACACGGTGATGCCTCTGGCGCTCATCCCGAACCCGTTCGGGGAGGGCTCCAGCAGCGAGCGGATGGAACCCATGACGGCGTTGTAGTTGGCCAGCGGCTCCCCCATGCCCATGAACACGATGTTGTTGAGGCGACCGGTGGTGCCGGGGACCTCCCCGGCCGCCAGCATCTGGTTGGCCGCCAGCGCCTGCACTGTGATCTCCGCCTGGCTGAGGTTGCGCTTCAGGCCGCCCTGGCCGGTGGCGCAGAACGGGCACGCCATACCGCAGCCCGCCTGCGAGGAAATGCACAGGGTGGACCGGTTGGGGTAGCGCATCAGCACGGATTCGAGAAGGGTGCCGTCGTGGAGCTTCCACAACGTCTTGATCGTTCTTCCCTTGTCAGCCGTCCGACGGGTCACGTGTTCCAGCAGGTTGGGGAACAGCTGTTCCCTCAGGTCGCCACGGATCGCCGCCGGGATGTCGGACCAGTTCGTGGGGTCGTCGGACAAGTTGTCGAAGACCTGCCGGGAGATCTGGTCAGCCCGGAAGGCCGGAAGGCCCAGGGAGGACGCGGCGTCGCGGCGCGCAGCCGGATCGAGATCCAGCCAGTGCCGTGGCGGCTTGCCCCGACGGGGTGCCTCGAAGATGAGCGGGAGGAGTGTGGTGTTCATTCAGGCCCCCAGAGCCAGGTGAAGTACGAGCCAGCCGACGGGGACGGCAACCAGCATGGAGTCGAGCCGGTCCATGACACCGCCATGGCCGGGCAGAAAATTGGACATGTCCTTGATGCCGGCGTCGCGCTTGATGAGCGATTCGACCAGGTCACCGAGCGTACCCCACAGCGACAATGCCACCCCGAGGATCAGGCCTGCCCACCAGGTGGTGCCGAGCAGGAATGTCCCCAGCAGGGCACCCGCGACGCCGGCAAACACCACCGACCCCAGCAGGCCTTCCCAGGTCTTGCTGGGGCTGATGAGGGGCGCGAGCTTGTGCTTTCCCAACTGGGAGCCGACGGCGTAGGCGCTCACGTCGGAGACCACGACGCACGAGATGAGGGTGGCCAGCCGCAGGGCTCCGTCGTCGGCACCCAGAAGCAGGGGGACGAAGACACCCATCAGCGGGATGTAGGCGACGATGAAGCCGCTGGCAGCCGCGTCGCGCATGAAGCCCTCAGGGCCCTTCGACAGCCGGGCCACCAGTGCGGCGAGCATCGTGCCGGCCACGCAGACCATCACGAACGCGACGGGAGAGAGTCCGAACTCGAACAGCGACACCGCGTAGCCACCCACGAAACTGATCCCGGTCCCCACGAGGATGGGCACGGCGCTGGCATGCATGCCCTTGCGCTGCAACGCACGATCCAGCTCCACCACGGCCAGGCACAGGGCCAGTCCGATGACAGCAACAAACAGCCACGGGATGAACAGGAGCCCTCCGGCCACCGCTGCGAACGCCGCGACGCCCACCGCGATTGCGGCCGGAAGGTTCCTGCCACCCGGGGGTGTGGTCAAGGGGGTGCTGGCAGCCGTGGTCATCAGACTTCGCTGAGCTCGGCTTCCTTGTGCTTCAGGAGTTCGTCGATGCTCTCCACAAACTTCTTCGTGGAGGAGTCCATCGCCTTCTCGGCTCGCACGAGGTCGTCCTCACCGATCTCGGAGTCCTTCTCGAGCTTCTTCAGCTGGTCCATGGCCTGGCGGCGAACGTTGCGGATGACCACGCGGGACTCCTCCGCCTTGGACCGCGCCATCTTGATGTACTCCTTGCGACGCTCCTCGGTCAGCTGCGGCATCACGATGCGGATCGAGTTGCCGTCGTTGCCGGGGTTCACACCCAGGTCGGCGTCCCGGATGGCCTTCTCGATGGCGGTGATGGCGCTGCGGTCGAACGGGGTGATCAGCAGCGAGCGCGGATCCGTCGACGTGAAGGTGGCCAACTGCTGCAGGGGGGTCGGGGCACCGTAGTACTCCGCCTGGATCCTGTTGAACATGGCGGGATGGGCACGGCCCGTGCGGATCGACGCGAGGTCCTCGCGTGCGAACTCCACGGCCTGCTGCATCTTGGCCTGAGCGTCCTTCTGGGTTTCGGCGATCATGTCTGAGCGCGTTCCTTCCTCACAACGGGGTGGGTGTTCAGCGGGACAGGATGGTCCCAATGGCCTCACGGTTCACGACGCGGGAAATGTTGCCCGCCACCGAGAGGTTGAAGAAAACTATGGACAGGTCGTGTTCGCGCGCCAGGGCAATGGCGGTGGCGTCGGCGACCTTGAGGTCCTCACTGAGGAACTGGTCGTAGGTCAACGTGTCGAACATGACGGCGGTGGGGTCCACGGCAGGGTCGGCGTTGTAGACGCCGTCGACGCCCTGCTTGCCCATGAGGAGCACCTCCGCACCGATCTCGAGCGCGCGCTGCGCGGCCACGGTGTCAGTGGAGAAGTACGGCATGCCTGAGCCCGCACCGAAGATGACCAGACGCCCTTTCTCGAGGTGTCGTTCTGCCCGACGCGGGACGTAGGATTCCGCCACCTGTCCCATGGTGATGGCCGACTGCACGCGTGTTTCGATGCCGGCCTTCTCGCAGAAGTCCTGAAGTGCCAGGCAGTTCATGACGGTGCCGAGCATCCCCATGTAGTCGGCGCGGTCACGCGCCATGCCGCTGCGGCTGAGTTCGGCGCCGCGGAAGTAGTTCCCGCCCCCGACCACGACCGCCACCTGGGTGCCAGCGCGGACCACCTGGGCGATCTCTCCTGCGATTCCCTCGACCACGACTGGGTCGACTCCGAGCTTGCCACCACCAAAAACCTCACCTGAGAGCTTCAGCAGGACACGTCTGTAGGGCTTGCTCATGGGCGCCTTTCGTTCGCGGTTTTCGTCAGCCTATCGGTTGCTGGGGGTGCTGAGATGCGACCGACGGCGTACCACCGCGAGGATTCTCGCAGCAGCACGCCGTCAGGGTGCGCTCCTGTGGGTCAGGCGCCCACGGCGAACCGTACGAAGCGGGTCACCTCAGCGCCCTTGTCCTTGAGGATGGCGCCAACGGACTTCTTGTCCTCCCACACGGCGGGCTGGTCCAGCAGCGCCACGTCCTTGAAGAACCCGCCCAGGCGGCCCTCGACGATGCGCGACAGCGCAGCCTCGGGCTTGCCCTCCTCACGGGCCGTGGCCTCCGCGATGCGTCGCTCGTTGTCGACGACGTCGGAGGGCACCTGCTCGCGGGACACGAACGTGGGGCTCATGGCTGCGATCTGCATGCTGACCTGGTGCGCGATCGTGTCGTCGCCACCGGTGTACTCGACGAGCACACCCACCTGGGGCGGCAGGTCGGCGGCGCGACGGTGCAGGTACAGGTGAGCATTGCCGTCGAAGTTGGCAACCGCGGCCAGGGAAAGGTTCTCCCCCAGCTTGGCACCCAGCTCCTTGATGGCGTTGTCGACCGTGGTGCCCTCCAGAGCGGCAGCATTGGCGGCGGCCAGGTCGGTGGCGCCGCTGGTGGCGACGGCCTCAACGATCTTCCCGGCAAGGCCGACGAACTCGGCGTTCTTGGCCACGAAGTCCGTCTCGGCGGCGAACTGGATCAGGATGCCGTCGCGGCCCGCCACGATGCCATTGCTGGCTTCACGGTCGGCACGCTTGGCCTGCTTGGCCAGTCCCGAGATGCGGAGACCCTCAATGGCCTGGGCGAAGTCGCCGTCAGCCTCGGTCAGCGCCTTCTTGGCGTCCATCATGCCCGCGCCCGTTGCGTCGCGGAGCTTCTTCACGTCTGAGGCGGTGATTGCCATGTGTCTGTAGTTCCCGTCGGTCAGTTGGATTCGGTGGTTTCGGCGGCCTCGTCGGCAGCCTTGACCTCGGTGGCCTGCTCGTCGGCAGGTGCAGCGACGACCTCGGCCTCAACCTCGGTGGCCTGCTCATCGGCAGGTGCAGCGACGACCTCGGCCTCGACCTCGGTGGCCTGCTCGTCGGCAACATCGGCCTCGGCCTCGGCAACATCAGCGTCGGCGGCGGCCTCGCTGGTCACGGCCTCGGCGACGGGCTGCTCCTCGGTGGCTGGCGCAGCGTCGTCAGCAGGTGCTGCGTCAGCGGCCGGGGCGGCGTCGTCGCTCTTGGCAAGCAGTTCGCGCTCCCAGTCGGGCATGGGCTCGGCGGCGGTTTCCTCGCCACCGGAGCGACCGTTGGAGCGCTCCATGAGGCCAGCGGCCACGGCGTCGGCGATCACGCGGGTCAGCAGGGCGACGGAGCGAATGGCGTCGTCGTTGCCGGGGACCGCGTAGTCCACCTCGTCGGGGTCACAGTTGGTGTCCAGGATGCCCACGATGGGGATGTGCAGCTTGCGCGCCTCGTCGACGGCGAGGTGTTCCTTCTTGGTGTCGACGATCCAGACGGCCTGCGGGGTGCGGCCCATTTCGCGGATGCCGCCGAGGGTGCGGTCGAGCTTGATCTTCTCGCGCTCGAGCTGCAGCAGTTCCTTCTTGGTGAGGCCACTGCCGGGCACGTCGGTGAAGTCCATGCCCTCAAGCTCCTTGAGGCGCTGGATCCGCTTGGTCATCGTCTGGAAGTTGGTGAGCATGCCACCGAGCCAGCGCTGGTTGACATACGGCATTCCCACGCGCATCGCCTGCTCGGCGATGGCTTCCTGTGCCTGCTTCTTGGTGCCGACGAAAAGGACCTGGCCGCCGCGGGCGACCGTGGACTTGACGAAGTGGTACGCCTTGTCGATGTAGCCCAGCGACAGCTGGAGGTCAATGATGTAGATGCCATTGCGCTCGGCGAAGATGAAGCGCTTCATCTTCGGGTTCCAGCGGCGGGTCTGGTGTCCGAAGTGGACGCCGGACTCAAGGAGTTGGCGTGCGGTGACGACGGCCATGGCCGTTCCTTTCGCGGGCGCATTCTGCGCCCAGATGTCGTGTGGAGCAAGCCCCACGAGGTGGTTGTCCAGGTCCCCGGGAAGGGAACCTCCTGATGCGCCCGGCGGCGGCACCCCAGCCTTTCGGCTGGCGACCACGCGGCCACCGGCGGTTTCCCGCACAGCGCATGCGATGTCAACCGGCAGGAATTACCACCGGTTGCACCCGCGATTCTAGTCGCTGTACCCCGGTGCGACCAACTCGTGGCTCGTGCGATGTCCACAGCCCCCTCCGCATCTGGGAGTCCGCCGGTGGTGGCGCCCACAGTGTCCGGCATGCGAACCCTGACCACTTTCCTGATGGTGTGCCTCCTGTGGTGTGGCGCAGCCCCCGCCCGGGCGGCCGAACTGGACCTCCAGCCGCCGGTGCCGGGCAGATCGATCTCCCTTTTCGACGGGGCGGCGACGCGCTACTCGGCTGGCCACCGAGGCGTCGACCTTGCTGCCACACCGGGCCAGGAGGTACGGACGAGCGCTGCAGGCACCGTGTACTTCGCGGGAATGGTGGCAGGGCGCCCCACCATCTCGGTGGACCATGGAGGCGGGGTGCGCACCACCTACACGCCGGCGGTGGCGTCCGTGGCCGTGGGACAGGGCGTGGAGCAGGGACAGCGGATCGGCTTCGTCGGCACGGACGCACACTGCCGTTCCACATGTCTCCACTGGGGGCTGACCGACGGCATGGACCACTTCGACCCCATGGCGCAACTTCTCGTCCCGGCCGTCCGTCTGTTGCCCCGGGGCAGCACCCCACGCCCACGGGCTCCCCGGATATCGGTGCTGACCGGCGGAAGGATGCCTGTGGCGGGCAGCCTCAGTTCACCGTTCGGCATGCGCGTCCACCCCATCACGGGCGTTCGCAAGCTGCACGACGGTTCCGACATCGCCGCGCCGTGCGGGACCCCCGTGGTCGTGCCCTGGTCGGGCAGGGTGGTGGGCATCGAGTTGCATCCCGCCTACGGCAACCGCGTCATCGTGGAGCACGGCGGCATTCGCACCGGCTACGCGCACCTCCGCGGTCTGGAAGTCCACGTGGGACAGGAACTTGCAGCCGGCGGCCGGCTGGGGGCGGTCGGGTCGACGGGACTTTCCACTGGCTGTCATCTCCACTGGATGGCGTGGAGGAATGGGACACTCGTCGACCCCATGGCGCTCATGCCATGAGGATGTGGCGCTTCAGGCGCGGGGGTGTGCCTGTTTGAACGCGGCCCGCAACCTCTCGGCGGAGACGTGGGTGTACATCTGGGTGGTGGCCACCGAGGCGTGGCCGAGGATCTCCTGCACGCTGCGCAGGTCCGCCCCGCCCTCCAGCAGGTGGGTTGCCATGGCATGGCGCAGCCCATGCGGGCCAACCTCGGCGCCACCGGCGCGCGTCGCCTCGTGCACCACCCTCCGCGCCACGCGGGCATCGATCCTGCCGCCACGGGCGCCGAGGAAGACCGCATCCGGACTCTCCGGGGACGCCACCGAGGGCCGCACGGCACGCCAAGCATCCAGCGCACGACGCGCCGGGGCACCGAGCGGCACCGCCCGCTGCTTGTCGCCCTTGCCCACCACCCGCAACAGGCCCCTGTCGTCGTCCACGTCCACCAGGTCGAGGGAGCACAACTCGGCCACGCGGATGCCGCCGCCATAGAGAACCTCGAGGATGGCGAGGTCACGGACCGCGAGCGCTCCCTCCCCGGACCGTGCCTGCGTGGACGCCAACGCGTCCTCGACGCATCTGTGGCTGGGGACCACGGGCAGCCGTCGGGAGCGCTTGGGTGAGCGCAGCCGTGCGGCGGGGTCCTCACCGATGAGCCCCTGCTCGGTGGCCCACGCGAAGAACCCGCGTGCAGCCGCCACCCGTCGCTGGATGGTGGAGCTTGCCGCCCCCTCCTCCAGCAGTTCAGCCAACCAGCCGCGGAGTGCCTGGAGGGTGACATCACCGACCGGGCGCCGCAATGACGCGGCCATCTGGCCAAGGTCCGAGGCGTAGGCGCGGACGGTGTTTGCGGACAGGTGCCTACCCCGGGTGAGGTGGTCGTCGTACTCGCGCAACAGTGCGTCCCAGCCACCGTGTGTCATGCGCCCAGTGTGCACCGACGGCATACTGGGGGCGGATACGAAGGCACAACAGGAGAAACACATGGCAACAGACCTCACCACAGGCGGCACGGTTCTTCCCATCACACGCTGGGGTTCACCGGTCATGCACGCACCCACCAGGAAGGTGACGGAGTTCGGCGAGGATCTGCACACGCTCGTGCGCGACATGTTCGCCACGATGCGCGCGGCGGAGGGCGTCGGGCTGGCCGCCACGCAGGTGGGTGTCGACCTGGCCGTGTTCGTGTACGAGTGCCCGGACGCTGACGACGTGGTGCACACCGGCGTCATGTGCAACCCCGAGGTGGAGCTCCCCACTGGCAAGGACCGTCAGCTTGAAGCGGGCGACGAGGGATGCCTGTCCCAGCCCGGCGGGTACCAGTCGCTCTCCCGCCCCAACTGGGCGCGCTGTGTGGGCCAGGACGCCGACGGCAACCCGCTGGAACTGGAGGGCACCGGCTACCTGGCCCGGTGCTACCAGCATGAAACGGATCACCTGAACGGCATGGTCTTCGGCGACCGCCTGTCGGCGCGTTCCCGCCGGAAGCTGGACCAGCAGGCGGCCGAACTGGCCTACCGCTACCCGGACGACTGGCCCATCTCCCCGAAGCAGGCGGCCGCCCCGAACGAAGCGGAGCACCCCGTCACCGCGTGACAGGTCCCGTCATCCCAGGACCACCGGCACCCGTTGGTATCCGCCGACGGGTGCCACCTCACGCTCGAGGGCGTCATGGGAGGCGAGCTCGATGGTGTGCACCGACGAGATCAGGGCCCGCACAGCCGTGCGCAGTTCCCACGTGGACAACAACCGGCCCGGGCAGACGTGCCTGCCGATGCCGTAGACGATGTTGTTGGCAGCGTGGCCCGTCGGGTCGAACCTGTAGGCGTCGAAGACATCCGCGTCCCGGTTCGCGGACGTCCAGTGCAGCTTCACGCGCGCCCTGGCGGGGATCTCCTGCCCAGCCACGGTGACGGGGCAGGTGGTGATGCGACGGTTCGACACGAACGGGTCGTCGATGCGGAGGATCTCGTCGATGACGGCATCCACCTCCTCGTCGGTGGCGGATCCCAGCCACTCGAGGAGCGCGGGCTCCTCCCCGAGGTGCACCACGATCACGCCCACGCACAGGGCGATGGAACCGAGGTCGCCGCCGGTCCAGTTCCGGAGGATCGACACCAGCTCCGCCTCCGTGAGGCGGCGTCCGTCCACCTCGTCGCGGCAGAGCCGCGTGGTGACGTCGTCGGGTGCGGCAGCGCCGGTCGCGCGACGGGGCACCAGTACGCAACGGATGATCTCGTCGAACTGGTCGGCGACGTCAGCCATCCATGCCCGGTCCCCGGAGCGGGTGGCAGCGTGGTTGTCGGTCATCCACTGCAGCAGTCGTGGTTCCAGATCCTCGGGCCAGCCCAGCCACGCGCACTGCGCCCGGACGGCGAAGACCGCGCCGATGTCGTTCACCGCATCCAGCATGACCCCGCGCGGCAACTCCTCGGCCAGGGTGGTTGCGACCTCCTGAAACACGGGCAGGAAGGGCGTCAGCGCCTCCTCGCTGAGGTGCCGTTCGATCACCTCGCGGAAGAGTGTGTGTTCCTCGCCGTCGAGACCGTTGGGGACCTGGAGGTAACGTGACACGCCGCTCGAGAAGGTGCCGTCATCCAGCGCCGCCGCCACGACATCAGCGTGGCGCAGGAGTACCCACTCCCCCGCCACGTTCTGCACCACGTCGTGCTGCGCCCGCAGTTCATCGGTGTAGGCGCGGTGGTCTCTGCCCACTGCGGAGACTTCGTCGGGCATGTGGTCGGTCACGCCGGCTCCTGGAGTCGATTGGTTGCACGGTCCGCCTTCGACGGTAGCGGCCACCAAGTGTGGAAATCGACCCCCGGCGGAAACTACATCCGTGGTGTGGTTCGATTCGTCCCATGGCGAACAAGGTCACCGCTGACAGTCCAGCTGAACACGCACTATTGAAACTTGGGCAATTCTTCACCCGTTGGGAGGAAAGTGACGACGGCCGGGCCGTCTTCCGGGAGGGGGGCCGGGCAGGCGACGCGTTCTATCGCGAGCGCTGGGCCCACGACAAGGTGGTCCGCTCCACCCATGGCGTCAACTGCACGGGTTCCTGTTCCTGGAAGGTGTACGTCAAGGACGGGCTCATCACGTGGGAGGCGCAGCAGACCGACTACCCGTCGGCTGGCGACGACCGCCCCGACTACGAGCCCCGCGGGTGCCCTCGCGGCGCTGCCTTCTCCTGGTACACGTATTCCCCCACCCGCGTCCGCTACCCCTACGGCCGTGGCGTCCTCATCGAGATGTACCGCGAGGCCAAGGAGCGCCTCGGGGATCCCGTCCTGGCGTTCGCGGACGTCACACAGGACCCGGAGCGCCGCCGGATCTACCAGCAGGCGCGCGGCAAGGGCGGACTTGTCCGCATCGACTGGGACGAAGCCCTCGAGATCGCGGCCGCCTCCTTCGTCCACACGATCAAGACCCACGGCCCCGACAGGCTGGTGACGTTCTCCCCCATTCCCGCCATGTCGATGGTCTCGCACGCCATCGGCGCCCGCTTCACCCACCTGCTGGGCGCGGCGATGACCTCGTTCTACGACTGGTACGCCGACCTGCCGGTGGCGAGTCCCCAGGTGTTCGGCGACCAGACAGACGTCCCGGAATCCGGGGACTGGTGGGATTCCACGTACCTCATGATGTGGGGCTCCAACGTCCCCGTCACTCGCACCCCCGACGCGCACTGGATGGCCGAGGTCCGCTACCGCGGCACCAAGGTGGTCACCGTGGCGCCCGACTACGCCGACAACGTGAAGTTCGCCGACGAGTGGCTGCCCGCGCAGCCGGGTACCGACGGCGCGCTGGCGATGGCGATGGGGCATGTGATCCTCAAGGAGTTCTTCGTCGACCGGCAGGTCGACTACTTCACCTCCTACGTCAAGCGGTTCACCGACCTGCC
>JBDSRF010000127.1:0-11264 GCA_039929445.1 Arachnia sp. | reverse complement strand
GTGTCGTCGGCGAGCATCTGCTCCATGAGGGAGCGGATGCGCATGATCTCGCGGGCCTGGATCTCCAGGTCCGAGGACTGGCCGTAGCCGCCCTCGGTTGCGGGCTGGTGGATCAGGATGCGCGAGTTCGGCAGTGCCAGTCGCTTGCCCTTGGTGCCCGCAGCCAGGATCAGTGCCGCCGCGGAGGCGGCCTGCCCCAGGCACACGGTCTGGATCTCGGGCTTGATGTAGCGCATGGTGTCGTAGATCGCCGTCAGCGCGGTGAACGAGCCACCGGGTGAGTTGATGTAGATGGAGATCTGGCGGTCGGCATCCATCGACTGCAGGCACAGCAGCTGCGCCATGACCGCGTTGGCGATGTCGTCGGAGATGGGGGTGCCGAGGAAGATGATGCGGTCCTCGAACAGCTTGGTGTAGGGATCCACACGGCGCACGCCGTAGCTGGTGCGCTCTTCCCACTGGGGGATGTAGTAGTTCATCGAGGGGCCGGCCGGCGCGATGCCGGTGGGGAGTGGATTCATCACTGGTTCGGAGCCTCCGAGTTGATCTGGGACGCACGCTCGTACACGTGGTCGATGAAGCCGTAGGCGAGCGCCTGCTCCGCGGTGAACCAACGGTCGCGGTCGGAGTCGATCCCGATCTGCTCGACGGTCTGGCCCGTGTGCTCGGCGATCAGGCCGGCCATGGTCTTCTTGATGTGCAGCGACTGCTCCGCCTGGATCCGGATGTCGGAGGCGGTGCCGCCGAGTCCGCCGGAGGGCTGGTGCATCATGATGCGGCTGTGCGGCAGCGCGAAACGCTTGCCACGGGTGCCTGCCGACAGCAGGAACTGTCCCATGGAGGCGGCAAGCCCCATGGCGACGGTGGCGACGTCGTTGCTGATCCACTGCATGGTGTCAAAGATCGCCATGCCGGAGTCGACGGAGCCACCCGGCGAGTTGATGTAGAGGTAGATGTCCTTGTGCGGGTCCTCGGCGTTCAGCAGCAGCATCTGCGCGCAGATCGCGTTCGCATTGTCGTCCTTGACTTCAGAGCCAAGGAAGATGATGCGGTTGGCGAGCAACGAGGAATACACGTTGTCTGTCATGCCCAAGCCGGCGCCCTGGGGCGCGGCCATGGTGATTGGTTCGTTCGGCTTCGCGTTCACGTCCCCAAACCTACCGGCAAGTCCCCCACACCCAAGGCCGACCCGTCGACGTTCGCCCAACGAGGAACCATTCGTGGTCCGCGGCTCAGGCGTGGCAGCGCCGGTGGAGCTCCCGGACACGCTCGCTCAGCAGCGGGGCGGGGCCCTCCACCTGGAGTCCGGGGACGACGTCGGTGATGGGCAGCGGGGCCACCCGCGACGGCGCGACGCCCAGTTCGGCGAGCCACTCCCCCAGCTGTTGCGTGGACGTGGCGTAGACGATCCGGCCGAGTCCCACCCAGCCGTGGGCCGCCGCGCACATGGCGCAGTGCTCGCCCGAGGTGTAGACCACGGCGTCGGCCCGCTGCGACGGGGTCAGGTTTTCCGCGGCCCAGCGGGCGATGGCGAACTCCGGGTGCCGGGTGTGGTCGCCGCTGGAGACGCGGTTGTGGTCGCGGAACACCCACTGGCCGTCCACCACCAGCACGGAGCCGAACGGCTCGTCGCCGGCGTTCACGGCCTCCTCCGCCAGGTCCACGGCCATCTCCAGGAAGGCCATGTCGTCGTTGCTGAGCATGGTCACGTCGGTTCCTCCACGGTCTTGGGGTTGGCCGCGATGAGCGCGTTGATCCACCGCGTGCGGGGGTCACTGTCCAGCAGCATGGCCTTGATCATGAGCGTGAAGGGCAGGGCAATGAGTGCACCCAGCGGCCCGAACACGGCCGTCCAGAGCAGCAGGGAGATGAACGAGACCGTCGGGGTGATGCCGACGGCGTCGCCCGTGAACTTGGGTTGGATGATCGACTGGATGACGAAGTTCATGACGCTGTAGGCCAACACCACGATGAGGGCCGTCACCGGGCCCTTCTCCACGAGCGCAAGCAGGGCGGGCGGTAGGAGGCCGATGATGAAGCCGACGTTGGGGATGTAGTTGGTGATGAAGCTCAGCACGGCCCACACCAGCGGCAGCGGGACGCCCAGGATCAGCAGCAGACCACCGTCGAGCGTGGCCACGATGAGGCCGAAGATGGTGGTGACAAGCCAGTAGCGGCGGATGCCGAAGACGAAGGACTCAATGTTGCTGCTGAAGGCGGGGTGGAGCCGGTCGGTGATCTGCATCCGCTCCTTCATCGACGGCAGGTCCATGACCATAAAGATCATGGCCACGAGCACCACCAGGATGATGGCGGTGGCACCGGAGGCGTTGGAGACCAGCCCCTTCACGACGCCCAGCACGTTGGACGGCGAGATGGTCTTCAGCTGCTCCAGGAGGGCCGATTCGTCGAAGCCCACCTTCCCGAGCAGTTGGATGGCTTGGGTGTAGAGCTCGGTGAACTGGTCGCTGTAGCCGCGCAGGGCCGTGACCATGGACGTGCCCGACCACACGATCGCGGCGACGCCGGCCGCCAGCACCAGGAGCACCGTCAGGCCGGTGGCGATGGCGGCCAGGACGCGCGGCACCTTCAGCCTGTTCAGGATGGTGTAGACGGGGTAGGCCGCGATCAGGAGGTTCACGCCGAGGAACACCGGGGCGACGATGTCGGCGAAGGTGGTGAGGAGGCCGATGGCCAGCGCAGTGGCGCCCAGGGCGATCGCCACGCCGGTCGCGCGGGAGAATCCGGGCTGGACCGGCACCTCGATCCCCGACCGATCGGTCCTGGCTTCCGGCTGCTCCTCCGACGTCACCACCGGTGCCGGATCCGCTGCCGCGTCGGCGACGGAGACCTGCGTGGATCCCCCCGCATCGGCGGGGTCGTGGGTCTCGTCGGCGCCGCGTCGGGCGCCCGGATCCGTGGGTTCGTCGTTCCTGGTGGGATCGATGTCGCTCATGAGGGCTCTCCCGAAGGCGTAAGAATGTGAGGTCTGTTGACCCGCAGACAGCGTAGTGGCACACCCCAGCCAGATCCCCCTTCTCCCGGCCGGCCCACGTCGTGAAAGACGAGGGGCCCCGGACAGCGAGTGCTGTCTGGGGCCCCTCATTCACAGATGTGCCTCAGTTGGCGTCGTCCGCGACCTCGACGGCGTCCTGGTCGACCGACTCGGCGGCAAGGGCCGAGTCGACGGGCTCGGCGCTGTCGGCCTCGGCGTCGTCGGTGGTGACGACCTCCAGGGCCATGTCGACGGTGTTGCCGTCGGTGTCGACGACCTTGGCGGCTGCGCAGATGGACGCCAGGGCCTTGCCGCGGCGGATCTCCTGCATCCAGTCACCCATGTGGTTGTGCTCCATCATGTGGTTGATCTCGTCCTGCGGGCTGTGGTTGTTCTCCTGCGCCTTGCGGAAGATCAGCTCGGTCAGCTCCTGCTGGGAGACCTCGAGGGCGTTGTCGTCGGCGTACTTGTCGAGCAGCATCTGCGCGCGCACGGCCTGCTCGGAACGCTCGTCGATGGTGGCCCAGAACTCCTCTTCCGTCTGGGCGTCCTCGTCCTCAGCCTGCTCGAGGTAGGTCTCGACGCTCATGCCGCCACGGGCCAGCTGCTGCTTGATCTGGTCGCGGCGGGTCTCCAGCTCGGTGGCCAGCATGGCCTGCGGCAGCTCGAAGTCGGTCTTCTCGAGGGCGGCTTCCAGTACCTTGTCGCGGGCGTCAGCCAGCTTCTCGGCGGCAGCCTGGTGCTCGACGGCCTTGCGCAGGTCCTCGCGCATCTCCTCGACCGTGTCGAATTCGGAGATCATCTGGGCGAACTCGTCGTCGACGTCGGGCAGCTCCTGCTCGGAGACCTTCGCGACCGTGACGGTGATGTCGGCGTCCTGGCCGCGGAAGTCGCCGCCGACCAGCGTGGAGGTGAACGTCTTGGATTCGCCGGCCTTGAGGCCGGTGACGGCCTCGTCGAGGCCCTCCAGCATGCCGACACCCTCGCCGATCTTGTAGGTGATGCCGTTGGCGGAGGCGTCGGCGAGTTCGTTGCCGTCCTGGGCTGCGACGAGGTCGATGGTGAGCACGTCGCCATCGGCGGCGGCCCGGTCCACCTCGGTGGTGGTGGCGAAGCGCTGACGGAGCAGGTTGATGCGCTCCTCCAGGGCGTCGTCGCCGACCTCGGGCACGTCAACGGTGGCCTCGACGGTGGAGAAGTCGGGGAGCTCGAACTCGGGGCGAATGTCCACCTCGGCGGTGAACTCGACGAGCTCGTTGTCCTCCAGCTTGGTGACGTCGACGTCGGGCTGGCCCAGCGGGACGAAGCCGCACTCGGCAACTGCCTCCTGGTACGCCTTGGGGAGGGCCTCGTTGATGGCCTCCTGCAGGACGACGCCGCGGCCGAAGCGCTGGTCAATCACCGACGCCGGCACCTTGCCCTTGCGGAATCCGGGGATGTTGACCTGCTGGGCGATCTCCTTGTAGGCCTTGTCAAGGTGCGGCTTCAGGTCATCGAAAGGAATCTCGACGGTGAGCTTCACTCGCGTGGGGCTGAGCTGCTCTACGGTGCTGGGCACGAGGTTGTCTCCTACTTGGTGTTGTTGGCAATGCAAAAGATGATCCGCACAATCGTAGCGAGCCGCCACCCCGGAGCCACAATCCTTCGGCGCGGCCCGCCCGTGGCGGCACTGCCGGTTTGCCGAGCAGATGCACCTTGACGGTATGCTGATCGGCGTTGAATGCGGATGTAGCTCAATGGTAGAGCCTCAGTCTTCCAAACTGATCACGCGGGTTCGATTCCCGTCATCCGCTCCATCGGCCCCGGCGCCCCTGCGCCGGGGCCCTTTGCGTTCCCGCTGCCGGCGGAGCGCTGTGACCACATGTCCGAACTCCAGCCGGCACGGTCGCGGACACCCATCGTTGACCTCCCCCTGCACGCCTCCTATGATGATTGAAACGATTCAGGGAGAAGCAGATGCACCTCAGTCCTCGGGGCCAGTTGATCCGCCTGGCCAACCACTTCGGAGCCGACCCCGAGTACGCCCGCGCGGGCGGCGGCAACGCGTCGGTCAAGGTGGACGGCGTGCTGCACATCAAGCCAAGCGGCACCACACTCGCCGACCTGCGCGATGAGGACCTCGTACCACTGCGGTTGGCACCACTCTTCGAAGCCCTTGTCAGCGACGTGCCAGTGGACGGCGACCCCGTCATGGTGGCCGCCGATCGGGCGCGGGTGGGGCCCCCCTCAGGACGCCGACCCAGCGTTGAGATCCTCTTCCACGCCCTCATCGCCGACCCCCTGGTGATCCATCTGCACCCCCTGGTGGCCAACGCCGTCACCTGCAACGAGAACGGCAGGCAACTCACCGAGGAGCTGCTCGGCGACGAGGCGCTGTGGGTGGACTACATCGACCCCGGGATCCCGCTGGCACGGGGCATCGCAGCGGCCCGGGTGGAGTTCGAGAGCCACACCGGCCGTCACGCCCCCGGCATCACGATGCTGGGCAACCACGGGATCATCGTGTCCGGGAACACCTTCGAGCAGGTGATGGAACGCACCACCTGGCTCACCTCCACCATCATGGACGCGATCGCCAACACGGTTGCTGACGAAGAACAGGGAGCCGCCACAGCTGAGCGCATGACAGGCCCGGCTCCCGCATGGGACGCATTGTCCGAGCACTTCCGCGTCGCCACCGACTCGCGGACCGTCGTCTGGGACGCCGACGCATTCATCGCCGCCAGCACCGCACCCTCAGCCGGACCGGTGTCGCGCGGACCGATGATTCCGGACCAGATCGTCTACGCGGGCTCCCTGCCGGTTCTGCTGCGCGAGGACGACGACGCGGGCACGGTCGCCGAGCGGGTCTCACACTTCGGCGTGACCCACGGCCGCTCCCCCGTCGTTGCCGTCATCCCCCAGGTGGCCGCGTTTGCCGTGGGTGACTCGGACCGGGCCGCCCGCAACGCCCTCGACACCTACCGCGACGCCCTGCGCATGGCGCGCGACGCGGACCGCATCGGCAGCGTCCGCGTGATGGACCAGCACGAGCGGAAGTTCATCGAGGACTGGGAGGCGGAGGCCTACAGCCGCTCCGTGGCCGCGACTGCCTGACCACGCCCGTCAGAACAGGCGTCTCTCGACGCCATTCCATGTGGCCTCGGCGCCCGCGGCCGGGATGTAGGTGACGAGGTCGCTGGAGGCCCGGACCAACGCCCGCAGCTCCGCGAGGCCACCGTGGATGGCGCCGATGGCGCGCGCCTGGACCACGAGGCTGCCCAGTGCCGTCGCCTCGACGGGCCCCGCCACGACGGTCAGGCCCGTGGCGTCGGCGGTGAGTTGGCAGAGGAGGTCGTTCTGGACCCCGCCCCCCACCATGTGCACCACGCCTATGTCGCGCCCTGCGACCGTGGCCGCGCGACGCAGAGAGCGCCGGTACGCCAGAGCCAGCGAGTCGAAGATGCAGCGGGCCGTCTCGGCGGGGTCGCGGGGCTGGGGCTGACCCGTGAGCCGCGCGGCCTCCACGATGCGGGCGGGCATGTCGCCCGCCGGGAAGAAGGCAGGGTCGTCTATGTCGATGACGGTGCGCAGCGGCTCGCACGCGGCTGCGGCGCTCACCAGTCCCGCGACGTCCACGTCCATCCTCCGTGCACGCCAGGTGCGAACGGACTCGTTGAACACCCACAATCCCATGACGTTCCTGAGGAACCGCACGGTCCCGTCCACTCCGAGCTCGTTGGTGAGGTTGGCACCGAGGGCGTCCGCTGTCAGGACCGGTGCATCGAGCTCCAGACCCACGAGCGACCACGTGCCGCAGGAGATGTAGGCGAAGTCGTCGCGCTGCGCCGGCACCGCGACGACGGCGGAGGCGGTGTCGTGCGAACCCACGGCGACCACGGGCGTCGGCGTCCCCGACGCAGTGGTGAGGCCCAGACCCGGCGCCCGGATGGGGCCCAGAATGGTTCCGGGTTCGACGAGTTCGCCCAGCAGGCCGCTGACGTCCCGGCCACACCCATCCGTGAGGGACTGCATCATGTGGGGGTGCCATGCCCTGGCGACGGGATCGAGCAGGCCGGTGGTGGAGGCGTTCGTGACCTCGGTGACGCTGCGACCGGTCAGCCAATGACCCAACAGGTCCGGCATGAGCAGGAGTCGCCGCGCCAGGGCCAACCGCTCCGGCGGCTCGGCCAGCAACTGGAAGATGGTGTTGAAGGGCTGCACCTGCACGCCGACCCGCCCGTACATCTCCTGGGAGGAGACCTCCGTGAAGTACTGCTCGGCCACGCCGGCGGTGCGGTGGCACCGGTAGCTTGCCGGGTTCCCCAGGAGCTCACCACCCTCGTCCAGGAGTCCGTAGTCCACGGCCCAGGTGTCGATGCCCACGGATTGCAGTGGCCCGATGTCGTGCGCGGCGGTCCGCAATCCCAGCGTGACGGCCTCCCACAGGCGCAGCACATCCCAGTGCAGGCGCGGGCCGCGCGCCGTGGGCACCTCGACGGGACCGTTGGGGAACCGTCCGGCTTCTGCGAGCGTGATTCGCCCATCGGACAGGGTGCCTGCCAGCACGCGGCCGCTGGAGGCCCCGAGGTCCACTGCGGCCATCGTCGTCGGCATGCCCACCCCAATCTGAAACGATTCACAAAACGTAGCACCCTGGACCAGTCACAGCGCAGCACTTCCGACATTTCGCGGGCACCCGGGGTCACTTGCCGGCGGTCGACTCCCGCACGACGAGCTCCGGCTTCAGCACCACGCACCGGTGGAGATGCTCCGCGCCTTCGAGGATTTCGGCCTCGAGCAACTCGATGGCCCGTCGCCCCATCTCCCCGCTCGGCTGGCGGACGGACGTGATGGGCACCACGGCGTTCGCGCAGAAGTCGATGTCGTCGTACCCGACGAGCGCGATGTCGCCGGGGACCTCGATATGGCGGCTCATGACCAGCGCCTGCAGAGCGCCGATGGCCAGGAGGTCGTTCATGGCGAAGATGGCGTCGGGGCGTCCGCGGCCCGAATCGACGATCTCCTCGGTTGCCGCGCGTCCGGCGAGGATGCTCATCTCCGGCGGAGCCACGTAGTGGAGTTCGACGCCGCTGGACTCGGATGCCGCCTGCAGGGCGCCAGCATGACGACGACCGATCTGCCGGAACTGGGGCGGGCCCCCGATGACGGTGATGCGCCGTCGTCCCATGTCCACAAGGTGTTTCATGGCCAGGTAGCCGCCATGGAAGTCGTCGGCCGAGACGGTGCAGAACTCGTCGTCGTGGTCGACCGCGTCCACGAGCACCACACTGGTCCCCCGCCTGACCACTGCCCGGTGACGCCCCAGGTCGGAGCTGCCAGGGGTCACGAGGACACCGCGGGCACGTTGCTGCTCGAACTGGGAGAGGTAGAACTCCTCCTTGGTGTGGCGGCGGTGGCTGTTGGCCACGAAGAGACCAAGCCCGAGCTCCTCCGCGGCCTCCTCGGCCTCCAGCGCGATGCTGCCATAGAAGGGGTTCTGCGTGTCCACCACCACCAGGCCCACCGCACGGCTGACGCCCGCCTTCAGCTGCCTCGCTGCAACATTGGGCACGTATCCGAGCTGCTCGATGGCGCGCTCCACCTGCGCTCGACGCTCCGCCGAGACGGCTGCGGGCTTGTTCAACACGTTCGAGACGGTGCCGACAGAGACTCCCGCCAGCCGAGCGACGTCCTTGATTCCTGCCGCATCACTTCGCCTTGCCATGCAGTCCTCCTGTCATGTGGCCCAGCGCAACCTAGCGCGCAGCCGGTTCCCTCGGATCACCAGTGTCCGAAATGTCTCGATAGGGACTCGATACCGCCCCTGCCATTGACACGTTTCACTCTGCTGTGTTTCTATCATCACACAAGCATGAATCGTTTCATCTCATCGTGGAGGTGCACAGGTGGAAGACCCCGGCAAACAGCCACTGATCTCGTTGCGCAACGCCGTCAAGACCTTCGGTCCGGTGGTCGCCCTGGCCGACGGGAGCATCGACCTGTACGCCGGCGAGATCCATGCGCTGGCCGGGGAGAACGGCGCGGGCAAGTCGACGATGGTGAAGATCCTGGCGGGTCTCCACCACCGCGACTCCGGCGACTTCGAGATCGAGGGGCAGCCGGTGTCGTTCGCCACCGTGGCCGACTCGCGGGCCGCCGGCATCTCCGTCATCTACCAGGAACCGACGCTGTTCCCGGACCTCACGGTGGCCGAGAACATCTTCATAGGCCGCCAGCCCCGGGGTCGCTTCGGGATGATCGACCACCGACTGATGCGCGACCACGCGTCGGCGATCTTCGAGGCGCTCGGGGTCCCCATCGACCCCGACCGGTTGGCGGAGGGGCTCTCCATCGCCGACCAGCAGATCATCGAGATCGCCAAGGCCATCTCCCTGGAGGCCCGCGTCCTGATCATGGATGAGCCCACCGCGGCGCTCAGCGGCCACGAGGTGGACCGGCTCTTCGCCGTTGCCAGGTCCCTGCGCGACAAGGGGGCCGCGCTGATGTTCATCTCGCACCGCATGGAGGAGATCTTCAGCCTGTGCGACCGCGTGACCGTCATGCGCGACGGCCGCTACGTCACCACCCGCATGATCCCGGAGACCACCCCGTCGCAGATTGTGCGCGACATGGTGGGCCGCGACATCGACCAACTCTTCCCCAAGTTCGACGCGGAGGTGGGCGCCCCCGTCCTGGAGGTCGAGGGCCTGAACCGGGACGGCGTCTTTCGCAACATCTCGTTCTGCGTCCGGGCCGGGGAGATCGTGGCACTCTCGGGCCTCGTGGGGGCCGGCCGCTCCGAGGTGGCACGGGCGGTGATGGGCATCGACCCCATCGACTCCGGCACGGTCACCCTGCTCGGCAAGCGACTCAAGCCCGGCCACCCCATGGCCGCCATCCGCGGTGGCATGGGTTTCGTCCCCGAGGACCGCCGCAAGCAGGGCCTAGTCATGGAACTTTCCGTCCTGCGCAACACAGCGCTCACGCTGCGCGACGGACTCGCGCGGTTCGGCATCATCAACGCCCGCAAGGAGGCGGAGGTGGCGGCCGAGTGGGGCCGGAAGCTGCAGGTGAAGAGCTCCAGCCCCTACAACAGCGTGGCCACGCTCTCGGGCGGCAACCAGCAGAAGGTCGTCCTGGCGAAGTGGCTCGCCACCGCGCCGAAACTTCTGATCGTCGACGAGCCGACCCGTGGCATCGACGTCGGCACCAAGGCCGAGGTGCACCGCCTGCTGTCACAACTGGCCGTGGACGGGGTGGCGATCCTGATGATCTCCTCCGAGCTCCCCGAGGTGCTGGGGATGGCCGACAGGGTGCTCGTCATGTGCGAGGGCGCCATCACCGCCGAGTTCCCCCGGGCCGAGGCCACACCCGAGCGCATCATCGAGGCAGCAACGGACCATGCGAAGGCGGCAGCATCGTGACCGACACCCAGACCGCACTCCCCCGCGCCGACATTGCGGCGAGTGCCCCGGCGCGCCGCCGGTGGAGCCCCCGCAGCCTGCTCAGCAAGCGGGAGTCCCCCGTCGTCCTCGCCCTGCTGTTACTGGTGCTGTTCACCTATCTGGCCAATCCCCGCTTCCTCGCCCCCCAGGGGCTCAAGGACCTGATGCTGAACGCCACGATCATGATGATCATGGCCGCCGGCCAGGCGTTGATCATCTCCACAAGGAGCGTCGACCTCTCCGTCGGCTCCGCCCTCGGACTGACGGCGTTCCTCACGGGCACCCTGTTCGCCACGTATCCGTCCATCCCGATCATCGTGGTGTTCGGGGCCGGGATCGCGATGGGCGCTGGACTGGGCGCGATCAACGGTCTGCTGGTGACGACGGCGCGGGTGCCGGCCATGGTCATCACGCTCGGCACGCTGTACGTGTTCCGGGGCGTCAACAGCTGGTGGGCGGCCTCCACCCAGTACTTCGCCGGCGACCGGCCGGATGCCTTCGGGAACCTGAGCGTGAGCCTGTTCCTCGGCATCCCCATCATCACCATCATCGCAATCATCGTCATCGCCGTGGTGACCCTGTTCCAGCGCTACAGCCGTTCCGGGCGCGACCTGTACGCCATCGGGTCCGACCCCGACGCCGCCTTCGTCTACGGCATCCCCGTCGGCCGACGCGTGTTCACTGCATTCGTCACCAACGGCGCACTCGTCGGACTGGCGGGCGTGCTGTACGCCAGCCGCTTCAACTCCGTGGGTGCCGTCACAGGCACGGGCCTCGAGCTCCAGGTGGTGGCCGCGGCCGTCGTCGGTGGCGTCGCCATCGTGGGCGGGGTGGGCACCGCC
>JBDSRF010000126.1:0-1824 GCA_039929445.1 Arachnia sp. | reverse complement strand
GGCGTCATCGCCCAGATGTACGCCTCCGAGAAAGAGGGCGTCCTCATACGCCTGGCGGAACTGTTGAAGAGTGTTCAGACCGGCCCCGGCAAACCCGTCAAACCCGGCCTGCCGTCCACCGGCGACTGAGCCCCGCTCCTGACCCCGAAGCGCGTAATATTGCCACGTATTAATGGCAACCGAGGTTGCCGGACCACGAGGCTGTGGCGCGGTGGCTGTTCAGAGTGATGGGGGCATCGCCATGAGGGAACAAGTCAGAAGCGGACTGATCGCGGGGCTGATTTCGGCGGTCATCTGGATGATGATCACCGTGATGGTCGGCATGGACAAGGCCGCGATCGTCGGGGGTGGGGTGCTCTTCCTGGTGGGGACGACGCTGGTCACCGTTGCAATCTCGAGCATCATCTCCCGCGGCGTGACAGCCAGGGCCAGCTAGCTCAGGGTCACCGCGTCAGCGAGGTCTGTTCTCGTTGGAACCGCGTTGGTCTCCGCAGCCATGGCGGCCTCCATGAGTTGCCGCATCAAGGCGGAGGGCGCCGCAAGACAACAATGGCTCACGGCAGGCGAAGAGTCAGATGCACGATGACGTGGTCACCCAGTCCCTTCTGGATCTGTTTCCGGAACGCGGCGCGTAGCGGCATCATGTGCGTCCCGCCGCCGACCGGAAGCATGGTGGCCTCGTAGGGGTGGCCGTCGACGGTGCCGCCGACTTTGACGGCCTTGCCCGTGCCCAGAACCCGGGCCGAGCCAGGCATCTGAACGCACAGCCAGCCGCTGTTGGAGTCCGCGATGACCTCCGCCGTGAAAGTAATGTCCAGCACCGTGCCGTCCGCGCCCTCCCTGCCACTCATGACGCTGTTGTCGTTCCGGCGACGAAGTGCTGGGACCCGGCCCCCGTGAGTTCGTCAGGCCCGACGGGGCGCCCCGAGACCGCCAGCAACAGGGAGATGGCCTCCCCGCGCACCTCCGGGCCTGTGCCGTACACGAACTCCGTGTCGGAGGCGACGAGTCGCCAACCCCGCGCCAGTTCCTTGCCGCCGCCCATGTTCGTGCCTGTCGCCACCTGGTATGCGAGAGCTTCGGCGACCAGGGCGGGCGGGTAGGTCCGGCTGATCCCGAGTGGCCGCCGGATGTCCTCGCCGTGGACGAACATCTCGACGAGCCGGGTGGCCAGCGGGGCCGGGGGAGTGGTGCTGCGAGTGAGGACCTCCTCCAGTGCCGCCAGGGTGTCCTGCGGGCTGGCAGCCCTCTCGCGGGCGACACCCTCTGCGTTGTCCCTGTCGAAGTCGAAGCGGACGGCCAGCATGCGACGTACGAAACCGAGCCGGGTGGTCTTGGCGGTGTCGACGATGTGCGCCACGACGTCGTGGATGTCCCACCCCGGGCACAGCGACGGGGTGCCCCAGTCGGAGGGTGTCAGGGAGGACAGATCCCGGACCAGGGTCCGGCGCTCGAGGTGCACCGCGGGCCAGATGTCAGAGCTTCGTTGCTTCATCATGAGACTATTGAAACAGTAGTGAGTACTTCATTTCAAGTAGTAGAGTGAAGTCATGGCTGCGAGAAGGTCCTACGGCTCCTACAACGATGGCTGCGCGTCGGCGCACGCGCTGGACCTCATCGGTGAGCGGTGGGCACTCATCGTGGTGAGGGAACTGCTGCTGGGGCCGAAACGCTTCGTCGACATCCAACGAGACATCCCCGGCATCGGCCCCGCCCCCCTGTCGCAACGCCTGCAGGACCTCGAAGATGCAGGCGTCGTCGTGCGCGTCACGCTGCCGGAGCCGGCCCGGGTGGTGGTCTACGACCTCACCGAGTGGGGTCACG